>DDJR01000055.1 GCA_002339135.1 Flavobacteriales bacterium UBA2619 | reverse complement strand
AGTATAATGAAAAGATCATTAAATATATGTTTAATGAATATGAGCAAGGAAGAACACCCAACCCAGATATTCTTTGTAATAGAGAAATAAAATTTGATTTGTTTTTAAAAAAAGCAATTGAACTTGGTGCAGATTTTGTAGCAACTGGACATTATTGCAGAAAAGAAGAAGTAATAATTGATGGTAATAAAATTCAAAGACTTTTAGCAGGAAAAGACTCTTTGAAAGATCAAAGCTATTTTCTATGTCAACTCACTCAACACCAACTTCAACATGCCCTTTTCCCCATTGGCAAGATGCTGAAGCCTGATTTGAGAGGAGTCGCAAAAAGTGCTGGCATCCATACCGCGGGGAAAAAAGACAGCCAAGGATTGTGCTTTATCGGCAAAGTGAGGTTGCCTGATTTCTTGCAGCAAAAACTGAGCGTGAAACCTGGTGACATTGTTGAAATATCTGACAAGCATTCGACCTTCACCTCAACTGAAAAGGACGTCACAGAACCGCATACGTTAACCTCAGAGATGGGTTCCATCGTAGGGCAGCATCAAGGAGCTCATTTCTTCACTGTAGGACAAAGAAAAGGACTCCATGTGGGCGGTAAACCCGAGCCACTCTATGTCCTGGGAACCGACGTTATGACGAATACGGTCTATGTCGGTCAAGGAGAAAATCACCCTGGACTCATGAGAAGTGCTTTACTCATTGCTTCTAATGATGTGCACTGGGTGCTCCCATCACACAAAATGAACATCGGAGATACAAAATCATATCTGCTTCGATTTAGATACAGACAACCCCTACAAAAAGGCTACGTTCAGATGTCAGAGAAGGGATTAACGCTCTACTTTGACACACCTCAAAAAGGAATTGCAGCAGGTCAATTCGCCACACTCTATGAAGGAAATAAACTTGTCGCTTCAGGGCCCATAAAAACCTAATTGTTTGTTTTAATTGATTTGCTCTGAAATTCTGTATTCTTTTCTTGCAGGACTATTTCTGGACACCATTTCAGCAATAAAGCCTGCTAAAAACAATTGAGAACCTAAAATCATTCCTGTTAAGGCTAGATAAAACGCTGAAATTTCGGTGATGTTTTTTGCTTCCAAAGCAAAGTTTATTGCATAAAGTTTATAGCCTGCAATCGCTGTGAAAAGACCAGAACTGACTAGGAAAGTTAAGAGACCCAACAGTCCAAACAAATGCATAGGCTTTCGACCAAAGCGTTGAACAAAAGCGATCGTCAACAAATCAAGCATGCCATTTGTGAACCTCTCAAGTCCAAACTTGGTGACCCCGTATTTTCTTGCTTTGTGAGAAACGACATGTTCACCAATTTTATCAAATCCCGCTGCTTTTGCAAGGAGTGGTATATAACGGTGCATCTCCCCTTGAACCTCAATGGCCTTCACTACATTGTTTTTGTAGCATTTTAAACCACAGTTGAAATCGTTGAGATCAATCCCACTTACCCTGCGAGTCATCCAATTGTACAATTTGGTTGGAATGGTTTTTGACAGAGGGTCGTGTCGCTTCTTTTTCCAACCACTGATCAGGTCATACCCCCCTTCATGAAGAAGTTTCTCCATCACCAAAATCTCATCTGGACTGTCCTGCAAGTCAGCATCCATAGTGAACACGACTGCACCTATGGCAGTCTCAAAACCCTTTTGGAGACCCGCGCTTTTTCCATAATTCCTTGCAAACCTGAGACCTTTGACTTTACCTGGATAGTTCATTTGCAACTTTTCAATCACAGACCAGGACTCATCTTTTGAACCATCATCGACAAAGACGACTTCAAATTTTCTTTTGTTGAGAACCCTGTTAATCCATTCCATTAACTCAGGCAAACTTTCAGCTTCATTGAAAAGCGGGATCACGATGGAGATGTCCATTTCTCTTAAAAATTTATCTTATTGTCAGGGCTGCGCTTAAAAATAGCTGCAAAAATCAGTGCAATAACACCCCAAAAAACAGAACTGTAAATGAGACCTAGAAATCCACCCCACAATGTATAACCGTTGCGAATACCCAACTCGGTCTCAGCCAGAGTTTCTTCAAGAGCATCACCCTTAAAACCAAATGATTTTATCATTTCTTCAACTTTTTCTAGCGTAATGTCAGCAACGATATCAATCAAATCCGGATCAATCAAATTAAAAAGAACAAGATTGAAAACAAGTGATGAAACAAGAATACATCCAACTGCAATCATGATGTGAATTAAAAGTCGAGTAAAATCGATAACCCCATCTTCATCTTGTCGAATTGATCTGCTAACAACAATCATTGTTGTGATAATGAGCAGTGATTGTGCTAAGCCGATTTGCCAACCCACCAACATTTCAACCCCCATGATATAAGCTACAAGACTGATTATTATAGCAATAAGAGCTGCCAAACCACCATGTTGCCAAACTAACTGATTTATTCTCATGGGTGCAAGATACTACCTTATCTTTGCACCTGGGGCAAGTCTCTTACGACCAGCTCCCGCTTAATCCCCCAGGGTCGGAAGACAGCAAGGGTATGCGGTTGAGCGGTGCGATAAGAATCGCTTGCCCCTTTTTTCATGCCTTATTTTTAGATTCAAAAAATGAATTAAGAAACATTTGAACGATGAGCCGAATTAAAAAAAGATCGATCACAAAGATTTTAATCGCAAATAGAGGCGAAATCGCTGTACGCATTATTAGAACTGCTCGAGAGATGGGGATTGCAACTGTGGCAATCTATTCTGATGTAGATTCCGAAGCCCCTCATGTTGTGGCGGCAGATGAAGCTGTTCTAATAGGAAATGCTCCTTCATCAGAGAGCTACCTTTTGGGTGACCGTGTCTTAGAAGCCGCAATAAAAACAGGGGCAAACGGAATACATCCTGGATATGGATTTCTTTCGGAAAATGCGGAATTTGCTGAGGCTGTAGAAAAAGCGGGGATTGCTTTTATCGGACCTATGACTGAAGCGATTAAGACCATGGGAGACAAACTTGCAGCAAAAAAAGCAGTGATGGCGAGAAACATCCCTCTTGTGCCAGGAACCGACGGCGCAATTTCCGACCCTCAGGAAGCACTCATTCAAGCTGAGAAAATCGGCATGCCTTTGATGATCAAAGCAAGTGCCGGCGGAGGAGGGAAAGGAATGCGTTCTGTATTTAAGCAAGAAGACATTAAAGAAGAGCTTGCACGTGCCATCTCAGAAGCAGAAAGGTCGTTTAACGATGGATCTGTTTTTATGGAGAGATTGGTCTTAAATCCAAGGCACATTGAAATACAGGTTTTAGCTGATTCTCATGGAAATGTTGTTCATCTTTTTGAGAGAGAATGCAGCATACAAAGAAGACATCAAAAGGTAATAGAAGAAGCTCCCTCTGCCCTACTCGATGAAAAACTCAGAGAGGAAATGGGAGAATGCGCGAAAGAAGTTGCGAGAGCTTGCGATTATATCGGTGCTGGAACTGTGGAATTCTTGGTTGACAAAGACAGGAATTTTTACTTCTTAGAAATGAACACCCGTCTTCAGGTGGAACACCCAGTCACTGAATTGATTACTGGAGTTGATCTTGTGAAAGAACAAATACTGATTGCAGAAGGCAAACCACTTACAATCTCACAAGAGGATGTAACGATGAACGGCCACTCTATCGAGCTTAGAATTTACGCTGAAGACGCTGGAGCTGGGTTCTTGCCTGGCACAGGGGTGTTAAAGAAATACACACCACCTACAGGCACTGGAATCAGAGTTGATGATGGTGTTGCTGAGGGTGATAAGATAAGCATTCATTACGACCCCATGCTTTCAAAACTCATCGTGCATGCAGCAACCCGAGAGGCTTGTATCGAAAGGATGATTTTAGCGATAGACAATTATGACATTAGGGGAGTGAAAACAACATTGGATTTCGGACGATTCGCTGTAAATCACAAGGCATTTCGATCTGGGGTTTTTGATACAGGATTTGTCAATGAACATTTTTCACCTGAGAAACTTGTTCGCGATCTTCCTGTTGGAGACGATGTCTTTGCGAAGTTAATGGGCGAGCTATTTGACAGGATTTCCGAAGAGAAACGAGAATTGACACAAAAATCTGCCTTCAAAGAAGAAAGGTCTACTTGGAGAAACCGAGAGGTTAGATAAATTGAGTTTTCGTGAGTAAGTTGTTTGCATCGTTCATAAGTGTCCGGCGTAAGAAACCATCTTGGTAAGATAAAAACGTACATTTACAACCGCATGTCAAAAAGGCAATTTATCATATACGATTTAGAGGCGACTTGCTGGAGGAGCCCTAAACCAAGGCAGGTTGAGATTATTGAAATCGGTGCAGTAAAGGTGAACGAAAAACTTGAGATTATTGATGAGTTTTGTGAATTCATCTTGCCCATCGTTCACCCAAAGATTGACAGGTTTTGTACGAAACTCACAAGCATTACACAAGAAGATGTAGACCCTGCTGACAACTTTAATGTTGTTGTACAGAGGTTTGAAGAGTGGATGTCACCCCAAGCAGCTCCAACCGCTCTGCTTAGTTGGGGAGAATTCGACAAGAGGCAGTTTGCTGCAGACGCGAGACTTCATAACATGGAACTGAACTGGCTTAAATATTGGGCTTGTATGCAAAGTCATTATAGCAAGTACAAAGGAGCGAAAAATCAAATTGGCTTAAAAAACGCATTGAAATTGGAAGGGCTAGAATTCAATGGCACACAACACAGAGCAATTGAGGATGCTCGAAACATGGCTGAACTTTTTATTAAGGTCGCAAAGCCCATGAAAATAATTTAATGAACTGGAGGCGTGAACGGGTTTGGCTTGAAATCTTAACATTTCTTGAAAAATCGCTCTTAACGTTTGCAGGACTGGTTGTTTTTGGAATCCTCGTTTTTTCAGACTTGTCGGATTTCGGGGGGCGACTTTTAGTCTCAATTGGGGTATTGCTACTTCTCATATCAGGGGGGATTGTCGATCTAAAGAAAGGGTTTAGACACATCGTCAGACGCCAATTAATTTCTTTGTTGGCATCGACTGTGTGCCTAGCAATCGTAAGCGAAACTCACCCTATTCAACCCCATGAATATTTGCTCTCAGGCCTGCTTTTCACATCTGTTTACTCAGCAACTCTGATAAGATTCAGTCATTTAATGAGACTCAGCTTGGCCATCATCGCTTGGGGATGGGCGTTTACAAGTACAACATCTGAAATCATATCTCACTCCAACCAACGACCCGAAGTGATTCTAGAGCTGGGAGACACGGTGTCAATGGGACCCTATTTTGCGAGTTTTATAAAAAATACAGACGAAGGAATTCAAGTTGAGTACTTCAACATCGTACCAAAACTTTATAGAGCCGGATGTCATATTAAACTGGACGACATGCTTTTTAGATGTAAAGAAGATCACTATACATCGGTTGAGTTTATGTCAGACCTAGAAGATTTTTGGACAGTCGTCCCATTTGCAGATGAAGACGAAAAAATGGCGAACACGATTTGGACGAATGGAACTGTTGGAGAAAGGGCGTTTACATTCTTGCATAAGGAACATGAAGCACGCAAAGCATGGTCAATAGCCTGCGAAGTTAAAAATGAAATTATGGCAGAGTCAGCTGATGGTCAAATGATTGCAATCCAAGCAACCAAGTTGCCTTTAACAATCGTAATTTTACTTGGCGGCTTGATGTTTCTCATCAGTCTCATGATCCGAATCTCGAAAAAATTAAACACTGCACAATGAATCACAACTCAACGCTCAGAATCAGCCTTGTTGGTGCAGGAAAAGTAGCTCAAGCTTTAAGCAGGGCTATGGCTCTGGGCGGAGTTGAAATCGTGGAGATCTACAACCGAAACCGAATTGAAGCTGAAAAATTGGCCGCAGAATTTAAGAATGCAAGTGTGGTCGATCGAATCGAAGATTTTAACACAAATGTGGACGCAGTAGCTGTTCTGGTCAAAGACGATGCCATTCCAGAAACCGCAAGACGAATCGCGCCCAACCTGAAAAGATTTCATGCTTCAGGGGCAACTGACAGAAATGTCTTGGGAGAAGAAAACGGCGTGGTTTGGCCAGTTAAGAGTTTTAATTCGGAGTCAGTGAACGACAACCTCAATGGCGTTGCGTTCGGCATCGATGCCAGTTCTGACTCGTTAAAGCAGACCCTTGACAGACTCGTGAAATGCATGGGTGGTCGTGTGTTTGACGCTCCATCTGAGGTGAGATCTCAAGTACATCTTGCAGCCGTTTTTGCCGACAATTTTGCAAATCACTGCCTGGCGCTTTCCCAACAGATACTTCAAGAATCTGGACTTTCCACAGACCTAATGCAGACGATATCCGAGGGTTTGTTGAAAGGGGCCGCAACGGGAACTTCATTCAAAAGACAGACGGGAGTCGCTATTCGAGGCGACAAAAGCAGCCAAAAAACACACCTGGATCTAATAAATTCATTTTCGAACGCTCAAGAACTGACCGAATTTTACACTCTGGTAAGCAAACATATTTCAGAAAGTCACAACACACATAAACAATGAACTACAAAACTAAACTAGCCCATATTGAACTCTTCGCATTTGACTATGATGGAGTGTTTACTGATGGAATTGTACTCTTAATGCCTGACGGCAGTCAAGTAAGACAGGCATCTACAAGAGATGGTTTTGCAATCCAATGGGCGGTAAAACAGGGCTTGAAATTGGCACTTCTCACTGGAGGTCATGAAAAGTCAGTCGCCACAAGGCTGAATAAATTGGGCGTCGAAGAAGTCCATCTGGGGTGTGAAGACAAATTGGTTTCGCTTAAATCGCTTTGTGAAAAACTACAAATCCCACTTGACAAGGTCGCTTACATGGGTGATGACATTCCAGACCTTGTTGCAATGAAAGAAGTAGGATTGGCGGCTTGCCCTGAAGATGCTGTAGAAGAAGTGCGAAATGTTGCTCACTACATAAGCCCCAAGCCCGGTGGAAAAGGTTGTGTCAGAGATTTATTGGAACAGGCGATGAGGTTAAAAGGACTTTGGTCTTCAGAAAACGCTCACAAATGGTGATAAGTCACGCCTCAAGTAATTGCACTCTTAACTAACTTCGCGCCGCAATGGATAAAAACACAATTATCGGGTTTGTACTCATGTTCACCCTTTTAATGGGGTACAACTGGTACACAGCACCTACCGAGGAGGAATTAGCACAAATGGAACTGGCTGAGGCAGAAGCTGCAGCTGCAGCTGAAGCTCAGGTTCTTCAAGTTAATCAAGATCAAACAGGAAGCTTAACCGAGGAGTTGGTTTCTGGAAATTCCTTTACAAATCTTGAATT
>DDJR01000062.1:11542-11820 GCA_002339135.1 Flavobacteriales bacterium UBA2619 | reverse complement strand
CACGCAAAAAGGCCCAACATGGACGCAAGAAGAAATTGATTTGTAGGGGCTGTTAGCTGTCGAGTGCCAAGTGCGATGAACCAGCTTAGAGCAATGAACCCCATGCCGACACTCGTCCCAAAAGGACTCCAAGCTAAAGAGGCTACAGAAATGAATAAACCAGAAAGGAGAATTTTCTCTGCAGTACTCATGAATTTAGTCCTTAGCCTCCCCAGAGAGAATTTTCATGTATTTGCCGCTCTCTAAAGTTGAAAGGGCCCTTATGGCAACTTCGTCTT
>DDJR01000062.1:0-11205 GCA_002339135.1 Flavobacteriales bacterium UBA2619 | reverse complement strand
GGGAAGCTCAAACTGGAACACGCCAGAAGTGTTTTCTAAATGAAAGACAAATTCTTTCTCTAAAACTCTTCTTAAATCACCTTCGTGAGATGCCAAATCAGCTTGTAAATCCGGTTGAATAAGCGTTTTTAAATTTGTAATGATGGCGGCGTTGTCATCAGAATTTTCTCCAATCAATCCATCCTCGTACATTGCTGTTTCTAGATCTAATATCAGCTTTTTTGACAGAGGTTCGTAAGGGTAAGCCCTCTCAGTATTCTCAATTACCTGATCGTTAAATTGCTCCATGGTGTAATTCAGAAAGCTTTCCCATTGTTGGTCACTAATTTTAAATGAAGCCAAATCAACAGAAGAGTCGATGTCACCAGAAGTTTTTACAGCAAAGTCAAAGAATATGCCACTGTTCACAAGCCCCTCGACAACATAGTCTTGGATCTGTGGTGTTAGTTCTATGTCTGGAATCACACCACGCCCTTCGATCACAGGTCGACCGTTATTTGTGTAATAAGTTGCAAGCGTAGAATCGGCACTGATTTGTGCATCACCGCTGTCATCTCGGTCATCGTAATTTAGCCGTTGTACACATCTTCCACTGGCGGTGTAGTATTTGGCTACAGTGATTTTCATTCTAGAACCATACGCCAAAGTTTTGGTTTGCTGCACCAGACCTTTGCCGAAACTCTCTTGCCCTATAATAACTGCTCGGTCGATATCTTGAAGCGTTCCCGCGACAATTTCTGAAGCGGAAGCGCTTCGTTCGTCTAGTAGAATCGCAAGAGGAATATTGGGCAGTAAAGCTTTAGAAGATGTGCTGTAGCTTTTATTCCATTCGGGGGTTTTACCTCGCATAGAAACGACTTCTTGTCCTTTAGGAACAAACAGATTTACAATATTCACCGCTTCTCTTAAAAGACCTCCTCCATTGCCTCTGAGGTCGAATACGATTTGCTTTGCTCCCATCGAATCGGTCAACTGTATGAGCGCCTTCCGAACCTCAATACTCGCTGTGCGTGTAAATTTACTTAGAATTAAATACCCCGTAGTTTCACTAATCATCCCAAAATAGGGAACATCAGGTTGTTTAATTTTCTCTCGAGTTAGCGTAATATTTACAATCTCTTTTTGTGTAGGTTTTTGTATTCCTAGTGTAATGTCGGTGCCAGCAGTTCCTTTAATAAGTTCACCAATCTTAGTCATGTCTAAGTGTGAAATGTTTGAGCCAGCGATTTGTATTAAATGATCACCGAGTTGAACACCTTGCTTCTCAGCGGGTGCATTCTCTTTGAGGTCAACAACATAAAACGTCCCATCCCAGCTCTCGTTAAGTGACAATCCCACGCCACCATATTCTCCAGTAGACATAAACCTCACGTCTTCCATTTTTGATTCCGGGTAATATCTTGTATATGGATCCAGAGATTTAAGCATGGCGGTGATTCCAGTTTCCATCAATTCTCCTGGGGAGAGAGGGTCAACATAGAAAATAGTTAACTCTCGAAAAGCGGAATTCATTATTTCTAATTGCTTAGACATCTCAAAAAAGCTCTCTTTTATGGGGAGCTTGAGTGAAACAAGGGCCGTACTGAGCAAAGCGAACCCGATAAGAAATAATTTACGTGTGTTTTTCATGTTTTAGCAGGCCTTTCAATTGGGTGTTTTATAAGTACGTCAACAATCTTACAAATGTTGTTTTGACATTCATCAAAAGTCGGAATTTCTTTTCCGATGTAAACAAAGACAATAGCGTGTTGGTCTCCACCTTTCTCCCAATTTGAAGTAAGTCTGGGTTTTTCAAGCCTCCAAGCCTCACGCATTAATCTTTTTATCCGATTTCGATCTACAGCTCTTTTAAATCTGCGTTTTGAAACCGTAGTCGCTATCTGGTAGGGAAAATCAGCTTCAAATGTTGTGTGGGTATACCGGACTAGGAAAGGAAATCGAACCACTTTAGAGCCTTCAGAAAAAGCTCTATTCATTGCGATCACGCTCTTAAGACGTTCGCTTTTTTTAAATGTGTAACTAGTTTGCGCCATTGGAAGCACAAGATAATGTGTAGTCGCTCTACTACTTCCCTTTTATGTACTGTTCAATTGCCATCGTCATGGACGGTGCTTTTGCTGTGGGCGCATTGATGTCAATTCTTAACCCAGCTGCCTCTGCCGCTTTGGAAGTTGTAGGTCCAAAGACTGCAATTTTCGTATCTCCCTGAACAAAATCAGGAAAGTTTTGAAAGAGTGACTCTATACCACTTGGGCTGAAAAACACGAGCACATCATATTTTACATCAGTCAGGTCACTTAGGTCAGAGCAAACAGTGCTGTACATACAAGCTCTTGAGTAATCTACACCAAGTTCGTCAAGAGCTGCTGGAATTGAAGCCTTTAAAAGGTTAGAGCTGGGTAAAAGAAACTTCTCTTTCTTATGTTTCTTAATGATCGTGATTAGCTCAGGCAAACGCACTTGTCCGTGGAAAATTTTCCTTTTGCGGTAAACGACGTATTTCTGTAAGTAATAAGCAGTGCTCTCACTGATACAGAAATACTTCATTGAAGTAGGCACTTCAAAACGAGTCTCCTCAGCCATTCTGAAATAGTGATCTACGGCCATCCTAGAGGTTAGGATAACGGCAGTGTGTTCAGAAATATCTACTTTTTGCTTGCGAAACTCTTGTACGTTGATAGGTTCAACGTGAATAAAGGGCCTGAAATCAATCGTCAACTTCATGTTCTTTGCCAAATCAAAATACGGACTTTTTTCCGTAGATGGCTTTGGCTGTGAAATGAGAATGGTCTTGATCTTCTTTTTCATCCTGAGTTAATTGTTCATATTCTACATATAGGATTATGATAACGAGTTTATTACAAGTCGTATTATAAACGCTGTTGGTAGAATTTCAAGGCTGCAAAGATACACGATTGCAAATGAATATCTGCTCAAACGATTAATTGAAGTCTGAAAAACACGCCAGAATCTGAATAAACTCCAAACCATCCAAGCAGACAACAGCAGATTACATCCGACATCTTCATTCAATTGTGAGCGTAGAGAAAGGACAATTGCAATCACGGAGACAGAACCAGCCATCCATGTTCTTAGATGTCGATCAATGTCCGCCGATTCCTTGACGAGTAGTGCAAGTAGTGTAAACCTACCGAAGACTTGAACAGCTATCAATCTAACCAAGACGATCATGGCACCCAATGCAAATCCTTGTATGGCATTGTCAAGGCAAGCAAATGAAATGGTTGCCAGAGCAATTACACCTTGTATGTGAGCGATGATGACCCCTCCTGTTCTTGGAGCTTCATCAGCGCTTCTTTGCCAAATACGTCGCACATCTAGCAAAGCCCAGCCAGCCAATCTCCATTCCCTAGGAAAACCGTGCTTAAGCCAAACCATGAGCGCTAAATTCACAACTGCAAGAGCAAACATTGCACCTGCAGGCGAATCGAGATGTGTGATTTTAATGTCTTCAAACATAGGCCGCAATTTCAGCCAATTTCAGTAATATCCGACTTGAATTAAACTGCGATTCATGAACTTTTTTGAGAGGTGTTCTATTTGCATCACAACGATATATGTGCCAGGCGAAACAGGAAGCCCGTTTTCACAATAACCTTCCCACCCCCATGTGCCTCGTTTTTGAACTGTTTCTGACTCAGAAAGCTTTACAATCTCTTCTCCGTTAAAGTTATAAATAGACAGGCAGGCAACAAAATCAGTATTCAAAGTGTTGTCTGTTAGCTCGTATGAAATTTGAACTCCATTTTCGTCTGAGTACGGATTGAGGTTAATTGTTTTCGGAAAAACATCAAGTTCTCCCAGATGAATATTGACATTTTCATCATTCAATTGTGTCGCGAAATTTTTAAAACCAGGTGAACTTCCTCCGTGTGAACTCGGAGCGCGGATCCAAGTTTCACTCGACTCTTCGACCCTCTCTTGAGAGATGTCTTGTGACAGTTCTTTTATTGTGACTCGATCGAATTCTACAATTGTGTCCTCAAATTTTGCAATCACAAGCTCCCTTCCGTTCTGCAATGAAGGAATCGGAAGCTCTAGAATGACGGATTCAGATTTGCGATTGATGACCCATGATGGGCATTCAGAAAAAGCGAGTATCCCAGATTCAGGAAACATCCAATGTATTTCCGACAATCTTCTGAAATCATTTGGAGTGGCACCGTCAGTCGTAGTGATGACACAATTATATGTGGAAGCTCGAGCTGAGTCGGGATTCTCAGAACCAAGAACACTTTTCATCGCGACCTCAATAAACTCTCCACCTTTTACTTTGGGATTTGATAAAAGTTCATTTAAATAAACCTGACTTTCGGAGCTGTAATGCAAGGGCACAACCCAAAATTTATTTTCGATTATTGCACTTCTTTCAGCCCTCTTCCAAGCATGACATTGAAGCAGAACAGACGAGGAATCTTCATGGGAGAGGAGCGGACTGCTAGCTGTTGCATGGTTTTGGCCAGAACCATAAAACGCCCAATCAATTGCAGGTGACCAGTTATCACTGAGAAGTGTTGTTGAGTCCATGGCATAAGGGCTGTGCCAAGCAAGTCTTCCATCTAGCAAACCAAAGAGGATTGTGTTTTCAAAGATGGGGTCTACTTCTTCGGTGAAAGTTTCCTCGATCAGATTGGTCGTCCAATTTTTGCCATTGTTGGAAGCTTCATCATTGCTAATCCTTTTAAGGGCATAACCTCCTTCTGCTTTTTCTTTGTCGACATGCCAACACCAACTGTATTCCACAAGATCTAAAATCAAATCGCCAAGTCTAATTTCTATTGTACCACTTTTCTCAGCCAAGGCGACCCATTCATTAGTGTTTGAGGAATTGATTTTCAAGGATTGGTGAGGTGTTAAAATGGGGGCGTCAGTAATGGCCTGAGAATTGATCTCAAGGTTATGCAAATCGATTGAGTGTTCACAGGTGTTTGAGATTTTAACCCATTCATCTGTCCCAGAATTGGCATCGGGGTTCGTAAGAAAACCTGTAATCTTCAAATCTCCCCACTGAGGTGGTGCTACAGGCGTCCAGTCAAAAAGCGTGCATGAAAAAGATGAGTCGCCGGAGCATGGCCGCACGCCATCAAATGTGATGTCGATCGATTCATTTAGAGTTAAAGGTGAGGAGAGGTTGGCAGTCCATGAGGAGTTTTCCCAAAGCAAATTCGTGCTGACATCATTCATCGTTGCGACGATGTCACAAAGTGGATCGATATCTTGGGAAAATGAAAACTCCAAAACATGTTCGCTTAGAAGATGAGCTTTGACATGAAAATCATGAAATATCAGGCTGGCTTCAGAGGTTTCAACTTCTCCAGAAAACCAAGGATTTGCAGCGAAAATATTAGAAGAAGGAGACCAGTTTGAAGCCAGTCCGCATCCCCCGGTATAAATTTTACTTGTGGACCTGGCGGGTATTGAATAGGGTTGCCACCATGTTCTGTCGTAGATAATTTGATCAATCAATGTGCCATCATAACGAAGGAGCGTGAGGCTCATTCCATTGTCATTAAGACTTGTGACGCCAGGAAGCTCCGCTTGTAATTTCGGAGACGGGGCGAACTCACAAGAATCAAACTGAAGTGTAGATATTAAGAATCGTTCTTTTGGAGCTAAAACTCCATCCCATCCATTGCGTGGAATCATGTTAATGTGTTCTGTTAAAGAAGAAGTGCTATTTGCGATGACACTCCATGTGCCAATGTCCACATATTTGTCAGAACGATTTAAAATCTCGATCCACTCTACTTCTGGAAAACCTATAGACGGTGTAGCATCAATGAACAACTCAGTTATAACAAGGTCTCGAAATTGGGCTGAATTGAGCGGTGTGTAGACGACCTGTATCACAGTGTCAATCTCAAATGTTTTTATTTTAAGGGCTTTGTAAACTTCGTCTGAGAGGGAGGTTGGCAGCGTAAGAAAACTGATGTGAGGTGATGTGTTAGATGTAGTCATAGCTGCATTTGATGACACTGGCCGTGACCATACAAGCTGCACAACAGTGCTGTCAATGGCTCGATGTGACAACAGTTTTGGCTTTTCAACAGCACCCTCTGTTGTGAAGAAACTATGTAACCCCCAAGAAAATGCATTGGTATTCGAGGATGTACATTGAACCTCAAATCCAAAACATCGGGGATGCCAATTTGTTTCTGAGCTGTCAGAGTTGATGTTAAATTGTGAAATTATAGGGATTTCCCAACCCTCATTGTGTGCACCAGCATCAAGTGAAACGCGATAGTCCTGAGTCGACATCTTAATCGATAAATCCAAATCAAAGGGCTGAGAAAAATCGAAAAAAGGGGACGTTATTTCTGTGTACCCATTTGAAAAGGTGTTCGAAATAGCTAAAGGATCATTGCTGCCATTTTCTCCGACCGCAAAAACAAGAGCATCGCTAGGAACTCCTCCTGTGGAATCAGATAGACCATTCTCACTGAGAAAAAACCGAGAATTGTTGTTGTTTGATCCCATCAAATCTTGCCTCCATCTCATGTCAAATCGGAATTCTTCAAAGGCTTCTTCAGCACACCCACATATCCGATACATTCCCGCTGAGGGCGCATCGAGTGTCCAAGATTCAAGACCTTCTTGCTCCCAACCTGAAGAGATTTGCCAAGTCACAGAATCTGAACTTACAGGGGCGGATAAAAAAGAAATGACAGAGAGTAAATACATGTATATCGGCTATTTAAGCAAAGTTCTGTCGGTTCATAAGATTTACAAAACCACCTACAAAACAGTTGTATACTCTCACAAAGTTTTTAGCTTTGTTTTATGAAATCACTACGCATTGCCATTGTGGGCGCGACAGGTTTGGTTGGGAAAACCATGCTGAATGTTCTGGAAGAAAGAAACGTCTCAATTTCGCAATTGATCCTTGTAGCGTCTGAACAATCAATTGGAAAAGTCATCGAATTTCAAGGAGAGAATATTTCGATTGTAAGCTTGCAGACTGCGCTGAGTAAAAACTTAGATGTGGCAATTTTTTCAGCAGGAGGTGAGGTGAGTCGTCAATGGGCACCTCAATTCTCTGATGCAGGCGTGACTGTAATAGACAACAGTTCTGCCTGGCGTATGAATGAAAACATCAAATTAATTGTACCTGAGGTGAACGGGGTCTGCATGACGTCACGTGACATGATTTTTGCCAATCCCAACTGCACTACAATGCAATTGGTGATGGTTCTAAAGCCTCTTCACGATCAATTCCAGATTGAAAGAGGAGTTGTAAGCACATACCAAAGTGTGACCGGCACGGGTCAAATTGCAGTTTCCCAAATGGCTGAAGAGCGCGCAGGCCTCACGCCATCTAAAATGGCCTACCCACATCCAATTGACAACAACTGCATTCCACATTGCGATGTCTTTCAGGATAATGGCTATACAAAAGAGGAAATGAAAGTCCACAACGAAACAAAAAAAATCATGGGGGATGACTCAATTTCACTGAGCTGTACAGCTGTCCGAATTCCTGTGATGGGGGGACATGGTGAGTCTGTTTTTTTGGAGTTCAAATGTGATTATGAAATGGAGGACGTGAAATCCTTGCTTTCCAATTTCTCGGGCGTGACCGTGCTAGACAATCCTGACCAAAACGAGTATCCGATGCCGATCAATTCTCAGGGGAAAGATGAGGTTTTTGTAGGACGCTTACGTCGCGATTTATCTAACCCACGTGGCCTACACCTTTGGATTGTAAGCGACAACCTTCGCAAAGGCGCCGCAACAAATACAGTCCAAATTGTAGAAATGTTAAACTCTGCAGGTCGTTGGGGATAATTTTCCATAGACTACGATGACTTATCGCAGCTGTGTGGGTATTTTGCAGATTATAGTAAAACCAATGAAAACATCAATTTTAACTTGTGTCGCAATTCTATTTGTGACAACTTCTTTTGCTCAAACCACAATTCGTGGCAGAGTAATCGACGCTACATCAGGCAATGGCTTAATTGGGGCATCGGTGTATTTAGAGGATTTTAATGCGGGTGCATTCACCGATTTCGATGGATTTTTTCAATTTAAAACACGAGTTTATGGCCAAACAAACGTGGTTGCAACAACGATGGGCTACACCACAGTGAAGAAGTACATCTCCCTGTCTGGAACGGGGCTCATGAACATGGGAGATCTTGTTCTTGAGCCGAGCGCAATTGGCTTGCAAGAGGCAGATGTCATTGCTTCAGTATCCGTTGATCGTGCAACACCAGTTGCAGTTTCAACGATTGACGCACGAGAAATAGAAGAAAAATTAGGCGACCGAGAACTCGTAGAGATCTTAAATTTCACTCCAGGGGTTTACGCAACCAAAGGTGGAGGTGGATTTGGAGATAGCAGGATTAACATTCGTGGATTTGATCAAAGCAATGTGGCAGTTCTTGTCAATGGCATTCCGGTGAACGATATGGAGAATGGTTGGGTGTATTGGTCAAACTGGGCAGGTCTTGGCGATGCTGTCAGAACCATGCAAGTTCAACGCGGCTTGGGGGCCTCTAAACTCGCAATCAATTCCGTCGGGGGAACCATTAACATTGTCACAAAAGCCACTGATATAGAAAAAGGGGGAAGTTTTAAAACATCGATTACTGACTATGGACGTACGAAGCATATGCTCTCTCTGAGTTCAGGATTGCTTCCCAATGGTTGGGCAGTTAGTGCGATAGGTTCACGAACCTATGGAGAGGGTTACGTCGACGCGACATTTGTAGATGCTTGGAGCTATTTCTTGACTGCAGCAAAAGATTTCGGAGGTCACCGACTGGTATTTACAGCCATAGGAGCTCCACAAACACATGGTCAACGCAGAGGTCAACTCTCGGTGGACCGCTTTAATGACATCAACAACCTCCCAGACAGCTTGGGTTACGAAGGTCACAGATGGAATGACGACTGGGGTTACCTGGACGGAGAAGTACTTAGCTCGAGGGTGAATGGATATCACAAACCACAAATCGCACTCAATCACTACTTCCAGCTTAGTGAGCGCTCGCACATTTCTACTTCTGCTTATGTGAGTTTCGGAAGAGGCTATGGATCTAGATATGACGGAACGAGTAACCCTCGACTTTATGAAACCCTTGCAGACGGATCAACCGTAAAAACCACAAGAAACTGGGACTATCTCTATGATACAAATGTGAATAGCACTCTTCCGGTCACGTATCCTGCTTTCGAAATCGCTTTTAACGAATCAACCGGAGCGTGGGTAGACACTCTTCAATACAAAGGAAGTCCGGTGATTTTCAATGGAGATACTTTAACAGGCGGAAGATCGAGAAGTGTCATAGAGAATGCACACAATGAGCATTTTTGGACTGGAATACTAAGCACCTTTAAATCTGAAATCACTCCTAACCTCCATTTGATTGCTGGAGTGGATATGCGTTATTATGAAGGAAAGCACTTCACACGCACTTCAAATTTACTGGGTGGAGACTTTTACATGCAGTCATTCTCAAACGCAACGGGATATGGCATCAACCCTGACTATCAACTGATGGCAACCGAGGGGGACAAGGTGGATTATGATGACACTGGGTACGTGAAATACGCAGGGTTCTTCACTCAGTTGGAATACAATTCAGATAAGATATCAGCATTCCTTGCTGCAACAGGTTCTTACACTGGATACCGCCGCTATGATCCGTATACTTACTTTCGTTATGATGAAACTGGAATGCAGGAGGTGACGGAATACAATCAGGATACGGAAGAGTATGAGACCACAGAGCAATTTGTGTATGGCGCACTTAGCGAAAAGGCAAGTGCTCCAGGATACAATGCAAAAGCGGGGGGTTCCTTCGCGATTACAGAGACGAACCACATTTACGTCAATGCTGGAGTTTACTCGCGTGCACCTTTTATTAAAAATGTTTTTCCAAATTATCAAAATGTGCTTTCAAATGACAACCTTGTCAATGAAAAAGTGGAAGCTCTTGAGATAGGATATCGCGTTAGATTGCCAAGAGCATCTTTTGATATAAATGTTTACCATACGAAGTGGAAAGACAAGTCGATCATGTCCGGGCCCATACTTAGGCCTGATGGAACAGAGTATAGAGCTTTCATCAGAGGCTTGATTGAGACCCACGATGGAATTGAACTTGAATTTCGCACCAAACCACTTCCTAATCTCGAGATCGGAGGTCTTGTTAGTCTTGGAGATTGGAGATGGGACAATGATGTTGATGCTGAAATTTTAGACGAGAATACCAACGAGGTTATTGACTCACTTCACATTTATTCAGCAGGGTTAAAGGTGAGCGACGCTCCGCAAACACAGTTTGGTCTTCAAGCTCGAATGGACCTTCCTAAGAATTTTCGTCTTGGAGCAAGTTATGTGTACAACATGAACTTATATGCGCAATTTGAGATTGATCAAGACAGGGATGATGAGGAGAGAATTGGAGTTCAGCCAGTTCAATTGCAAGATTATGGATACCTTGATGCTAACCTGAGTTGGAATACCAGAGCAAGTGGCTTTGACGTTCGCTTGGCTTTGAACATTCAAAATGCGATGAATACGATCTACATGAATGAGGCAAATGAAACCTGGATCACAAATGCTCAAACAGGGGTGAAGGAACAGGGCACTGTTGAAAACGGAAAACTAGTGGGGTATTGGTCTTACGGTCGCACTGTATCTTTCTCAGTCAAAATAGGATTCTAATTACATTGATGATGTTGAAAACCCCCTTGTTCATTTTACTGTTTTTATGCGCGACTTCTTTGTCCGCTCAGCCTGATGGGCCTAGTAAAGTGATCAAAACAAACCCTTTCGGTTTTTTTCAAGATCAATACCAACTTGGTGTTGAGCTCGCATTAACAGAAACGTTTTCTGTACAAATGGCAGCAGGAATGATTGCTGGATCAGGGTTTTCTATCGATTCGATTTCAATGGAAACACTCACATCAGAGCTGTCAGGACTAATTCTCATTCCAGAAATCAGATTCTATCCAGGCGGAAACTCTTGTGAAGGTATCTATGTAGCTGCTGTTGCACGTTTTAGAAAAGACACATGGAAAGTCTCAGGAGAGGACTGGTATACTAAAAATTCCAAAGGAATAGCAGCTGTCCTGGGATACCAATGGTATGGCGATGGCTTGATTGTTGATTTGTTTCTTGGACCTCAGTTTAAAAGTGAAAGTACAGAGCTGTTTGATGGTTATTTGTCAGAA
>DDJR01000079.1 GCA_002339135.1 Flavobacteriales bacterium UBA2619 | reverse complement strand
GCCCCCTTTTTTTGTGAGCGAAAGTGTTGGCCCAGCATGGACTTTCCAGCTATCGTCCTCCATAAATTGTTTGTATTCTAAGTCGGTATTTACAATGTGGTATGCGATGAAATTGTTCAGTTGTTCTTCGTTTTTTGGAAGAAGCAATTCTTTGTAATTTGGGTAAGCTTCGAACGCTTTATCTACCGGAGCGAGTAATGTAACCTTCGCACTATGTATGTGTTTTGTGAGATTCGATTTCAACATCAATTTTGTAAAGATTGGGTAATCGTCAGATGTCGTTAAGTATCTGTAAGGACTGATCAGGTTTTTATTTTTTGCCGAAGAAGCGTCCATTGCCACTTCATTCCGGCGCTTTAGAAGCCTCATCCCTCGTTTTTCAGCTTCGTTTAATTTCTTGAGTCCTTCAGGTTTTTCTTTCTCAAGGGAAGAAGGCTTTGAAGTTTGGTCCTTAGCATCACTGGGGTTAAGTGAATCAGGTGTGTTGCATGCAAAAGCAAGCAGAACGACCATTGAAAAAAGTGTAAGAGTCATCTTTGTCATGGTGTAAATATAATTATTCATGGATAGGTTTTAAAAAATAATTGTCATGAAACACACTGAATGTTTATATTTGCATTAGGAATATTAATGACTTATTTCTCAAAAAATGAAGCATATAGGCAACTTACCAAATAATGTATCTTTACAAGCTATTGGATTAGAAGGTGTAGCAACAGCTCACTGGAATCTCCATCCCTCAAAACTTATTCTGCAAACTCTTCTTCGTGGTGAAGGTGTCTTAACAGATACTGGCGCGTTGTCAATTGCTACAGGAGAGTTTACAGGGCGTTCCCCCAAAGACAGGTTTATCGTTGATGACGGTAAGACACACTCAAGAGTCGATTGGGGTGAGATTAATCAGAAAATGTCACCAGATCATTTTGGAACTTTGCTTTCAGATGTTCAACATTACATGGGAGACAAGACTGTTTTTGTAAGAGACGCTGCCGTGGGAGCGGATCCCGACACACGTATTAACGTGAGGGTAGTGACTGAGAAATCATGGTCAAATCTTTTCGTTTACAACATGTTTCTTCGATTGGATCCTGAACAAATTAAATTTTCTGATCCAGCGTGGCATATCGTTTGCGCACCCGGATACCAAGCTGATCCCGTTCGTCATGGATGTCGTCAAGGAAATGTAAGTGCCATCGATTTTACTCGAAAGATTATTCTAATTGCGGGAAGTGGCTACACTGGAGAGATCAAGAAGGGCATGTTTTCAGTGATGAACTTCGAGCTGCCAGAGGTGCACAACGTACTACCGATGCACTGTTCTTCAAATATGAGTTCAGATGGAGATGTCGCTGTTTTCTTTGGATTGAGTGGTACAGGTAAAACGACCCTGAGTTCCGATCCCTCTCGTAGCTTGATCGGAGATGATGAGCACGGTTGGACAAAAGATGGCGTTTTTAATATGGAAGGCGGTTGCTATGCAAAAACCATCGACCTGAGTGCTGAAAGTGAGCCCCAGATTTTTGACGCTATTAAATATGGAGCTTTATTAGAGAATATAGGTTTTAAAGAAGACGGGGTTACCCCCAATTACGAAGATGATTCGATTACTCCTAACACACGTGTTTCTTACCCAGTAGATTATATATCCGGGGCTGTAGAGAGCGGCATGGGTGGTCATCCAACCGATGTATTCTTTTTAACCTGCGATGCTTTCGGGGTTTTGCCTCCGATCAGTAAACTTGATGCAAATGGTGCTATGTTTCACTTTATTAGTGGATACACAGCCAAGGTTGCCGGCACTGAGGCTGGCGTAGTTGAGCCACAAACGACTTTTTCAGCTTGTTTTGGAGCCCCTTTCCTTCCACTTGCGCCTACAGATTATGCGAATATGCTAGGTCGTCTCATCGACGAGCATGGCGTTCGGATGTGGTTGGTCAATACTGGGTGGTCTGGAGGTGGATATGGTGTGGGATCTCGAATGAAGCTAAGCTACACACGTGCAATTATTTCTGCAGCTCTTAACGGTGAGCTGCACTCTGTGGAGATGCGTAAAGACGATGTGTTCAATTTGGATGTCCCCACTTCTTGTCCTGGAGTGCCTTCAGAATTGCTTAATCCACGTGAAACATGGGCTGACAAAGATGCGTTTGACAAAGTCTCAGCGGACCTTGCTCTTCGGTTTGTAGATAATTTTGCTAAGTTTAAAAACACAGCAACTGATGCCATGCGTTCTGGTGGTCCCAATGTTGAAGAAGTAGCTGCTTTAAAAAGCTAACTTGTTACCGATGCGCTCTCTTTTTATTCCCAATTTAAAAGAGGGTGTCATGCATCTTTCTCAGGAAGAAACACGGCATGCAGTTAAATCTCTTCGTGCTAAAGTTGGTTATACGTATGCTTTAGTAGATGGCAAAGGTGGTTCTGCACCTGGAGTTATAACCGCCTTAGATAAGCGTTCATGTGTGATGGAAGTCGGTGAGGTAACTCGTGAACCACGTCCTTCTTTTGGTCTTTCGATGATTGTTTCACCAACAAAAAAGACTGATCGCTTCGAGTGGTTTTTAGAAAAAGCCACTGAAATAGGGATTGAGAAGATATACCCTGCTTTTACTTCAAGGTCAGAGGGCACGATTGAAAAGTTTGACAGATGGAACAAGGTTCTCATTGCAGCAATGAAGCAAAGTAAACGGACATGGCTTCCAGAACTACAACCTGCGATGGGATTGGGAGAAGTCCTTGCAGAGTTCTCAGGATCACCTACAACATCTAAAAATTTCTTTGTTGCTCACTGTATGGATGCGTTAGCTTCAGATGAAAAAACGCACCTTTTTAATGCAATTATTCCTGGAGAATCCTCGTGTATTGCAATTGGCCCTGAAGGTGATTTCACTTCGGAAGAAGTGAATCAAATGATTCAGATGGGAGCTCAGGAAATTTCTTTGGGAGATCAGCGTCTCCGAACAGAAACAGCAGCCATAGTTGCAGTCACATTTTTTTCGGCCCGTCAGGTATAGCCCTCCAGTGGGTTACATCTTTAAAGAAGTGGTTGCTATTTCCTTCCCCCGACCAAAAGTGAAGTCCATGCTCTTTTATTTTGTCGAGATTTTCTGCGTAGAAATTTTCTCTAAAATGTAGGACAACTACTTCGCGAATGTTGAATTTCAAGTCCATTCCTGGCTTAAAAACTTTATTTTGTGGTATAAAAGCGAGGACTCTCTGATTGTCTTCAGGTAATTTATCGATGACGTTTACCCAAAAACTCATTTCCCCTTAAAGTTAGGCGCTCTTTTTTCTAAAAAGGAAGCTACGCCTTCTGCGTAGTCCTCAGAATCAGCCGCACGAAATTGATAGTCTAATTCTCGTTCAAGTTGTTCTTCTAAATTGCATGACATTCCTTCATGAAAAGCTGTTTTTGTGAGTCCCAATGCATACGTAGGTAATTTAGATAAACGGGTGGCAGTTTCAAGAACAACATTATCAAAATCTTCATCTTGTACAGATTTGTAAATAAGCCCCATGTTTTCTGCATCTTTCGCTGACACCTTGTCACCAAAAAAGGCAAGAGCTTTTGCTCTTTGCATTCCCACAAGGCGGGGGAGCCACCATGTTCCACCACTGTCAGGGATAAGTCCTATTTTAGAAAAAGCCTGAATAAATGATGCGCTTTCTTTTGCAATCGTTAAATCACACGCAAGTGCGATGTTCGCACCTGCACCTGCTGCAACACCGTTTACCGCTGCAACAATGGGTTTTCTCATCGAACACATTTTCCTAATACTCGTGTTGTATGTTTCTTCTACGATAACTTTAAAGTTTGGCGCGTCTGGAGCAGTGACTTCTTTGAGATCTTGCCCAGCACAGAATGCTCTTCCCATACCTGTAATGACAATACATCTTACACTGTCGTCAGTTGCAGAAGCATCAAGTTCTGTTTGAAATTGCCTTCCCATTTTCATATCGAAGCTGTTAAAAGCCTCTGGGCGGTTTAATTTTATAAATCTTACAGCGCCTTGGTTTTCAACTTGTATTGACTGATTCATCAACTGTGATTAATTAGTTTATTTTTGAACTGCTATTTTTGAAATTGAAAATCCTTCATCTGATGCTATTGACACAAAGTAAGTTCCTGATTTTAAATGTCTTAAATCGAGTATCTCACCCAAAGATGATGTTCTCCTTAGTGTCACAACATTGCGTCCTTGCATGTCCATAACTTGAATGTTTGCCTCGTGTATTGATTGCGAGAATGAAAGGTTCAAGAACCCTGTCGTCGGGTTGGGGTACAATCCAAATGTTAGTAGAGTAGGGGTTTGTACTCCCTCGAGTCCGTCAAATATAACAGAAACCACGAGCGAGTCTAAGCATCCCATAGCATCTGTGACGGTAATCATGAATTCACCCGCTTCAGACGTTGTGAAGGTGAGTTCTTGAGCGAAGGGAAATAAGGTGC
Source organism: Flavobacteriales bacterium UBA2619 (assembly GCA_002339135.1). GTDB lineage: Bacteria > Bacteroidota > Bacteroidia > Flavobacteriales_D > Sanyastnellaceae > UBA974. The sequence continues at coordinate 24,492 of DDJR01000079.1, read as the reverse complement.
TGTCAGCCAATGAAATCCAAGCTATTGTGTTGATCTGGCTTGATCCTTCTGCCAATACTGTGATGGTAGCTATTCCTAGGCTATCAAAAGATATCGAGTCGATTGAAAGTGAAAGGTCACAGCCTGATAAACAGGATTCTAACATCATTGGATTTAACTCAATAGGCAAACCGGTTACGAAATCAATCCCATCAAATGCGGGGTAATCGAATGGATAGCGACTTGCTCTGAATGTTAGGTTTTGCGTCTGAGCAAGGACAGTTCCTTGATTTTGTGGAGACGCTGTTCCTTGTTGGTTAAGAAATGGGGTTTTGTAGTGCCATACAAGTTCTCCTTCTTGAGTATACTCTCTGGTGTCTCCACTTTTACCAGAACAGATGAGACTATTCCCATTCTCTAAACGTTGGAATGAGGATACAATGTTAGAGTATAGTGTATTGGGATCAGGTGATTCAAATGTCCAATCAAAATCAGTGGGAAGATAAGTTCCAGTTGAATTGTCAACGATGTATTCATTTTCATATTCGTCGTACATGGGGAGAAGCGTATGAACAGAACTGTATTCACTCGTATCTCCCTGAACCCGGTTGTTAAAGACGCCAATTTTACCGTAATCAGAACTGTTCGTTGTTAACGCAAGATCAAGCCAGTGTGTGTGATGTTGGAAGAAAAGTTTTGTGTCTGTGGTGTCTCCTCTGTCGTACGCCATTGGATTGCCCCAGCGCCATTTTATCTCACCAGGTGTTGTATTTCCATAATCGACCACCCAAATTTCATTGAATGTAGGCACGCTTATCATGATGTGTTGGCTGTATTCGTCAAAATCAATTGCGTTTATGTGAAGCCAATCCGCTGCTGCATCTAAAGTCTGTCCGAAGTTGATGTCAATTTTATCGATGTGATCTGCAATGGTTCCATAGTTGGATTTTGTAGAGTCGAAGTCTTGAACCAAATGATCCCAAACTGCCCATTCCCAGATAATTTCCCCCAATCCATCATCACCTGGGGAGATGACCCAAACTACTTCAGACCACATTCCCGCGCTTGTTAAATTTTCAGGATTGCGACCCGATTCGATACACTCTAGTGAGTCTCTCTGTTCCCAAGCTGTAACAAGAACATTTCCATTTGCCATCGGTTGTATGTCATGATGTAAGCGGTACTCGGCATCATTTTTTGTGAAGGACCAAATGGGTTCATTGTCCCAAGTTCTGCGTTCAATTGTTGCACCGCCGCCACCTGCCCAAATTGGATCATCACTAAAATCGGCGGGTCTGTATGTGGTCATGACATCACTGTTTTCTAAAAGGTAACACACATTTGCGGGTCTTAGCGAGTCAGCATTCTCCCATTTGTGAACCACATTTCCACACATGTCCAAGAGGAATACATCCGGTTGATTGTGAGGGTAAATCAGGTTGTATCCACCTTCTGTTGCCTCCTCGTTGTAGAGAATAGTTCCGATTGTATTGTCCTGGGCAAATGATGTGATCACAAGCATTGATGACATGAATCCAATTAGATGTTTCAAGTTCATTTTTTAAATTTTAATAAGTGTTTTAAACACAGTTTTGCCTCTGTTTTCATATTGCAAGATATAACAGCCTTTGCGTAAGTCACCTCCAATTTCCAGCATATATCCACTGTGTGACCAGCCTTGTTCAATGAGTTTCCCTTCTAAAGAATGTAATTTCCAATTCCCCTTTTCTTGAAATGTAACCCTAAAAACATCGTTGAACGGATTTGGGTATGCCACAAGCTCTCCTGTTTCGAATGAACCCATTCCACTTGTGCAGTTGTCGATCCAGCTGTCAACTTCCAACACATCTCCTGGGGTCATGTCCCTGTCTATAAAGCCTGGAAATTCTACTGCATATCTCTGTAGGCGGAAGAGTGAGTTGTTGCCGGCATCGTTTCCCTGTGTTGTTGGACCAAAGGCGGTCACAGGATTAATGTACTCCCACACGATGTCTTCTTCGGGAGTGACTTCAAATCCGTATCCCGACGGTCCGTTGCAAATCAATGTGTTTCCATTTCCTAGTCGTGAAGCTCCTGAAATTTGTTGAGCATAAAACAGGTCATCAAGCTCTTCTGCTTCCGGATATCTCCATGAATATGTTTCTGGCATAAATGGTGAGGTGCCATCCTCAACGGGATACGTTCCATATTGTAAGTTAGGTGTATGAATCTCTTCTACCGAACTGCGATTTCCTTGGGGTCGGTTGCGCCCATTGTTAAAAACTAGAATTTTGCTTGACTGACCACTGCCACCTTCGGTGTCATCTATCCACTGACAGTCGTGTTGAAAAAATAGTTTTTTGTCCTCAATGGTTCCTCTTCCGTAAGTTGAAGGATTTCCATAGCGCCAAAGCAAATCGCCTGAAAAAGTGGCTGTTTCTTGTGTGGTTAAATGGTGAGGAATAATGAAGATTTCATTGAACTTGGCAGAGCTAATAATGATTTGGTCTAACGATGAATTGTAGTCAATGGCGTTGCAATGCATCCAGTCAGGGTTAAGGGCGTTGGGTCCAGGTGAGATGTAGTTGATGTCAAACCTTCGGGGGGCATCAGAAATAGAGGCTGAGAAATGAGGGAGCAAGCTGTCTGTATTTTGAACGAGGTGGTCCCATGCGCTCCATTGCCAAATCACATCTCCACCATTTTCCCCATAGGGTTCTATTTCAGTTATTTGGCAACACCAGATGGGGTTGTTTTCAGTGTTGGGTGTTTTCCCTGACAGCAGTGCTTCTTCGTATGAATGGTATTCCCAGGCGAGAATTAGAATATTGCCGTTGGGCATGATTTCTATATCGTGATGCTGTTGCTGCACTGAGTCTGCCCAAACAAATGTCCATGTTAAATCTCCTTCCCAATTGAACTTTTCCAATCTTCCTCCTGTTCCTCCTCCGGAAAAAGATGACGTCGTGGCGGGTCCAAGTTGCGCTGTTCTCATCAAGCTACCGTCGTCGAGCAAATAAGCCGAGAGCCCAATTCGATACTCACTTACCCATTCTTGAACTACTCTACCACAGTTGTCTATGAGGTATGTGTTAAATGAAGATTGTGGGGCAAGTAAGTTGTAACCCTCCATCGCTTGGGAAGAGTTTGTGAGGTTTCCAACTGTCTGGTTTTGTGCGTGTATGGCATACAAAGATGAAAGAGACATCAGAATTGACAACAAAAATAGTTTCCTCATTGTGTTTTTATTTGTTAAGCCAAACCTTCCTCTTTTTTTCCTCTGGAATGTATGACGCTTCCGCAGCCCATGAGTTGCACTGTTTCATTTGATCAATTGACATCCCTAGAATATTGTGTGCGATGTGATACTCATCCATCAAATCGATTCCCATCACTCCAGGATCATCAGAGTTGATTGTTGTCTTAACGCCCATTTCCATGAGCGTTTTCAATGGATGTGCCGCTAAATTGGGCACAGCTTGAGTGAGCCAGTTACTGGTAGGGCAAAGTTCAAGGGGTATCTTTTCTTCTACCAGTTTTTGGATGACTTTTTCGTCGTGTATCGCTTGGACTCCGTGGCCTATCCGATCAGCATGAAGAAGATCAATGGAGGTGACAATGTTCTGAGGAGCTTGTGGCAAATAAGGTTCGCCTGCGTGAATGGTGACGCCCAGTCCAGCAGCCTTTGCCTTGTTGAAGATAGGAGCGAAGGGTTCCGGCGGATATCCGACTTCATCGTCTGCCAGGTCGACCGCTAAAAACTCGCCTTTGTGTTCGATGGCAAAATCACACCAGTACATGTTTTCCTTATTCGTCTTAATTCTTTGGAGTAAACAAATCAAACCCACAGCCATGGGGTACATCATCTCGGCTCTTTTGCATCCTTTGATTATTGCTTCGTGCAATTTTTCAGCGCCAAGTTCTGGAAATACTTCAAGAGTGAAACTAGGCGCGTATCTAAGCTCGAGAAGTCTGACATTGCTTTTTAGATACATGTCCTCACATGCTTCAAATGCAAGCCTTTCTATTCTTTCAAGTGAAGATAATCTGTCACGGGTTTGAAGAAATTTATTTAACACTGTAGGAAGGTCATCCATCGGTGCTAGGATTAAAAACTCTCTTTCAAAATCTTCATCAGATCCAATCTCCATTCCGTCTTCAATGGCCCACTCTCGCATTGTTGAAGCTCTAAATGCAAGCTCTAAATGACAATGCAGCTCGACCTTGTGAATGTCGAACAACTGTCTGTTAATCTCCTCTATGTTCATTCTCCTAAGGTCGAACAAATTTCATAGCACACAAAACTTTATCCTCACTACCTTCGCAACTTGGCTCTAGAGATTAAAAATAAAAAGGCGTCGTTTACTTACTTCCTCGAAGATGAGTTTACTGCAGGTATCCAATTAAATGGGAGCGAGATAAAGTCTATCAGAGCATCTAAAGCTTCGATTGGAGAATCTTACTGTCGTTTCGATCGTGGTGAGCTTTTCGTGTACAATATGTACATCACAGAATACCCCAATGCTGGATATATTCTTCAATCTCCTAGAAGGCCTAGAAAACTGCTTCTGCAAAAACGAGAGTTGAAAAAACTTGATAAGAAGTTGAAAAATGTAGGTATAACACTCGTCCCAACGTTACTCTTCATATCGAAGTCGGGTTATGCAAAGTTAAAATTTAGGGTGGCGAAAGGAAAGAAACTACATGACAAGCGCTCAACGTTAAAAGAGAAAGACATTGCCCGTGATTTAGATCGCTTAGGCTAGGATTTCTTCTTGATTGAAGTCGGTTAACTTATCTTCCGTAATGACAACTTTGTAATTGTCACAAATCACTTCATCCCAGTCCCAAGAAAAGTTCATTAAAACATCTCTTAAACTTTTCATAATGATCGGATTGGGAACATTCATGTCTCTGAAGTATTCGTCTTGAGCATCAATCAATTTGTATTTGTAGAATACAGCTCTTGTCATCGCTGTAACAGTGTTTTTTGAAGGATGATTAATCTTCTTCATAAACGCTTTCAACTCCTTTACTTTCTTTGCAAAATCTTCTTTAGGTAAACCCAGAACTCGTCCGAACTTGGCGCAACATCTTTTTATAATGGCTCTGTCAACCCCTGGGTCAAAGTGTTTGGGGACCAAGCTCAAGTTCGCTGATACGACGATCATCAAGAATCGACCGTAGTCTTTGGGGTCAAGTTCAGGACTTTTTTCAAACTCCGGGGAAGAGTTTATCAACTCTACAATTTGAGGCCAACCTTCTTCTACGATCTCTAGAGATGTGTTCACGAAAATGTTCGCCACCTTTTCATCGGTAAGTTTTCGCTTAGAAAGCCAGTTGAGTAGTCCTAGGTTTTTCATCCTTGGGACCCAAAGTTAAAGCACACAAACAACTGTTGTTGGAACTATTTTATGTTCGCTATTAACAGGGTTATCCACAATTTATGTGAAACTATCTTCTTCTTCTTACCTTTGTGCAATGTATAAAAACCTCGTCAAACCCTTGCTGTTCAAGCTTAATACGGAGAATGCTCATCATTTTTCAATGGCGATGTTAACTTTTGCAATTCACATTCCTGGTGTCGCGTGGTTCTTAAAGCAATGCTTTAAGTCAGACGATTCTTGCAAGCGTGTCACAATTTGTGGAATCGAGTTTCCAAACGTTGTAGGTCTTGCTGCTGGGTTTGACAAAGATGCGAGATGGCTCAGAGAATTAGATGTGTTGGGATTTGGTCATGTTGAGATAGGAACTGTAACACCCCTTGCACAGCCAGGTAATCCGCTTCCTCGTCTTTTCCGTCTTCCCCAAGATTCGGCATTGTTAAATCGTATGGGGTTTAACAATGGAGGTGTACAGTCCACGATATCAAGGCTTAAGAATCGTCCAGTGAGCCTTATCGTTGGTGGAAACATTGGGCGCAATAAAATCACATCTAATGAGCTGGCTGCCTCGGATTATATCAAATGCTTTGATGCTCTTTACCCTTATGTAGACTATTTCACAGTGAATGTTAGCTCGCCCAATACGCCAGGTCTTCGTGAACTTCAAGATCGTGAACCACTTGCCGCATTGCTTCGTGAAGTGGTTCAATGCAACTTGTCTAAAGCATTCCCCCGTCCAATTTTCCTAAAAATTGCACCAGATTTAACAGATGGTCAACTGGATGATGTGGTGTCAATCATTTCTGAGGAAGGAGTAGATGGTCTGATTGCTACCAACACGACAGTGAGTCGCAAGAACCTCTCGGCACATTCCGATGATGTTGAAGCCTTGGGCTCAGGCGGTATATCTGGGGCGCCAGTCCGAAGTCGCTCTACAGAAGTAATTCAATACATCTATAAAAAATCGGGAGGTTCATTCCCCATTATTGGTGTTGGCGGTATCGACTCTGTCGCTTCGGCGCAAGAAAAATTAGACGCAGGAGCCTCATTAGTTCAGATCTATTCTGGAATGATTTACGAAGGCCCTTCTCTTGTTAAAAAAATTGCCAACGGTGTTAAATAATCATCGAACAACAGCAGTCTCTAACGTCATCACTTCTTCAAGTCGCGGTCCTTTCTCAGTTTGAATGAGTGTACAAACTTCGTTGGTAGCATCGTGTTCTAAAAAGAGATAATACCCTTTGTCAGCTGCTTCGTTGAATATTCGCCCACGTTCTTCTAATGTCAAGAGTGGACGGGTATCATAACCCATGACGTAAGGAATGGGTATATGCCCAACAGAAGGAAGAAGGTCTGCCATAAACACAATCGTTTTGTCTCCCAAGTCAATGATAGGGCACATTTGTGCATCTGTGTGACCGTTCACTACAAAAGCGTCAAATCCCAATCCGGTGGAGATTCGAAGATTGTCCTGTGCAGCATCTAAAAATTTCAATTGTCCAGATTCCTGAAGTGGCATCATGTTTTCTTTCAAAAAGCTCGCTCTCTCTCGTGGGTTAGGTTCTGTAGCCCATTTCCAATGTCGTGAATTGCTCCAATATGTTGCATTCTTAAAGGATGGCCTGTATCCATTTTTCGCGTCGTTCCATTCTACAGCTCCTCCAACATGGTCGAAATGAAGGTGGGTGAGGAAGACGTCTGTGATGTCATCACGAGAGAACCCTTTCATGGCTAAAGATTTGTCTAAGGAGTCCTCACCGTGTGGATGGTAATGTCCAAAAAACTTTTCACTTTGTTTGTCACCCAATCCGCAGTCTATCAGTACCAATCTATTGCCGTCTTCGATGAGCAATGATCTCATCGCCCAAGGGCATAAATTGTTCGCGTCAGCTGGATTTGTTCTGGACCAAAGCTTTTTAGGGACTGCGCCGAACATCGCTCCTCCGTCTAACTTAAAATTACCGTTGTGAATTGTATGAAGTTGCATCCGTCTAAGATATGTAAATCGTATCTTTACCTTTTAGATTCAGGAACAAATATTCTATCTAACATGAAGCTTTCAAACTTGAATGCGATTTCACCAGTTGACGGTCGATACGGAAGACACACTTCAGCACTTTCTCCGCTGTTGTCTGAATTTGGATTAATACTTCACAGAGTAGAAGTGGAGGTGAAATATTTTATAGATCTGGTGGAACTTCCGCTTCCTCAACTTTCTTCATTTCCCAGAGATAAATTCAGTGCAATGCGCGGCCTTTATCAAAATCTTTCGGAAAAGGATGCTCAGAGAATTAAGGATCTTGAAGCAACAACGAACCACGATGTTAAGGCTGTGGAGTATTGGATCAAGGAAGAGATGGCGAAGTTGGGGTTGAGTGATTGGAGTGAATTCGTGCACTTCGGTTTGACTTCTCAGGATGTGAATAACACCGCCATTCCGCTTTCGCTGAAAAGAGCTACAAATGATGTTTACTTGCCCCTCATTGATGAGGTGCTTGCCGTATTGCATGGTCTTGCAATTGAGTGGAAGTCTATCCCGATGCTTGCAAGGACCCATGGACAGGCTGCCTCCCCTGTGACACTTGGAAAGGAAATCCGAGTGTTCGAGGATAGGCTCAGGATTCAAAGAAATCAAATTGCGGGCGCCACTTATGCCGCTAAATTTGGAGGAGCTACTGGTGGGTTTAATGCACATAAAGTTGCATATCCAGGCATCGATTGGTTGTCATTCGGAACTCGATTTGTTGAACTTAACCTGGGTCTCCATAGGAGCAAGGTGACCACACAAATTGAACATTATGATCATTTGGCAGCTTGGTGTGATTCTTTGAGAAGGGCGCATACTGTCATGATGGATTTAGACAAGGATATTTGGACTTATGTGTCAATCGATTATTTCAAGCAGAAAATTGTCAAAGGAGAAGTAGGCTCGTCTGCCATGCCACACAAAGTGAATCCCATCGATTTTGAAAACTCGGAGGGAAATTTCGGAATAGCAAATGCGATGTTGGGACATTTTTCAGAAAAATTGCCTATTTCTAGAATGCAGCGGGATTTGACAGATTCGACCGTGTTACGGAATTTAGGTGTCCCCTTAAGCCATGGAATCATTGCAGCCAAGTCACTGTTAAAAGGACTGTCTAAACTGGTCTTGAATACGTCCGCCTTGGAAGCGGATCTGGAGAACAATTGGGCTGTTGTGTCTGAAGGCATTCAAACAATTCTTCGCAGAGAAGGCTATCCCAAGCCATACGAAGCACTGAAGGAGCTAACACGTACTGGCGATAAAATTGACGCAACATCAATGCGGGTTTTCATAGAATCTCTCAATGTGTCGAACTCTGTGAAAGATGAGTTAAGACAGATTACTCCTTCAAATTACCTTGGATATTCTTCGGATTTAGTTGATTAAATGAGAAGACTGGTCACTCTTTTTCCATTCTTTAGACCTTACAGGTGGAACCTCGTAACCAATGGATTGTTGAATGCATTTGGTGCCGTGCTCTCGCTATTTTCTTTCTTGAGTGTCGTGCCGTTTTTAAGAATTTTATTTGCCGGAAAAGCCACTGAAGTAGAGACTCAATTTGTGCCAACGGCGACTGATTGGCCAGGTATGATTGGTGCATGGTTTGATGGTTTTGTTCTCGATGTAGGAACTGGTCAAGCATTGTTCGTTGTTTGTATCACCGTGATTATACTTGCCATATTAAAGAATTCAGTGTCTTATTTAGCAATGTACAGTTTGGCCACGATTCGCACAGGTGTAAGTCGGGATTTGAGAAATAAAACTTACAACAGAGTGCTAGGAATGAGCATGGGTTGGTTTACAGACTCGCGAAAGGGTGATGTTTTGAGTAGGTTAACAGTAGATTTAAACGAGGTTGAAATCAGTATTGTAGGGTCGATAGAAGTGTTGTTTAAATCTCCTTTAATTGTATTGATTTCAATTGGTGCACTTTTCGCATTGAGTTGGGAACTGACAATTTTTGCGTTAATCTTTCTTCCCATAAGCGGGGTTTTAATCAGTCGTATCGCAAAGAAATTAAAACACTCTGCTCTGAAAGGAAAGGAGGAGCTAGGTTCGTTGGTGAATATCTTAGAAGAGACATTAAGCGGAGTGAGGATTATCAAGGCATTTGGTGTTGAACGACTTTTCTCCAAGATGTTCCGCGACAGAAATGAGAGACACTTTAAAGCTATGCGCAAAATGTACAGAAGAGAGTATTTAAGTTCTCCTGTAAGTGAAGTTATTTCTATTAGCGTGATGGCGATCCTCCTAGGATATGGAGGAAGAATTGTACTTGAAGGTAGCACGGGTCTTACTGGGGATTGGTTTATCGGATATTTGGTGATATTTTCTCAAATCATTCCACCGGCGAGGGCCTTCAGTGATGGTTGGTTTAGAATACATAAAGGGGTCGCTTCTTTAGACCGTCTAGAAGAAATGTTGGAAGTTGCCAATCCCGTTCCTGATGCGCCTGAAGGCGCGGCGCAAATGTTAGATTTAAAGAATGCCATCTCATTTGAAAATGTCAGTTTTTCATATGGAGACATTCCAGTTATTTCTGAACTCAGCCTTGAGATTAACAAAGGTGAAGTAGTGGCTCTTGTAGGAGCTTCAGGGTCTGGTAAGACCACGCTTTCTAATCTGCTCATTAGATTCGATGATCCGTCATTGGGGAATATTTTCATCGATGGCAGAGATTTGAAAGACATACCTGTTGGCTCATGGAGAGAAAAATTAGGTGTTGTAACCCAAGAGTCAATTTTGTTTCACGGTTCGATTGCTTCAAACATTGCACTGGGTGATGTAATTATTGATCATGAGCGTCTTGAGAGAGCGTCTCAAATTGCTCAGGTTTCAGAGTTTGCAAACCGCTTGCCTGAAGGACTAAATACTCCAGTTGGAGATAGCGGTTGTAAGCTAAGCGGAGGCCAGCGACAGAGAGTCGCACTTGCAAGAGCGTTGTATCGAGATCCTTCTATTTTAGTCTTGGATGAGGCAACTTCAGCTTTGGATGCCGCTTCGGAGCACGAGGTCCAAAAGGCGTTAGATGCTGCCATGAAAAACAGGACGGTGTTGGTGATCGCTCACAGGCTTTCTACAGTTTCTAAAGCTGATAAGATTGTTCTGCTAGATCATGGTAAAGTAACAGAGCAGGGTTCGCACGAAGAGTTAATTGAGAAAAACGGCAATTATGCTGAACTCGTCAGATTACAATCCTTTTCGAGATGATAAATTTTGACAAACGACCCGTTGTGATCGCTGGACCTTGTAGTGCAGAATCAAGAGAGCAGGTGATGTCTACCGCATTGGCGTTAAAATCCACGGCAAACTATTACCGTGCAGGATTGTGGAAACCCAGAACTCGGCCCAATGAGTTTGAGGGAGTGGGAGAGAAAGGTCTGCCTTGGTTAAGAGAGGTCAAGGAAACAGTCGGGCTTCCTGTGATGACAGAGGTCGCAAATACAGAACATGTAGATTTGGTGTTGAAAAATGAGATCGACGCTGTTTGGATTGGAGCCAGGACCACAGTAAGTCCTTTCGCAGTCCAGTCAATTGCCGATGCATTGCGGGGTACAAATATTCCTGTTTTCGTAAAAAACCCGATTCACGCAGATTTAAAGTTGTGGATAGGAGCTGTAGAGAGAATTGAGAGCGCTACGAAAGGAGATGTGATTGCATTGCACAGAGGGTTTTCTAGCTATGGGTTAAAAAAATACCGCAATGCTCCCATGTGGGAGATTCCTATTGGTCTCAGGTCTGAAATGCCAGAGATCAAGCTTTTTTGCGACCCGAGTCATATTTCGGGAAAACGAGATTTAATCCAATCTGTTGCTCAAAAATCGATGGACTTAGGTATGGATGGTTTGATGATAGAGTCGCACATCAATCCCCAAGTGGCTTTAAGCGATGCGAAGCAACAGCTTACACCCAAGGATTTGATTTCTTTGATGACATCTTTGAAAATAAGAGACTTGAATTTAGATCAGTCCCAAACTTCAGACCTTCGTGATCTCCGTATCGAAATGGACTCAATCGATGAGAGACTTGTTGAATTGCTTAGTGGAAGGATGAATATATCAAGATCAATAGGTGGGTATAAAAAAGAAAATGGGCTTGCAGTTTTTCAGTTGTCTAGATGGAAAGAGATCATGCAATCGCGAAAAGTTTGGTCTGAAGAGATGGGGATCGAACAAGAATTTCTACGTTTGGTCCTAGAACAAGTCCACAAGGAAAGTATCAGAATTCAGACTGAAATCTTAGGCTCTGGGCTCGGTGAAGACAGCTAGCCAAATGGATCTTGAGACCCTAAAGATGATCGGAACCAAGAGGAGAAGCAGTGTGATTCCAGTGCCTAGAAAAGTCATAGGGTGAGTTAGAAAACCATATTCAATCAAGCCGATTGCGTCGAATGTTAATAGCGCGACGACGACAGCTACCCAAAGAGCTACAGTAAGAGCGTAGCTCACATAGGATGCCCCAAAATAAAAGCCTGGTTCTTTCATAAAGTCCGCTCCACATTTGGGACAGCTTTTGTGCATAACGGTTAGAGTCGAGAGTTTGTAAGGGTTGGAAACTTCGAAAAGATGCCCCTTTCCGCAACATGGACAATAGCAAGTTAGAATGGTTTTTAAATGTTTGGGACTCATTTTTTCAACGTGCTGGGGCAAACATTTTCATTCATTGGAATCTCGGTTTGAGAGATGGCTGCATATCCACCTAGGACATCAATTCCGTTGTGAATTCCGTGGGCTTTCAAAATAGAGTTTGCAATCACTGATCTGTATCCGCCTTCACAGTGAATGTAGAATCCCCCCTCTCTTGGATACTCTTGCAAATGATCGTTTAAAAAACCTAATGCAGTATGCTTAGCCTCTTGGATGTGCTTGGCATTGAATTCACCCGACTTTCTCACATCGTAAACAGCAGTGTTTGGATTAGATTTCAATGTTAGTTCTAACTCCTTAGCACTTGTGGTTTCGATGGTGTCCACCTCCTTTCCTGCTTGAGACCAACTGAGAATCCCGCCATCTAAAACACCGATTACGTTGTCAAAGCCTACTCTTGAGAGTCTAATTACAGCCTCTTCTTCCTGTCCTTCATTGACAACAAGTAAAATGGGTGTTTTCACATCGACTAGCAGCGTGCCTACCCACGGTGCAAATCCACCTTGAAGCCCTATAAATATCGACCTCGGAACGAACCCCTGGACAAATTCGTTTTGATGTCTCACATCTAGAATGACAGCTTTTGTAGTGTTAGCAGCATTTTCAAATTCATCTGGAGTCAGCATGTTGTTGCCGTGTTGAATTAATTCCTCGATGGAAGTATAGCCTGCTTTATTCATTTGAATATTGAATCCAAAATAGTCTAATGGGGGCATCAAACCTTCTAGGACTTCACGCACAAACTCCTCTCGAGTCATGTCAGATCTTAAAGCGTAGTTTGTGGCTCTTTCATGCTGGATACTTCCTACAGTTTCTTGACTCATGTTTTTTCCACAAGCAGATCCGGCTCCATGTCCAGGGTAGATCACAACATGATCTTCTAGAGGCATAATCTTTTCTCTGATGCTGTCAAACAGGATTCCGGCAAGTTGTTCTTGAGAGATGTCAGCAGCTTTTTGCGCTAAATCTGGACGTCCTACATCACCTAAAAAGACAGTGTCTCCTGAAAACAAGGAGTGCTGATTTCCTTTCTTGTCGTAAAGTAAAAAGCAGGAGCTTTCCATCGTATGACCCGGTGTGTGAAGTACTTCAATTTCTAATTCACCTACCTTAAACCTCTGTCCATCTTGAGCAATTGTTGAATCGAAATCTGTTTTTGCTGTCGGTCCATAGATAATTTCCGCTCCAGTTTTTTCAGCCAGTGTGACATGGCCTGAAACAAAGTCTGCATGGAAATGCGTTTCGAATACATACTTGATCTTCACACCGTCCTTCTCAGCCAGATCGATGTACTGTTGCACTTCTCTTAGCGGATCAACAACCGCAGCTTCGCCATTGCATTTGATATAGTATGAACCTTGCGACAGGCAACCTGTGTAGATCTGCTTAATTTCCATAATCAGTTTTCATGCTCTTTAAACGGTGCCTAAGTTACTTTCTATTTACCATCCATCTGTTTTCTTACCGCTGTCTTTCGCTCGATTTATTTCCACTTTCCTGAACCGCGATATTTTTCAACCCTTCACGCAAAGATCCAGGGTTATCCATATCTTCAATCGCTGAAGCTATGCTGGTAAAACATCGTGTTTTCCCGATTTTATTAATCAGTGTTGATGTTCCTATGACGTCGCGAACTGGACCGATAGCAGCAGCAAGTCGAAAGCCAATCCCTTTTTTTTCAAGATCATCAATGAGGCTTTCTAATCCAGCTAGCCCAGAAGCGTCGATATACCCGATGGACTCTGCGCACAAAACTACCGTTTCTACTTTTTTATTTCTGGCGTCTAGAAGGTTTTTGATCGAAGAATTTAAAAACCTGTGATTGGCAAAATTCACAGCGTCGTCGAATCTTATAATTAGAACATCCTCTCTAACGCAAGCGTTTTCAAATCTTTTCACATTTCTAAAGACACCCTCTATTTCACCCAATTCCGCAAAATGTGGTCTCATCTGCTTGAATACGAGGACGACAATCGACAATCCCACCCCTGATCCAATCCCCTCAGGCATACCTACTGTTGCTGTGACTGTGAAGGTAATAAGTAAAAGTATGGCTTCCATTTTGTGGTTTTTCCACAGCAAAACCGGCAGCTTAAAATCGACAAGACCTGACACTGCAACCATCACAATAGCTGCCAAGACTGTTTTTGGCAAGTGGTAAAATAAAGGGGTGAAAAACAGAAGCGTCAGAGCTATTAAAGCTGCAGATATTAATGACGCCATAGGGGTGACAGCTCCAGCCTGATCATTCACGGCTGTCCTCGAAAAGCCTCCTGTTGTAGGGTATGATTTAAAGAGTGCACCAAAAATATTTGCAAGCCCCAAAGCTCTGAGTTCTTGGTCAGCATCGATTTTATAGTTGTGCTTGACTTCAATTGCTTTTGCCACAGAATATGCTTCCATAAATGCAATAAGAGCTAATGTTGCTGCAATTGGAAGTAGTTGGGTGAAATCTGCAGCATTGATAGATGGCAATGAGAAAGATGGAAGACCTTCTGGAATGACTCCTACGACAGCCACACCTTTCTCATTCAGTTGAAGTAGTTTTACCACGAATATCCCTGCTGCTACAACAATTAACGTTGCCGGAACTTTGATCTTCCCTTTGTATTTGGAAAGCACCACAAGAAGTAACATTGCGCTTAGACCCATTAGCAATGTGGTCAGATGCAGTCCTCCCAAAGAGTCTAACAGTGTGTATAGTAATTTGTGTATTTGATTGTCTCTGGGGAGATCTACTCCCAATAAATTTGTGAGTTGGTTTGCGCCAATAATGATCGCAGCTGCGGAAGTAAAACCACTAACAATAGGCTTTGAAAGAAAGTTAACCAGAAATCCAGCCTTTAAAATACCCAGAAGAAGTTGAATAAAACCCACCATTAAAGCAAGTGCAATCGCCAATTCAATATATCTTTCAGTCCCCACCATTGCGATAGTAGTAAGTCCAGCGGCTACCAGAAGAGAGTCCATGGCAACTGGGCCAACTGCCAGATGTCTAGATGTGCCTGTAAGAGCATAGATTACTTGCGGAACTAGGGAGGCGTAAAGTCCGTAAACCAAAGGCAGACCTGCGATTAATGCATAGGCCATTCCCTGAGGTACAAGCATAATCCCTACGGTTATTCCCGCAGGTAAGTCTTGATAAAAATCTGATTTAGAATAGCCGGGAAGCCAATCGACTATAGGAAGTAGCTTTTTAATCACGTATGGCTAAGTTAGGTAAAAAAAAAACGAGCCGCTTGTTGCAACTCGTCTAGTGCCCAGAGCGGGACTCGAACCCGCACGCCCTAACGGACACATGGCCCTCAACCATGCCTGTCTACCAATTTCAGCACCTGGGCGGTGCAGTTAGGCTGTGCTTAACTCGCGTCATCTTAAAGATAGTGTGACCTGGCTGGGACTCGAACCCAGGACCCTCTCATTAAAAGTGAGATGCTCTAACCAGCTGAGCTACCAAGTCAATTCCCCCTTAAGGGGGTGCAAAGATAGTTAGAATCTTTATTTTCCAAAGAAGTTTTTTAATATTTTTTTTTACTTTTCATTTGCCATCTTTCATTGGTTATCTTGCAACCTCATTACCTGCATTATGAAACAAACTTTTCTTATTTATCTGACAGTTTTACTGATTTCTATGTCTTTAGGACATTTTTCAGCCCAAACAAATGCTGATCTTCCAGGTTCAGTTGTGATCAACTCTATCTATCCTGAGTTGTCTCTCCAATCAGAGCAAGGCATGCGGCTTTGCTGTTTTGCGGCTTACGGGTGGCATTCCACTCAGGAATTAAAGTTTGAGGCTGCAACTCAACCTCTTCCAGGAGAAGGTGATGATATCGCAAAGAGACTTGTCGTTGCGGGGATTGTTTCTGACTTATCGGAACAGTTCTTCACGATGGATGATGGTAGTTTTGTGGTGGTTTCTAAACTTGAAACTTTTGAAAAGCAAATGAGTAGGTATGTCGTTAATGCTAATTCTCATAGAAAGTAATCATGAAAAAATCATTGCTCTTTCTTTTTGTTTTTTCTCTTGGACCTATTTTTTATGCTCAGGAAATCAGTATTGCTGCTAATGATTCTTATACATCGTGTATAGGTGCCGTTGTAGATTCAGGACTGAGCGCTGCAGATTATGGCGCCAATGAAAATGAAACAATTACTTGGTGTCCAGAAGCTCCAGAAACTGTCTTAAATTTTTACTGGGTAATTTTCGCTTTAGATGCTGGATCAACTATAGCACTATATGATGGAGATGACGTTACGGCTCCATTAATAGACACCTATTCAGGAAACGATCTTCAAGGTCTAGATGTTTTCTCGGGTGCGGACAATGTCACGGGTTGTATCACTGTTGTATTTACATCTGGACCAGGAAGTTCTGGGAATTTCGGTGCTTATGCCTCTTGTGGATTTCCATGTGACCGTCCATTTGCAATCGTAAACCCAACGGAATTACAGCCTCATTATGCATGTTTAAATGAGCCTATTTATCTTGAAGCTCTTTCTTCCACTGTTGCTGAGGGTCAGGAGCTGGTAAGTTGGGTTTGGGACCTAGGTGATGGGAACATTGATGACACATCTGGTCCTACGCTGGAGCACATGTATACTTCTCCAGGACTTTATACCATGAACCTGTCTTTGACTGATGACAATGATTGTTCAAACAACAACCTTCTGGATTACCAAATCTTGGTTTCCACAAACCCAGACTTCTCCGGTACATCTTCAGATGTAACAATGTGTGTAGGGGATGAAATCGATTTAACAGGTGCCGTAACAGGTGTGTTGTACAATGCTGAGCCATCTGTTGATTTTGGTGATGGTCTGTTTATTCCAGATGACCAAGGGCAGTGCTTTTCAAGTCAGTTAACATTTACAAGTTTCAATGCTCAAGATGTTGTGACTGATGCAAATATCGATATTGAAAATCTGTTCATGAATTTTGAACACAGTTATATGGGTGATATAACCATAACATTTACATGCCCCTCCAATCAAAGTATACAAGTTCATCAACAAGGAGGAGGAGGTACTTTCTTAGGAATCCCCGTTGACAATGATGCTCTGCCTGATGACCCGGGCATAGGTTTTGATTACTGGTGGGAGCCAGGGGCAACGAATGGTACTTGGGGTGATAATGCTGGAGGAACTCTTGAATCGGGTGTGTATGAATCTGTTCAGCCGTTCACAAATCTGAACGGTTGTCCTTTGAATGGCACTTGGGAGATGGAAATTTGTGATTTATTTGCTTCAGACAATGGTTTTGCATTTGATTGGTCGATCGAATTTGCGCCGGAACTTTACCCTGAAGCAATTTCATTTACTCCAACGTTTGGTCCTGAATGTGACTCAACATACTGGGAGGGTCCTTCAATTGTCGATGATGGAGGAGATTGCAATGTTGTAACTATTTCGCCTCAATTTATTGGAGAGGAATCTTATGTTTACAGAGGTCAAAACGACTTTGGATGTTATTATGACCGTACGATTGATGTAACCGTTGTAGGTACGATTCCTACTGTGACCGCAGACCAAAATCAATACTGTGGTTCTCCAGTAACCATGATGGCTAACGTGGGAGACGTTAATGCAGAGGATTGTGATTTTATTTGGTCTCCTGCTGATTATCTAACCGATACAGATGTTCAATCACCTACGATCGATGGATTGGAAACCACAACGGAGTATACCGTATCTGTAAGTTATTCTACAAATGGACTTACTTGCTTGAGTGAAGCTTCCATCGATATCGAAACGTGTGAAATCACCATACCAGATGTCTTTACTCCAGACAATTTAAATGTTGGAGGTAACAATACTTGGCGGGTAGAAGGCCTTGAAGCATTTGATGGAGTCCAGTGCTACATCTTCAACCGTTGGGGTACGGTGGTGTATGAAAGCATCGATTTCGGGAGTTCAGCTGGATGGGATCCAGGAGTTGATGGAGCAGCTGAAGGTGTCTATTTCTATGTGCTTGAAATCCCTTGCAATGAAGGAAATCAAATTGTCACGGAGCAAGGTGATCTAACCACGGAATTTGATTGCGACGGTATGGTGCCATTCACAGGTACGATTAACCTATTCCGTTAGGACTGGTTCTGCGACTGGTGTCCACTCTTCAAGTGGGAACACTTCAGCGATTTTTTGGTAGACCACTGAAGGTATAATGTATCCAACTTTAACAGCGTTCATATGTCCTGCTGATTTGTCATATGCGTCCCTAACATCGTTTGCTGATACTAGGATATATTGATTGGCTTCTTTTTCAACACCCTTGCTTTCGTCAACAGTTGTGAGAGATATTTTCACTCTAAACCACTTGTCACATTCGGCAAAACGGATCACTTCTATAATTGTAGTTTTCGTGATTTGAGTGATTTCAAAAGGCCTTATCCCTTCACATTCAAGTATTTCAACCATCCGAGTTTCTGCCTCTGTATAGGTATAAGCATCCAAAACAAACTGCTCTGTTTTCTTTGTCTCATCCCCTTCTGAATCGGGTTTCATATAACTAACCTTACAATTAAACCAATGCTTTTTCATGCTGTAAAATTAGGGAGCTTATTCACAAATTGGTTTTTGAGAATTCACACAATCTGTCCACAATTTTACCAAATCCATTCACTATCTTTCTTCTTGTGAAACGAGAAGACAATTACAGACACAAAGGCCTCCGAAAACAGCTCGTTAAAGAGCTTCGATCCTTAAAGATTTGTAGTGAGGAAATTCTGACTGCCATTGAACAAGTTCCGAGGCATTTTTTTTTAGATTCCACATTTGAGCAATTTGCTTACACAAATAAGGCTTTTCCGATTTCTGCAGGCCAAACCATTTCGCAACCCCAAACTGTAGCTCAACAGACCGAGCTGCTAAATTGTGTTCACGGAGACAAAGTCCTTGAAATCGGAACGGGTTCAGGATATCAATGTGCAGTTCTGTGCGAGCTCGGTATAAAAGTGCATTCTATTGAACGTCAAAAGGAGCTCCACGATCTGGCTGGACCACTCCTCGCAGAAATGGGGTATGAACCCACACTTTACTATGGTGATGGTTACAAAGGCAAAGAAGTATTTGCTCCATACAAAGGAATCATCGTTACATGCGGAGCTCCAGAAGCACCCAGTTCACTTTTAAGTCAACTTGCAATAGGTGGACGACTTGTTATACCGGTAGGAGATTCTGGAGACGGAAAGAAGCAGAGAATGCTTACTTATGACCGCATTTCAGAGACGGAATTCACAAAAAAAGACAGAGGTTCCGCCGCTTTCGTACCCATGCTCGTATCCAAATCGAGAGGGTAGTCACGGGAGTTTATTTTTATGCAGCCCTGTTAGAGGATGCTTTCTACATCACCTCTTCCTTCTCTAACAACCTCTGGGATTCCACTTGTGCAGTCTATGACGGTTGAGGCATAAAGTTCACCAAATCCACCCTGAATAACTGCATCGACATGATGTCCGTGTTTCTCCTCAATGAGTTCTGGATCTGTTGTGTATTCTAGGATTTGATCTTCATCATGCACAGAAGAAACCACGAGAGGCATTCCAATTTCATCTAGAATAGCTTGAGCAACATTGTTGTCGGGTATTCGAATTCCTATTGTTTTCTTCGAACTGCGAAACATCTTGGGAATATTTCCACTGGCTTGAAGAATAAAAGTGAAAGGACCTGGCAGAGCTCGCTTCATCAGTTTGAAAACCTCGTTGGGAACTGGACTGGTGTAATGACTTAAATCGCTGAGGTCCTTACAAAGGAGTGAGAAATGCGCTTTGTTAGGTCGAATTCCACGAATGCGAGCAATGCGGTCGAATCCTTTGCTGTTACCAAGCATACTCGCAAAACTGTAGACGGTGTCTGTCGGCATCACAATCACTCCACCATTTTTAAGGATGAGAACAGCTTCCCTAACTTTTCGTGGATCAGGGTTGTCGGGGTGAATGGATAAAAGCAAGTTGCTTTAACTGTTGGTTTTTGCGTGGTCAGCAAGAAATTGAGCAAGTCCTGCATCAGTGAGTGGGTGCTTAAGCAGGCCAAGGATGACGCTTAAAGGCCCTGTCATTACATCAGCGCCAATTTGCGCACAGTTTACAATGTGCATCGTGTGGCGAACGCTTGCTGCTAAAATTTCTGTAGAAAACTCATAGTTGTCATAGATCTCACGTATTGATTCAATCAACTCAAGACCATCCGTTGAGATGTCATCTAAGCGACCTATGAATGGACTTACATATGTGGCTCCAGCTTTAGCTGCAAGAAGAGCTTGTCCAGCCGAGAACACAAGTGTGCAGTTCGTTCGGATACCCCTTGACGTAAAATATGAAATTGCACGAATTCCATCCTTTATCATGGGGATTTTTACAACGATGTTTTCGTGAAGAGCCGCGAGCACTTCTCCTTCTTGAATCATTCCTTCGTAGTCAGTAGATATCACCTCCGCAGAAACATCTCCATCAACAATTTCACAAATCGCTTTATAATGAGCAATGATATTGTCATGACCACTGATGCCCTCTTTCGCCATAAGTGATGGATTGGTGGTAACACCATCAAGTATTCCGAAGTTTTGAGCTTCGCGAATTTGGTCTAAGTTGGCTGTGTCGATGAAAAATTTCATGAAATGAAAATTGAAGTGTGAGGAGAATTGCTTTGTCGTGCAAAACTAACCATCTTGTTGTCATGTTAAGCGAGAAAGACAAGATAGATATTCGAGCGCGAATTGAATTGAAGATGGTCGAAGTCTTTGAGCGTATTCAAGAGTATCAGGAATTGACAAAACCAACGCCACCTTCTGTAGCAATTGGAAGGGTTAGCAGAATGGATGCAATTAACAATCGAAGTATCAACGAAGCTGCTTTGAGGCAATTGGAGATTAAAATGAAGGGTCTAGAGTCAGCAATTTATAGGTTGAATGATGATAAGTTTGGCCGTTGCTCCAGTTGTGGAGAGATGATTCCCATTGGCAGGATAATACTTGTTCCTGGAGCCACGAAATGCGTGAGTTGCAGTTAACTTTGCTCCTGTGAAAAGCAACAGCATTTTTCTATTCCATGTTGTTTTGTCAGGCCTTGTCTCAATTTTATTCACAGGATGTGGGCTTTGGACTGATGAAATAACTGTGCCCCACAATATTGTTGTGCCGTCTTTTAATCTTTCTACAGTTGAGAATGAAGGAACAGCCTCAAATAACATTGCGGAAGTTTGGGTTTATTCGGAGACGGATGTGTTAGGTGTCTTCCCACTTCCAGCAACAATTCCGGTCCTACAACAAGATGAAGAAGATATCGTACACATTACCCTTTTGCCTGGTGTGAGAGTCAATGGAATTTCCTCCACCCGCAAGCCATACCCCTTTTATGAAGTGGTCGAATTGGACATTGATTTCGAGCCGGGAGGTTTAGATACGGTTGTATTTAATTCCAATTATGTCTCAGGATCTCAGATTGTTTTGTCTGAAGATTTTGAATCTGCCAATCGTTTTCAAGCCAGCTCGACAAGCACTGCAGAAGTGGTTCGAACTGTCGATCCTGCTTGGGTCTTCGAAGGTGTTGCAAGTGGAATGATTCTCTTGTCTGTGGAAGAGTCATATGTCATCTCGACGACTCAAGAACAGTTGTACGATTTGTCAGGAGCAGTTGCTACGTTTTTAGAGTTTAATTATAAATGTGACAATTCTTTTGCTGTGGGTATGGAGGCAATTGGCGGGGTTTTGCCAGAACGTACTCCAATTATTGTCTTGAACCCATCTGGGGGTGAATGGGTTAAAATGTATTTGGATTTAAGTCCTTTTTTAAGATCAACACCCACTGCCTATGGATATGAGTTGACACTTGATGCGATTTTAGATATGGGTCAAGAAACGGGCTATGTTGTCGTAGATAATTTTAAAATTGTCCATTACTAATGTTGAAGGGGAACAGTGCTCACCGTCGTCTTCCTTGGGTTTACCTTGCTTCTGACATTGCTGCGTCCGCAATTGCATGGACTGGGCTGTTCGTTCATCGGAAGGTCAACGTAGAAAGGGTGTGGTCCTCGAATTTGGACACGTGGGTTTTTGACAACAATTACTTCTTGGGTATTTTATTTGTACCTTTTTTCTGGTTGTGTTTGTATGCTGTATTAGGGATGTACGCTGATCCCATACGAAGACACAAAGCGCAAGAAATCGCTCAAATTTCTAGAGCTACAGCTGTCGGGTCGATTGCACTTTTTTTTATTTTGTTGCTAGATGATGTCGTAGTTAATTACAACCATTATTACACCTCTTTGGGAATTCTTGTTTCGTTGCACTTTAGTTTAACTTCTATAGGTCGTTGGTGTATCGTCTCAAGAACGCTGCAGAAAATCAGAAACGGTACTTGGGCATTCAGAACCTTGGTGGTTGGAGGAGCTGAAACTGCAGTGCAGTTGGCTGCTGATTTGAATGAGGAAACATTGAGCTCAGGATTTAATCTGCTGGGCTTTATTCAAGTAAATAAGGAGGATTCCTCAATGGCATCAAAACTTACCAGACTTGGCGGAATTGATGACATTGATAAAGTGTTAAGTGAGTACAACATTGAAGAGGTTATCGTAGCAGTTGAGCCCGCTGACAGAGACAGGACCGTCAGACTTATTGTCAATTTAGAGGGAAGGGGGGTGTCTATTAAAGTTGTACCTGGTCTTTATGATTTGTTAAGTGGAAATGTAAAAACAGGCGCTGTCTATGGAACGCCTTTGATTCATGTAGATCGATTGGTGATGCCTCATTGGCAAATCGTTCTGAAAAGATCAATTGATATTTTCGCTTCGATTTTCGCATTAATAGTTTTGTTTCCATTGCTGGTTTTCCTTTCTATTTCTGTGAAGCGTTCTTCCAAAGGTGTTGTCTTTTATACGCAGGAGAGAATCGGTAGGTTTGGTCTGCCTTTTAAGATTATTAAATTCAGAACAATGGTCGAAAACGCAGAGATTTCAGGCACTCCTCAACTTAGTTCAGACTCTGATCCCCGTGTTACATCATCAGGTCGTTGGATGCGTAAGATGCGGTTTGATGAAATCCCTCAGTTTTTTAATGTTTTAGTGGGTGAGATGTCCTTGGTGGGACCGCGTCCAGAACGCCAGTATTACATTGATAAAATTAAAGAAAAAGCCCCTCACTACTCTCACCTTCAAAAGGTCAGGCCAGGGATCACTTCTTGGGGTCAGGTTAAATATGGGTATGCCGAGAATCTTTCTGAAATGCTACAAAGACTTCGCTTTGACATCATGTACATCGAAAACATGTCTTTGGCTTTAGACTTTAAAATATTAGCTTACACTGTCAGGACTGTATTGAAAGGGCAGGGCAAGTAATTTTCGCAGCCAACGATGTTGCTTATCGTTCGTTTTTTTACATAATTTTCACGTTCTTCGTTTCATCACTATTAAAACTCACAAACTGCTTTTCAATTGTGGGCATAGCATCCTGTTTTCAGCGCTGTGCTTGCTGGTGGTGATGTTGCTTTCAGTCAAGCCGTTTCAAGCCCAAACTCAAAATGCAAGATTGGTTGGGGCTCAAGAGAGTACATTGATTGTGAACTATTGGAGTTCAGCACCTGACATTGAAGTTGTTCAATTAAAAAGCTTGATGGTTGATGCGGTTTCAACTTACCTAAATGGTGCTGTGGATGTTGTGGATGGGGATGTCATTTGGAAGACAAGTATTCGTTCTATTAAAAAAGACATGAACAAGCTCGTTCATGATTTAATGGTGTTGCGAAAATTTAAAGAGAAAGTACCTTTTGTTGGATTTTCTCATGAAATAGATTTGCTTCTTGCTGATGTACAGGAATTAGACGCTAGAGATGTTACTCGCTTTAAGCGCTCATCAGAGATCACATTTGAGCAACGTTTTTATTTTTTAGTCCAATCTCGAATTCAAGAAGTAATCTTACAATCTGGCATAGAACTGGGGATTTTTGTCAACAATGGTTTATTTGCATTGGTAGGTGTTACTGAAGAATCTGTGAACACGAACGACATGGAAGATTGGAGGAGTTTTGACCCCAACTCACCATTGCAGCCTATAGAAATTGATTTTTCTCTAGAAACGATGAGCTTAATCAGTTCTTTGGATCACAGTGAGCTCCCATCCACTGATCGGACAACTGAGCCGTCCCTGGAGTCAAGTTTGTTAGAGAGGGTGATCATCCTTCTTGAAGACAATGCACGACGAATCAGCATTCTTGAAAACAGAAAAGAAGACACTCCGATCAAGGAAGTGTCTAAAAACAACCACATTCCATCTGTTAATTCAATTCCTGACAAGGTCGACATCAGATTTTACAAAGGCAGTTCTGAGTTGTCGATTAATGCTCAGCTTTACCTCAATGAAGTTGTTGGGTTGCTGTTTAGATATCCTGAAGTCAGGGCGATTTGTACAGGAAATTCAAGTGCTCTAGAAGAGGCTGAGTCTACTTTAGATTTGTCGAAAGCAAGGGCAAAAGTTGTGCGAGACTTTGTCTTA
>DDJR01000098.1 GCA_002339135.1 Flavobacteriales bacterium UBA2619 | reverse complement strand
CTTTGGGCAATGTCGATTTGACGCTGTGGTGGGATTTTAATAAATGTCCCCGCGCTTGCTTGACGCTCAATTGGAACAACAGCAAGACCATTCTTAGCAGCGCTACGAATTCGAGAATATGTACGAAGCAGACGCTCATCGATTGTCTTTGCCATCTTTTCACTCTGAACCTGAAGCACTTCTTCTTCAGCTTGAGTTTCAGAAATGATCTCATCCAACTCTGACTGCTTGGCAGAAAGATCAGCATTGCGTTGAACATTCTTCGATCTTAAATTCTCGAGACCTTCAGCCTTTTGAACTTGTTGAGCTTTGCACTCACGAATGCGCTTTTCACAAAGCTCAATCTCCAAGGTTTGATATTCAACTTCTTTATTTAAAGACTCAAACTCACGGTTGTTGCGAACGTTGTTCTTCTGGTCCTCATATTTTGCAATAAGAGTTTGACTTTCCTTGATTTGCATCTCATAAGCAGAAACACGCTGAGAAAAATTGTCGTTTTCCTCCTCCATCTTTTCAAGACGAGTTTTAAGACCACCAATTTCGTTTTCAAGGTCTTCAACTTCGAGGGGAAGTTCACCACGTACAACACGGATACGGTCTATGCGGCTATCAATGAGCTGAAGATCGTATAAAGCGCGAAGTCTATCTTCGGCTGTAAAAAGCTTTTTAGTTTTTGCCATAGGACACTTTGTTGTAAATCAACGGATTTGAACAGGATTCGTATTAACCGAAGTCAAACGAACCGCGAATTTAGTGAATTTATGCTTTATAACGTTGGCAATTAAGGTACTTGTTCGCCATTCACTTTCATAATGCCCCACATCAGCAATTAAAATCTTTCCATCTGCGTCAAAATACTCGTGGTATTTAAAATCAGAAGTGAGGAAAACATCTGCATTTTTTGCGATTGCATCTCCGAGTAAAAAAGAACCTGAACCACCACAAACAGCTATTCTTGACACAAGTTCTTTGGGGGCTTTTGTGTGCTTTATGTGGGATGCGTCCAACGCAGTTTTTGCACCATCCAAGAACTCTTCCCACGCAATCGGTTCTGGCAATACTCCGATGATACCAGCACCAATGTTGTTGTTTTTATTTACAAGTGGTGTGATGGAATAGGCCACCTCTTCATAAGGGTGCACCGAGATGGCGGAAGCAACAACGGATTGAGAGCGCCAACTTTCAACCAAAACCTCAATCTTAGTTTCTGATTCTACATGAGCCTCTCCAAGACTACCTACAAAAGGCTCTGCTCCCTTTCCGGGCGTGAATGTCCCCTGACCTTGAACGTTAAAACTCACGTTGTTGTAGTCACCCATGCTTCCGGCACCAGCTTGAAACATAGCCTCTCTGACATTCTGAGACTCAGCGTGAGGACAATAGACAGTGACATGGTGAAGAAGGTCTGATTTGGGACGGAGGATTTTTAACGACTCAGGTTTACAGCCTAAAGCTGTGGCGAGCTCTTGATTCACACCCGAAAGAATGTTGTCCAAATTTGTGTGAATTGCATAAAGTGCAATGCCCGATTTAATAGCGCGTAAAACGGTTCGTTCAACATAGTTTTTTCCTGTCAAACGTTTGAGTCCAGAAAAGATAATCGGGTGATGACTCACAATCATTTCCGCTCCAATCTGCTCTGCTTCGTCGATGACCGCTTCTGTGCAATCAAGAGAGACTAGTACTTTCGTAACTTTCGCATCTGGGTCACCCACCAACAAACCTGAGTTGTCATATGACTCTTGCAATGCGGGCGGAGCCCAAACTTCTAACACTCGCGTAATGTCGCGTACCTTCAGGGCGTTCTGAGATTCCATGACGACTAAGATACTTAATAAGACCCTCATTAGGAGAGTGATTTTCTCTCCTATTACAGCACTTCATGGAATTGCGCTGATTTTTCGCCATGCGTTATTTGATAAAGGCTTCATGACATCTCAGCATGCCGTGATTCCTACGTTGGTGATTGGAAACATTCACGCAGGGGGAACTGGTAAAACACCTCACGCATCGGCTTTTTTAAACATATTCGCAGCGAGACTGGGAGGAGCAGAAAATGTTGCTTTGCTTAGCAGAGGATATGGGCGGAGATCTAAAGGGTTTAAATGGGTCCAGGAACATGAAGACTGGCGTGAGTTTGGAGATGAACCTTTTCTACTCAAACAATTGCATCCAAAACACCCCATCGCAGTGTCTGAAAACAGACTCTCAGGTGTCGCATTGATTAAAAGAGATAAGCCCCACGTAAGACTGGTGATCCTGGATGACGGGTTACAACACCGAAAGTTAATTCCACACAAATCAATCGTACTTCTTGACGCACAACGGCCACTCAATCAAGAAGCTTTAATTCCTGGCGGGAGTTTAAGAGACTTAAAATCGAGAGTTACAAAGTTCGACGCAGTCATTTTCACCAGAGCGGAGCTGAGCCTAGGAACAGGTAAATCGATTTTTTCTTCTGAAATGATCGCAAAAATGAGTCAACAGTCAGCCCGTGAAAAATCTGCTAAAACTAGAGTTCTTGCTGTAAGTGGTATTGCAGAGCCTGAAAGGTTTATGAAAAATTTGGCATCAGAGTGGAATGTCGTGAGGAAACAATCCTATCCTGATCACTATGAATTTCAGAAAGAAGACGTTGAAAACTGGGTCGCTTGGGTTCAAGCTGAAGGATTAGACGGAATTGTAACCACCCAAAAAGATTCAGTTAGACTGAATCAGTTCTCGGAAACATTACAAGGCATTCCTCTCATTAGCATTCCGATAGAAGTAAAATGGCACAATGAAATTGCTTTAATTGCTTTGGTTGATGAATGGGTTGAATCTACGATATTTGCAAAATGAAGTTCAAAACATTCACGATTTTATTTAACACGGTTTCATTGCTGTTGATTTTCACAGGTTGCAGCGTTATGACAACTCCAGATGTCGAAAATGCGGGGGTCATTTCAGGTACATTTTTCGGCATTGATGAGGGAACACCGATTATGCTCCGCAGCTTTAAAAATGGAGCGCTAACTCAAGTTGCGCAATGCAAATCAGGAGTCGATGGAACATTCACAATCTCTCCCGAGACAGCTTTAGCTCAGGGATATCACCAGTTAATCATTGACAAGCGCTGGCCCATCGTCTTGATTACAGATTCATCTGAAGCTCCAATTGTTTCAGGAACCGTTCCTGATAACAAAGGCTACATCGTTAATTCCACAATCACGGGATCTGACGCAAGTGAATTGCTGGCCAAATACTACAGCCAACTGATGCCCAAACAAGATTCACTCTTGTTGGTTCAAAATTCAATGCGTAGCCTTCAAAACGAGGATAAAATAGCAGCCACTAAAATGGTCAATAAATTCATTTCAGAACTAGACAATCTGAGTCTCGAATTTATCAAATCCAATTCAGAAAGCCCTGCTACTTTAGCAGCACTTGAGAATCTAGCTCCAGAAAAACACGCTGTAGCATATAAATCCGTGCTGAAGTCACTGTCAAAAACATTCGGTGATTCTCAATATTATGCCATGTTAAAAAAGAAATACGACTCATCGATTTCGAAACGAAAAATCCCCAACCAACCTCCCCCAAAGAAAAAGTCATCTGGAAAAAACAGCATGTACTCAGCTGGTGATGAAGCTCCAGACATTGTCATGAATAACACTGAAGGAGAAACCATAAAACTGAGTGACTTGAGAGGGAAAGTCGTGCTACTTGATTTTTGGGCTTCTTGGTGTGGGCCTTGCAGAAGAGAGAATCCAAATGTTGTACGTGTATACGAAAAGTACAATGCACAGGGGTTTGAAGTTTTCTCCGTATCGCTAGACAGCAACAAAGATAAATGGGTGAAAGCAATCAAAAAAGACGGCTTACTTTGGCCGCATCATGTATGTGATCTTCAAGGATGGAGAAATGAAGCTTCCAGAGCATACGGGATATCAAGTATCCCTCATGCGATACTGATAGGTAGAGACGGAGTGATTATTCGCACTCATTTGAGAGGAGCTGCTTTAGAAACAGAGTTGGAGAAACTCTTTGATTAAATCTCACGTTTTGAGCCACAGAGTTTTTTTCGCATCTGATTTACACTTGGGAGTCCCCGATTCCTTCTCCGGTCGTGAACGCGAGATGAAATTTGTTGATTGGCTCAACAAAGCAGTATCTGATGGAGCTACAGAAATTCATTTGCTGGGAGATCTGTTCGATTTTTGGTTTGAATACGCCCACGTAGTTCCCAAAGGTGGAGTCAGACTGCTTGGAAAGATTGCTGAAATTACTGACCTTGGCATCCCTGTACATTATCATTTGGGAAACCACGATTTGTGGAATTTTGGATATCTCGAATCAGAAATAGGGGTTACCGTACACCATCAACCAGTGATTTTCAAATGGGATGGTTTAAAATGTTTGGTGGGTCATGGGGATGGCTTAGGTCCTGGGGATGGAGGTTACAAGCTCACAAAGAAGATTTATACAAACCGATTTGCACAGCTTCTATTCAGCTGGCTTCATCCTGACTTAGGTGTGAAACTTGCAAACCTTTTCTCAAAAAACTCGCGAGCAGCAGGTGGGAAAAGTGGTGGAGCTTTTAAATCCAACGAAGAAGAGAACTTATATCAGTATTGTTCCGATTTCGCAATTGCAGATCCAAGTATTGACTGCTTTATTTTTGGGCACCGACACATCCCACTTGACCTTGAGTTGCCCGAGCATAAAATGCGTGAAACACCATCGAGATACATCAATATCGGAGATTGGATTACACATTACAGTTCCGCC
This sequence comes from Flavobacteriales bacterium UBA2619, assembly GCA_002339135.1. Taxonomy (GTDB): domain Bacteria; phylum Bacteroidota; class Bacteroidia; order Flavobacteriales_D; family Sanyastnellaceae; genus UBA974. Next base: position 3,975 of record DDJR01000098.1, on the reverse strand, counting down.
AAACTTACCGACGGAACACTATCATTAAGTAAATAAAAAAGGGAAGCAACAAGCTTCCCTTTTTTTATTTACTTAATGCTCCTTGATTATCGTCTGACAATCATTTTTGATGCCAATACTTTAAATTCACTCGCTGCTCTTACGACATACGTACCGTTCGTCAGATCACTAACATCTATGAAAACACTTTCACTTGAGTTGTTGTTCAACGGACTCTTTGAAAAGACCATTCTACCTTGAAGGTCATAGACTTCAATCACCATTGCTCCTACAAAGTTTGCTGTGCTAACTTGAGCTGATGATCCCACAACTGGATTGGGATATATCAGGAGATTCTCTGCATCATTCAGGTTCGTTACAACAACTTCTTCTGAACCTAAGAATGAGTCAGATCGGAAAATACCTCTTCCATGAGATCCTGCATAGATTGCTCCCGTGTTCGAAGGAGAACTCCAGCTTGTCTCAGAACGCCACTGCTGCTTCAAGTCGAATATTGGGGCCGTTAAATCTTCGGACGTTAGGGACATTCCTACATTGGACATTGTCCAATCATCACCTCCATTGTCTGTTATAAATGCTCCGTACTCAGTACCAATCACGATTGTAGCACCTGACTCATCTTGAAAGTCGATTACAACATCATAGATAGGCATTTTACTCAAGTTTGGAACTGACCAAATGTTAGAAAACGTTGGTGATTCAGACATCGCATTCCAAGACTCTCTGACTTTACCCGCAACAACACTTCCGTATCCACCAACCGTAAACACAACGTGATTCGCATTGTTAGGATCAACACTTACTCCAGTGATAGCACTTCCGGCTTGAGAAACAATCGTCTCCATAACAACATGCTCTTCAACATCTTCTTGAGCGTAAACATCCTTCAAGCCTGAAAACTTAACAAGCGTTCCATTCCAACCACTTACAAACATCACGTCGCCTGCATGAACTGTATCATTCACAACGTACTCAATAGATTTAGCTCCTCCACCAACGGGTGCTGCACCTAGACGAAGCCAATCTGGAGTCGTATTGAAGTTCAGCCCTTGTCTTGTCATCCAAACTCCTTGAGACCCTACAAAGCCTACACTTAACATCGCTGTGTAAGGGTCGTGAACAAGTATTCTGCCTGGTTCATCAACAAGGGTGTCAGCTGGGTAGAAATACATCGAGTCGCATAACTCTACAACATCATACTGAACATCAGTTCCGAAAATAGTATCATTCCCTATGTTAAGAGTCACATCGTAATCAATTCCATCAACAGTAACGATTGTATCTAACAAGTTGGGGATGATTTCTAAAATGACTGCAACCGTATCTACACCAATTGTATCATCGTAACATACAAATTGCTCTTGAGCTACCTGTGGTGCTAACCAGAAGTAATCAGGGTCATCTGTTAAGATGTAATCTAGCAGACGCTCTGGCCTTGCAATCTCTTCGTAAAACATCAACTCCTCTCCCTCAGGCAAAGTATATTCAATCGGGAGATTCTGACTGTTCGTGTAAAGCTGAAATGTACTGTCAGAAACAGTCTCTCCATATGGATTTACGAGGATAATGTTTTGCTGAGATTCGTCATCTTCTGTATCTTCATACAAGCGAAGGCAAGTATAGAACTGACCCAAGTCTCCTTCTTCGTCAATGAGCGCAGATACATCATTGTCCCACAAATCGCCAAGATTGCTGAAAGCTCCAGGTGATACAGTTCCACGCGCTAAGCCTCCATTCTGAGAAGCGGCAAACCATGCATAAGTTTGTTCTGTCGCATCAGTCACTTGGCTGATAGCGCAATCAAATCCATCACCTCCGTTGACTTCAAATGCATGCTCATCTGTTAAAAAAACACCGTCGCCTGGAATGAACAAAGATCCATTGTCTTGAGTTCCACCTAAAACTGCTGTTCCCGCACTGTGAGCCATTCCATAGAATTGGGTAACATTGTAGTTGTTATTTGATTCAATGTATGACGTTCCTCCGTCTTCACTCTTGTAAATACCTCCATCACATGCAATGAACATGGTCCCTTCTTCAGTGAAGATAATCTCGTGCACATCTGCGTGAACTCCATAAGGAAATCCCGGAAAATTAAAGGAACTTGCCGCTGGCTCTGCTTGTTGATTTGGACCCGATCTCCACAGAGAAATGCCGCCTACATAAGCAAGATCAGGTTGCCCCTTCTTAATTCCCAATGCCAAATCATAAATACCTTGTGAGCGAGGAAGTGGTGTTGAACTTTCAACTCCACCAGGCCAGCATACTGTCCAAGAACCATCTTGACCTGAATTGTCTGAGTAATATAGACCGTAGAAAAGGCCTCCTGATGTCGCATACAATGCAAATGCATGCTCTGAATCATCTTGAGAAATTGCAATTCTCGCTCTTCCGATACCACCCTGAGGTAAACTACCACTGCTTGAACCACCAGCTGTTATCGACTCAAAGTTTGAAAATTGTGCATTAGTAGATCGATACACCAAACCGTTTGTAGCAGCTATGAGCATGTAGGATGCATCCGGCGCAATCGTGATGTCAGAAACTCCACCTCCAGGTCCTCCGCTTGCAGGGTTAATGTCTATAACACCATCCTCAATCGTTCCAAATGATGAATTAGAACCATACCATACTCTGTTGTCAAAATCGGGGTGCTTGACCAAGGCGTCAGTAGAGGACCAGTTTCCATTGTTAAATTCACCTGGATCGGTTCCATCAACAATCGTGAATGTCTCACCTCCATCATTGCTCCACCAAATACCTCTACCTCGGAATCCTGAGGCTCCTTCACCACCAGCACCATCAAAACTAGACCCTGTTCCAACATAAATATCACCGTTGTCTGCAACAGCTATCGAGGCAATCATTAAAAATGGCATGCCAGTCAATTGACTCCATGTATTAGCGCCGTCCAGTGATCTCCAAAGACCTCCAGAAACTGAACCGGCATAAATAAGATCTTCATTCACAGCTACAATTGCTCTTGTACGACCTCCAATATTGTCAGGCCCCAACTCTGTCCATGACAGATCTGTATTTTTTGAGGTTGCTCGTGATTGTACATCCGCAAATTTTAAAACATCTTCTCTTAGTTCATTAAGACCTTGAGAGTTGATTTCACCTGTGGCTACATCTGCCAACAACATACGCGTTATTTCAGCTGCACCGTCGGCTTCTCTTTGAATATCATTTTCTATAGCTCTAGGAGAATATGTTGCTTCAGAAACTTGATTCTCAACTGGAGAAAAATTCCAAATTAATGCAATGGCTACAAAAGCAACGAGGGGTAAGTACTTTGAATTCATATAATATAAGTTTTACTATCTAATAAATTGCCCGGTGAAGTTACAACAATACTGATTATTTAACATGCTTTTCTGCGTGATAAGATGACCTCACAAGTGGGCTACTTTCCACATACATAAATCCCTTTTCTAAGGCTTGTAATCTAAACTCTTCAAACAAATCTGGGTGAATGAATTCAAATACGGGAAGGTGGGCTGGTGTTGGCTGAAGATATTGGCCCAAGGTCAAAACTTTGACTCCAACGCTTCTCAGATCATCCATCGATTCAATGACTTCTTCCTTGGTCTCACCTAAACCAAGCATGAGTCCACTTTTTGTACGTATTCCTGCATCGCCTAAACGCTTCAAAACCTCAAGAGACCTGTCATATTTCGCTTGCTTTCTAACCCCTTTTGTAAGTCGTCGAACCGTTTCCATATTGTGGCTAACAACTTCTGGCGCAACATCAATTATTTTTTGAAGATTCTCCCACTTTCCAGCGAAATCAGGAATGAGTGTTTCAAGAGTCGTCTCTGGGCACTGGTGACGAATAGCTCGAACAGTTTCAACCCAAATAGTTGCACCTCCATCCTTTAATTCATCTCGATCTACCGAAGTAATCACCGCATGCTTCACATTCATAAGCTTCACGGATTGAGCCACTTTAACTGGTTCGAAATGGTCTACGGG
>DDJR01000023.1 GCA_002339135.1 Flavobacteriales bacterium UBA2619 | reverse complement strand
GCAATACGTGCAGTTGTGCGTACAGCGGTTTTTCATGAACTTGAGGTTTGCGGAGTTTTTAAGGGGTTTCAAGGTTTGGTAGATGGTGATTTTAAAAAACTCCACGTGAGGTCGGTTGCAAAAATACTGGGGCGTGGAGGTACGATTTTAAAGTCAGCAAGATGTGAGGAGTTTAGAACCAAAGATGGAAGATTGCGGGCTTTGGAGAACCTTCGTAAAAACGAAATCGATGGGCTTGTTGTCATAGGGGGGAATGGAACTTTTGCAGGTGCCATGAAATTTTATGAAGAGCATAATTTTCCAATTGTTGGTTTGCCTGGTACGATCGACAATGATCTAGCTGGTACTGACAATACGATAGGTTTCGATACAGCGACCAATACTGTTGTGGAGGCGGTCGATAAAATCCGTGATACAGCTGACAGCCACAACAGACTGTTTTTTGTAGAGGTTATGGGACGAGACAATGGCTTTATTGCATTGCGTGCAGGAATTGCTACTGGAGCAATTGCAGTCATGACCCCTGAAACAGGTCTGGACGCTGATGATTTAATTCAAGTCCTAGAAGCTGGCCAAAGAAGTCAAAAATCCAGTAGTATTGTGATTGTAGCTGAAGGCGATAAATCTGGAGGTGCATATGAGCTTGCGAAAAAAATTCAAAATAAAACAGATTTATACGATATTCGAATTACAGTATTGGGGCACCTTCAAAGAGGAGGAGCACCTTCATGCTCTGACAGAGTTATGGCTTCCAGACTTGGTGTTGAAGCTATTGAAGCATTAAAAAAAGGCGAGTCAAATTGTATGATAGGAATTGTGAATAATAGATTAATTTCGACCCCGTTTGAAAAGGCGGTTGTCAATAAGATACATACATTACAAGATGAGGTGCGAATTGCTCGCATTTTATCCATTTAACAACGAATACAGAATAAAATTAGATGTTAAAAAAGCGCATAGCTATTAATGGTTTCGGGCGAATAGGTCGATTGTCATTTCGATTGTTACAAGAGAGAAATGATTTGGAGGTTGTTGGCATTAATGATTTAACAGATGTCGCAACACTCGCTCATCTTCTTAAGTTTGATAGCATTCATGGAAAGTTTACTGGCACAGTTGAAGTGATCAATGGTGATCTTATCGTGAATGGCAAAGTTGTCAAAGTATCTGCCGATCGAAACCCTTTAAACCTTCCTTGGGCAGAATTAAAAGTAGATACTGTGATTGAATCTACAGGAGCATTCAGAACGAAAGAGAAGGCTTCAGCTCACATTCATGCAGGTTCAAAAAAGGTAGTGATTAGCGCTCCAGCTTCGAATGATGTAAAAACAATCGTATTGGGCGTTAATGATGATATTATAGAGAAATCTGATGTTGTCTTAAGCAATGCTTCATGTACTACAAACTGCTTGGCACCAATGGTGAAAGTGTTGGACGACTGTTTTGGGATTGAACGAGGTTTCATTACGACAGTCCATTCTTATACATCAGACCAAGTGTTGCAAGACTCTCCTCACGCTGATCTTAGACGATCTCGTGCAGCAGCGGTGAATATCATTCCAACATCTACAGGAGCTGCTGCTGCTGTAGGGCTTGTTTTACCAAAACTTGCGGGCAAGTTAGATGGATTGGCAGTGCGTGTTCCCACACCTACAGGATCTATCACAGACTTGACAGCGGTTCTGAATCAGGATGTTACAGTTGAGCAGGTGAATGAAGCGATGAGAGTAGCTTCTAAGGGGCCTATGAAAGGCATTCTTAGTTACAGCGAAGATTCTTTAGTGAGTTCAGATATTGTGGGTGATCCCCACAGTTGTATTTTTGATTCCGATTTAACAAGAGCATCAAAGAATGTAGTTAAATTATTTGGGTGGTACGATAACGAAGCGGGCTACGCTAATAGAATTGTGGATTTAGTTAGTAGGATATAATAAGAATCAAATGATCATATTAATAGCAGATAGTGGTTCAACGAAGAGTGATTGGATCGCCATTGATGAAGAAGGAAACGAATTAGCTAAGTTTAGTACAATTGGTTTTAATCCATATTTTCATTCTTCTAACCTTGTAGAGAAAGAACTTTCAGGCCACATTGAGTTGATGAACATTGCCTTAAATGTAGGTAAAGTCTTTTTCTATGGTGCGGGCTCAAGTTCTAAGGAGATGTGCTCTGTGATCGAAAAAGGACTAAGCAGGGTGTTTACTCAAGCTGAAATCCATGTTGGTCATGATCTTGATGGGGCTGCATATTCAACTTGGTCAGGAGAGCCGGCCATTACATGTATATTAGGTACAGGATCAAACTCTTGTTTTTTTGATGGCATGAAAGTTCATGAAGAGGTCCCATCTCTTGCTTACATTTTAGGTGATGAGGGAAGTGGAAGTTGGTTTGGTAAGCGGTTGTTGCGCGCTTTTTTTTACAAACAGTTGCCTCAATCTATCCATGATGATTTTGTGAATGAATTTGGTTTTACTGTTACTGATGTGAATAGAAAGGTCTATACAGAAGCTAATCCCAACGTTTTTCTTGCAAGCTTCATGAAGTTTATCGAAAAGCATCGAGATGCAGAAATAGTTAAAAGTTGGCTTCAAGATGGTTTTGGTGCGTTTCTAGATGCCCACGTAGCTTGTTTTAAAACTCACCAGGAAATGCCAGTTCACTTTATTGGAAGTGTTGCCTTTCACTTTGCTGAAGATCTGAAACAGGCCTGCGAAAAAAGAGGTATTCAGATGGGTAACCTAATCAAAAAGCCAATTGAAGGCCTTGCTAAATATCATACTGAATGCATTCTTAAATAAGAATGTAAGACAGGCGGTTTGGTGGCGTTGTTTTCTTTTAGCTCAGTCTGCCCATGCACTGTTCGCGCTACCAGGACTCCCTCCGAAGGCATTTGAAGACACCCATGATTCTGGCAAAAGGTTGTCATACGAAGTGCCACGCCATTCTAATGAAGATCCACCTCCGTCGGGCTCGGATGGCCATCCATTGTAATCACTGTAGGTCACTTGGTTTGATTCAGAGCCATCGGCTCTTAGCAGGCGAATGGTTTCCCCGCCGTTGTGCAAGTTAGAACTGCTTGAAAAGGGCAGTAAAATAGTGAAGGGGGGAAGTTCACCCAGATATGAAGTTGTGTCGTTTGCAAAAATGATATATGAGTTGGGTTCCATGTATGTCTCATTTGGAACTGTTGCGTTGATTGCGTCAGCCAATTTCCATCCGCCAAGTTGAAGTCCAAACTCATGTGGATTGTAAATCTCAACAAATTCCCACTCTGTGTCCGTGCCCTGTTCAGTTGATGGATTGTAGTGTATTTCCGATATCTTAGGTTCGTAAATGGGTAAGCCCTCACATGAGAGTCCGTAAGACGAAAGTAGCATTAACAAATCAGATCCGTCAACGGTTCCATTTCCATTCAGGTCAACTGGACATTGAGCAAGAGCCGATATACAGGATGTGAGGAGTAAGCTGGTAAAGATTGTTTTCATTGCTTTTTACAGCAAAGAAGCCACATCTTTTCATGCTGCACACATGGAATTTGTGAGCGAATGTAAGTGGTTTATAATTGTAAATCTATCCCAACAGGACAGTGGTCAGATCCCATGACATCATTTAAGATGAAGGAGTCAGAGACTTTATTCACGAGCCTGTTGCTGGCTAGCATGTAGTCAAGTCGCCAGCCTACATTTTTTTCTCGAGCTCCACCACGGTAGCTCCACCAACTGTATTTCACAACGTTTGGGTGCGAAGAACGCCATGTGTCAGTGAATCCCGCCCCCAAATGCTCACTCATTCCATCAATTTCTTTCTGGGTATAACCAGGTGTTTTGTTGTAGTTGGGCTTGGGCCGTGCTAGGTCGATTGCAGAATGTGCAACATTTAAATCACCACAACAGATTACAGGTTTGTCAGAATCAAGTTTCACCAAATAATCACGAAACGCCATGTCCCAAGTTTCACGAAAAGGAAGTCGTTTTAAACCTGAAGAGGCGTTGGGCGTATATACAGTTACATAATGAAAATCTTTAAACTCGGCGTGGAGGACACGGCCTTCAGTATCGAGCTCAGCTACACCGATTCCTGCAGTGACTTTGATGGGCTCTATGCGTGTGATGATTGC
>DDJR01000004.1 GCA_002339135.1 Flavobacteriales bacterium UBA2619 | reverse complement strand
AAACTTGAAATAAAAAGGTTATCACTACTGGGTCTGTGAAAAAGTGTCGTGAGGTAGTTGTGTAAAGCAACAAAAGTAAAAGGTAACTTATGGGGAGGAATTAACTGTAAATCTCAGGCCTCTTCTCTCCCCGCAACGTTGGGGAAACACAATGCCTGACAAACGACCACAACTTCATGGCTGCTGTAGTACAAACGACGGGAAAAACTCCCCACACACCTGATAGAAAACAACAGGCAAAAAGAGTAAAAAATGTTGGGACAAAAATATATGTTCTTGACACTTGCGTTCTACTTTACGATCACAGTGCCATTAATAATTTCGAAGAGAATCAGATTGCGATTCCAATCACTGTTCTTGAAGAACTTGACAACTTTAAAGTCGGCAATGAAACGAAGAACTTTGAGGCACGGGAATCCATACGAATCATAGACAGACTCAGCAAAGATTTCACGTTACAGCAATGGATTCCACTGGGAAACGGACGTGGTGGTCAGATGAGAATCATTTTGGGAGAGTCAGAGGGAAAGGGAGTTGCAGACCAAGTGTTTGGAAAAACAACCAATGACCACCGAATACTCGATGCCGCTTTGGCGTTGCAGATTCAGGAAGTAGATGCAACAGTCGTTTTGGTCTCTAAGGACATTAATCTGAGACTGAAAGCAAAAGCACTCAACCTGCCTGCTGAGGATTACAAGACTGGCAAAGTGAAAGACATGAAATTTGCCTATTCTGGAATGACTATTTTAGAAGATCTTGATGCTAGTGTTATTCGGAAAATGTATGTCGCCGGATCGACTAAGAAATTATCCACTTTGGGTGAAGCAAGAGCCAACAACCACTTCTATGTCATGAAAAATTGTTCATCGTCTGCACTTGGATATTTCAATGAATCGAAGAAGAAGATTGAACGGGTAGACAAAGGATACGCTTATGGTGTCAAGCCCCGAAATGCAGAACAGGCCTTTGCCCTTCATGCCATTCAGAACCCAGATGTTAACCTTGTGACGATATGTGGTGTTGCGGGAACTGGCAAAACTTTGCTAGCACTTGCAGGAGCTCTTGAGCAAAGCAATCAATATGACCAAATCATCTTAGCGCGGCCCATCGTCGCTCTGTCAAACAAAGACTTGGGGTTTTTACCCGGGGATGCTGAAGACAAAGTGAATCCATACATGCAACCGCTTTGGGACAACCTGAATTATATTAAAAATCAATTCGGTGAGAATGAGCGGAAATACCGTGCACTTGAGGAGATGAAAGAGAATGGGAAAATTCAGATTTGCCCTTTAGCTTACATACGTGGACGGTCTCTTTCTAACGTCGTTTTTATTGTTGATGAAGCCCAAAATCTGACACCCCATGAAGTTAAAACAATCATCACTCGAGCTGGAGAAAACACGAAAATTATTCTCACAGGAGATGTTCGACAAATCGATACACCTTATTTAGACGAACAATCCAATGGTCTCACCTATGTCATCGACAGACTTAAAGGAAAAGATCTTTACTGTCACATCACATTAGAAAAAGGCGAGAGATCAGATCTTGCGAATTTAGCGAACGACTACCTGTAGAGATCTAGGCTGAGAAGTTCCGTTGCTACTTAAAATCCGAACAAAATAAACACCCTTTGTTTGCGGAAGTTCAATTTTCTGAGAACCCTGACCTCTATTTAACGTCCCATGAGAACACAAATCTCCGGTTGCGCTAAAGACTTCGAAATCCATACAATCAGAGAGTTCAGAGTAATAAATAGTTGTGAATCCATCTGAAGTTGGGTTGGGACCCAATGTGAAACTGGCTTCTGGGAAATTCTCACCTTCGACATCGTTTACACCGATTAAAAGCGAAGAACTACTCGCAATTAACACAGCTGCAGACCCATGCTCTTCGAACAGGTCCTGGAATGTAGAAATGGGTTGTAAATCCCAGTCAAACATGGACTCTACCCAACGAGGAGGCATGCTTTGATAGTAAATGTTTACCGTGATTTCAGCAGGGGTTCCCCAGTCTATAGAGTTAAACTCTGGTGTGTCCGGCATGATGTAAGTCACCCGGTCGCTTCCACTTCCACTCTGCCCAGACGCATCAATGATGTTAAAGTTAGGGTCTTCAAGAACAGCACCAGCAAGACTTGTTGTATCATAGACTGAGTGGTTCATGCTAAATCCGATTGGAACAAGCCTGTTGTCTTTGAGTGACAAATAGGCCTGCTCAAGGACGTTTGTGGGATTGGAATTGATGTCAGCTGACACAAGCTCATAAATTAAAACTTGAGAGTCATCAGTAATAACATCGTAGTGAGGCTCAAAGACATCCAGCCCAAAATCGTCTGACCCTAAGATACGAGCTCCAGCGGCATCCATTTTTCCACTGTGAAAAAGAGTGTCGCCATTGAAGACAACAATCGCTTCTATGAAAGCTCGTCTTGCTGGATATCCTGATGGGAATTTGTGGCCCGCTTTGTTGTTCAGCAAAACTGAAAAAGACAAAGCAGTGGATTCAGTGTCAAAAATTTCAAGAACTTCCAAATCGATGGACTGTTCTAAAAGCATATCTCTGGTATGCGCAATCGTTGAATCGAACTGAGCAGCAGTAGCAGTGAGCCCCAATTCCTCAACGTTGTCACGTAAAATCTCTAGCATTGCTGTGTTAGCTCCCACCATGGTGTGAAGGCCAAAAGGGTTTCTGGGCTCTAGAAATGCATAGCCAGAGGAGATAATTACTGGGTCGTCAATTCTTGGCATGTGGCAAAATTGACAGCTCGCTTCTTGGTTCTCAAAGACCTCCGGAATATCAATTCCTTCACCAGAAAACGCAGAGTTGACCCACTCGTGGTACGTCGCCTGTTCAACATACATCTCACCAGTTAAATTGCCCTCAAGATCAGCGCTGTTGGTGACTAAGGTGTGACAATCTGCACAAACATTGCTGTTGACCATGTGCGCACCGTGCATGATTTCATACCCAGTGTAGGTACTCATGGGAAGAGTATAAAGAGGGGGCTCATCTTTTCCTATGCCGTAAGGGCCATAAATCACGGCTGAATCAAATTTCATATCTCCACTAAATGAAATACCAGCACTGTCAGCGGATTGTTGATGACAGGCAACACAACTGACACCGTCAAGTGCCAATGAATCTGTCAACATCATCTCTATGGTGTAATAATCTATCCCAATGTGAGCTGCTGCAAAATTACCGAGAGGCGCATGGCAAGAGGTACACTTGTCTTCCAATTCAGCTTGGTGAGAAGGATTTACAGCCACTTCGTGGGCAACTTTGGCACGCCAAAATGGATCTTTTGCAGAATTCGCCATCAGCGAACTTCTCCAAGAGTCCGTTGGGTTTACATCCCAGGCATCAGGCATAGCAATAGCTGGAGATGTTTGGCCAGGAATTGATGCATAAAAGTTGGGGTCTTTTCCGTGACATCCTGCACACTTACCACTTCCCGTAAAAAGTGAATTTAACGTGTCAGGGAGTCCACCATAGGTACTCATGAATGTTCTGGTGTGAAAAGGATTCTCATCAGAATGAAGATAAAGAGGACGCGTGGCGAAAGCCGCTATGACTAATGCTGTGATTGAAACAAATAAAATAAGGCCCTTGTTTTTCATCACCTATCGAATTCTGACTTTCTTCACAATATCTTTTTTCAAGTGGTCATTCAGCATTGCAATAATCTTTGCTTTTTCATGATTGAACTCTTCCTTCAAAGGTCCGCTGTTTAAAGAAATCAGCAAAGTTCCATCTTGTTGAAGCATCAAGTGACGTGTCTTTTTATGAATGACATCTCCAAAAACTTCTTTCCAAGCAAGCACCACCTCGACCTCGTCGAGTTTCGAATGCATTCGATTAAGCACTAAAAACTTATCAATCACAGCACTAAGCGGCTGCATTCGGTTTTTTCTGCTTGGGGGCATTTTCATTCCTCTAAGGTATTGACTTCTCCGTCAATTACTTCAAAAACACGAACATCTGCACCAGTTGATTTAAACATTTCAGGGATGCGCCCAAGGTGAGTGTCTGTAATGAAAATTTGACCGAAAGTCCCATCGGTCACTCTGTCCATCAATGCCCTGACTCGCTTGTCATCAATTTTATCGAAGATGTCATCGAGCAAAAGAATGGGCTTCACACCGGTTGCCTGTTCTAAAAACACAAGCTGTGCTAGTTTAAGGGCAACAAGGAAAGTCTTTTGTTGACCTTGGCTTCCGAATTTCCTCAAAGGATAATCGCCAATCTTAAAGGCCAAATCGTCTTTGTGTACGCCACAAGTCATCCGTCTTACTCTCCTGTCGTCTTCTCGTGAATTTTCAAGCAGCGACAAAAAATCCTCCTCTTTATCTGGCACATTGGAGATGTAATCAAGACTTACTTCTTCTCCTCCACCACAAATCTCATTGTAAACCTGATTAAAAACAGAAAGGAACTTTTTAATAAATTCATTTCTAGAGTTCGCGATAAATACAGCGTTGGGAGCAATACGTGCATCCCATGGCTCCACAAGGGTCGGATCCCACACTCTGTTTTCAGCAAAGTACTTGAACAGATTGTTTCTTTGCGTTACTGCTTTCTTGTAGTCTATGAGCTTTTCCAAGTAAGTTCTGTCAAACTGAGAGATAACACCATCCATCCATTTTCTTCTCACCTCACTCCCTCCTCTCACGATTTCTGAATCGTCAGGTGCGATAATTACTGCTGGAAATTTTCCAATGTGCTCAAGTAGTCGAGAATAAGCCTTTTCGTTCCTTTTAAAGACCTTTTTTGCGCCTCGTTTTACTCCACAACTCACAATTTCCTCGTTTCCCAGGTGTGAAAACGAACCTTTTATCATCATAAAGGCCTCGCCGTGTGAAATATTTTGAGAATCTATCGGATTAAAATAACTTTTACAAAAACACAGGTAATGCAAGGCATCCAGGATGTTTGTCTTCCCTGAACCATTGTCTCCGAGCAAGCAATTCACCTGTTTTCCGAACGTTAAATCACCACTTAAATGGTTTTTAAAATGAATCAGGTGAAGAGAATTTAATTGCATAGTGCGAATTTCTTATTTTTGCACCTTCAATCCTACTAGAAAGGAATAAAATTTACCATGGCTAAGAAAAATGACGATACAATCCTCAACGTTGATGAGGTGTACACAAAGACAGAGCAGTTTGTAGACAAGAACCGCAACCAGCTTACGATCATCCTCGGAGGTGCAGCAGTAATCATACTGGCGTTTATGGGATACAAAACATTGGTGTCTGACCCTGCAGAACTAGCCGCTGAAGAAGCGATAGTCCAAGCAGAATACTACTTCTCTATTGACTCTTTAGACCTTGCTCAATTTGGCGATGGCTTTTCTGCCGGACTCGAAGAGATCATGGCTGACCACCCAGGTACCAATGCTGCCAGCAGAGCTGCATACCAAGTGGGCGTGATTAATCGTGATGCCGGATTGTTTGAAGATGCAATTACAGCCTTCAACCAAGTTAACTTTAATGATGATGTTTTATCTCCGATGTCTATCGCCAGTATGGCTGATTGCTATTCTGACTTAGGTGATTACGTTCACGCAGCTGAATATTACAACAAAGCCGCCAACGCATCTGATGCAGGATTGGCAGCAAAGGTACTTGCACCTACATACCACTATAAGGAAGCTTTAACTCACATTGAGCTAGGCAACACTTCAAAAGCGAAGTCGATTCTATCTCACATTGAAGAAAATCATCCCAACAGTAGGATGTTCACCAAAGCTGTTGCTCTTAGAGCTTCACTATAAATTATTTGTAATATGGCTACGGCCGGAAATAACTTAAGCTTTTACGATCCCAAGGATCTACCCAATGGTGCCCACTTTAAGGTGGGCATCGTCGTTTCTGAGTGGAATTCTATTTACACACATGGAATGCTCGAAGGTGCTAAAGAGGTTCTCATTGCATGTGGTGTTCCCGAAGATTCTATTCTGACTCAATCTGTTCCAGGAACGTTCGAACTGCCTCTTGCATCTCAGATGCTCCTTGAAAAGGTTGATGGTGTGATCGCCATAGGAAGTGTCATTAGAGGAGAAACTGCTCATTTCGACTATGTGTGTGAAGCAGCAGCATTAGGAATTAAAGATGTAAACTTGAAAACAGGTAAACCAGTGGCATTTTGTGTCCTAACAGACAACAACGCTGAGCAAGCTCAAGCTAGATCTGGAGGCCATTTAGGCAACAAAGGAATTGAAGCTGCCGTTGTCGTTCTAAAAATGATTGCTCTACGTTCTGAATTAAGTATGTGAAGGATGCTTAAAAATGCTTTTGCTCAACGGCCCTTACTTTCAATCATTTTATTAGCAGCATTTTTGAGACTTGTTGCGGCATGTATGTCTCCAGGTTATTTAATGCACGACGATCATTTCTGGGTGATTGAAGCGGCGGCAAGCTGGGCCGATGGCGAAGACTACAACAACTGGATGCCATGGTCACAAGAATCCCTTGAGCGAGTTCCTAAGCCTCACTACACAAACCTCGCCTATGCCGGTCTTCATTATGGCTTTTTTAGATTGTTAAAATTTTCAACTCTCTCTGAACCCACAACCATAGCTCTGGTCATCAGACTACTTCACGGATTGTACAGTTTACTCTCTGTGTACTTGGCGTATAAAATCACTGAGACATTAAGCGGCAAGAAATCCGCAATGTATGTGGGCTTAATGATGGCGGCTCTCGCCTGGATGCCTTTACTGAGTGTACACCAACTTGTGGAGATGTTTGTCATTCCACCACTTCTAGCTTCAGCTTGGGTTTTGATCAAATCAAAAGAAGGAAAATATGATCTGAAAAGCTTAATCCTATCCGGTATTTTCTTAGGAATTGCTACTGGATTCAGATATCAGGTGGGCATCTTCGGGCTGGGATATGTCGCTGCGTTTACCCTCCAAGGAGGCCGTAGAAACATGCTTCTATCTCTGAAACAATCTTCTACATTGGCTTTGTCGGCGATGGGCATGTTTGCCTTGATTCAAGTCCCCGCGGACATCGTGCTTTGGCATCAACCATTTGCACAATTGGGCGCTTACATTCAATACAATTTAACACAGTCCGGCGATTACCCACAAGGCGGTCCCTTGAATTTTGTATGGGTGATCCTGGCTTTAAGCCTTCCACCCATATCGCTGTTGTTGTTTGCAGGGTACTTAAGTAGCTTTCGGAAATATTCCTTGCTTGTTTTACCATCGTTGGCCTTTGTTATTTTCCACTCACTGTTTCCCAACAAACAAGAACGCTTTATCCTTCCTGCAGTTCCATTTGTCATTATCACTGGCATGATGGGTTGGGGTATTTTAAAAGAAAAAATTTCATGGCTGGATACGGTTGTGGTAAAAAAACTTGGAGGGATCTTGATAAAAGCGACAATATTGATCAACATTACCTGTCTAGCAGGTCTTACATTATCCTCAAAAAACACAAGTGAAATGAAGGCCATGAGTGCAATTAAACAGAGGGGAGATTTAGAAAGCTTTCTTTACGTTACTGCAGACGACAAAGCTTTTGCACCTCGCTTTTACCTCGGGTCTTGGGACAACTTTACCGTTGCTGATGCCACCACGGATATTGCAGCCCAAAAACGCAGTCACCTCCAAGACATGAACACGACTGTACCCAACTACATTGTCTTTGTGGGTAACAGTCATTTGGGAGATTTAATAACACGCTTTAAAAATGAATATCCATCACTATCTTACGTTGCTCAATTTAGTCCTGGAAGATTAGATCGACTTCTACATTATTTAAACCCTCACAACCCTTTAAGGAGGGTTATGGTGTATACCGTAAACACACAAGACTCCGAAAAATGAAAGCTACTCACGTCTTTTTATTATCAGTAACTTACCTACTCATCACAAGTTCAGTATTTGCGCAGTATCCTGGTTGGCAACAAAAAGCAAATTACAAGATGGACATTAAAGTTGATACAGAACTTCATCAATATGATGGAAAGATGGATGTCATGTATGAGAACAACAGTCCAGATGACTTAAATAAAGTCTTTATGTACGCTTTCTTCAATGCATTTCAACCTGGAAGCATGATGGATGTGAGGTCACGAAACATTTCTGACCCAGACTCTAGAGTAGGTTCAAGGATATCTGAACTGCCTAAGGAAGAGTGGGGATGGATTAAAGATGTAATCCTTACCATGGACGGTATGCCCTGCAAAGTCACGATTGAGGAAACAATCTTAGTCGTGGCATTGCCTTTACCTATAGCCTCAGGTTCTGAAGTGAATTTTCAAATGAGTTGGAAAGCACAAGTTCCTAGACAAATCAGAAGGTCAGGATGGATGAATAAAGAAGGGATCGAACTTAGCATGACACAGTGGTACCCTAAGTTTTGTGAGTATGACCACGAAGGTTGGCATTCACACCCTTACATTGGAAGAGAATTTCATGGTGTTTGGGGCAATTACGATGTGACGATACACTTACCTAAAAGGTACAGTGTCGCTGCAACAGGTATTTCTAAAAAAACACCTGAACAATCTAAAAGCACAGGAATATGGCACTTTAGAGCATCAAATGTGATTGACTTTGCATGGGTTGCAGACCCAGACTTTACCTATGAAACTGTTTCTGTAAGCAAGGACACAAAGATGAATCTTGTCTATGTGCCAAATGATGAATACGAATCCGCTTGGCTCGAATTGCCGAGATTTGCTGTTCAGGCGATGAGATTCCTCAACGACTTTGTGGGAGAATACCCCTATCCACAATACACGATTGCGCAAGGAGGTGATGGTGGAATGGAATACCCAATGATGACTCTGGTCACAGGAGACCGATCACTTCCAAGCCTTGTTGGTGTCACTGTGCACGAGATGGCACACTCATGGTTTCAAGCTGTTGTGGCCACAAACGAAGCTCTCTATGAATGGATGGACGAAGGATTTACCTCGTGGATTGAGTCAGAGTGTATGGAGGTTATTTCTCCCCGCGAAATGACTCAAGAAACTGTTGGAGGAGCACATTCCTATTCGTATTACGGATACATCAAGCAAGCACTTAGTGGAAATGAAGAAGCACTGAGCACCCATGCTGATCACTATACGACAAACCGTGCCTACGGAGTTGCAGCTTATGCAAAAGGAGAAGTTCTCGTTGAGCAACTCGGAGCCATCATCGGTGAACAGGTCCGGAATGAAGGCATGAAGAAGTATTTTACGACTTGGTCATTCAAGCACCCTGGCCCAACTGATTTTAAGAGAGTCATGGAACGCGCCTCTGGAATCGAACTAGACTGGTATTTCGATTACTTTGTGAACACAACACATACAATAGATTACGCGATAAAGTCCATAAACACAAGAAAAGATACAAGCACAATCGTACTTGAGAAAGTAGGAACAATGCCGATGCCTCAGGATCTTAGGTTGACTTTCAAAGACGGAACATCATTAACATACCACATTCCACTTGTGATCATGAGAGGTCATAGAAAAATGAATCAAGGAGAAGAAATTGCTTTGGATTGGCCTTGGACAAATCCCTTGTATACACTCGAAGTGCCTACTCAAGGAAAACGCATCTTAAACATCTCCCTAGACCCACTCCTTTTACAAGCGGACGTTAATAGAGAAAACAACAAAGTCGTATTCAAGTCGGTTGGAAAACAGAATTTCGAAAGAGATTAACATCTAGAAGAATGATTCGATCTGATATTAAACTTACTGGAAACGTTTTGTTTGACGATGGCATTTATGTTGTTATGTCTTTTTCTGCGATGGCGTTTTTAGGGTCTATAGAGCTCGATTTAGCTCAAGGGTTGCCAATAACACTGCAATCGATCTTGGTGGTGCTCTCCGGGTTTTTATTTGGCAGTAGAGTTGGTGTTACCGCAACGGGATTGTATTTGGTGGCAGGAGGTTTGGGTGCCCCGATTTTTCATGGTGGTGCATCAGGATGGGCTCATTTTACAGGTCCTACGGGCGGCTTCCTATTGTCATTTCCCATCGCAGCTCTCTTTGCTGGTGAAGCCGCAAACTATGCATCGAAAAAAACCAACTTGCTCAAGCACGAATTTATTACAGGGAGCATCATTCTGTTTTTATCACAAACAACAATTCTATTCCTCGGTCTTGGGTTTCAAGACGCCCTCACTCCTTCTTCCATAGATTTTGCTACAGCCACAGAAGTCCTCATGCCAGGGCTGCTTGTGAAAACGGCTTTCGGCACAATCTTATTTGTACTAACAGGAAGAGCTTTAAAAAACTTTAAGAAATGAACGTATTCAAATTCAGCCTTGTTACAATTGGTTTATTGACTTTAATCAGTTGTGAAAATTCGACAACTACACCTTCAACAGACAACAACACAGGTGCAAAAAAAGAAGCAATCCTTAACATGAAAAGAGCCACTGACCACCACAGTTATAGCAAACCAGCAGAAGCTGTTGTAACGCACTTGGATTGGAATGCTGTTGTAGATTTCGAATCTCGCACGATTGCAGCTACAGCAACTTTCGATCTCGAAACATCTGACCAAGCTCAGAAAGTTATCTTGGACATCCGAGAGTTAGATATTCTCAGCGTACAAGTTGACGGGAAAGATAGCCCTTTCAATATAGGAGAGGAACAAGAATTCATCGGATCTCCTTTAAGTATCGAGATCACACCTTCAACTAAAAAAGTAAGTATAACATACAACACACAACCTGGTGCCGATGCCTTCCTTTGGGTCGAAGGGTCTGAAGATGCAAACCCATTCTTGTTCACACAGAGCCAAGCCATTCTCGCAAGGACTTGGATTCCTTGCCAAGATTCACCTGGAATCCGATTTACGTACAATGCTACAGTTGATGTGCCTAAAGATTTGATGGCGCTTATGAGTGCTGTGAATCCTACTGAAAAGAACCCTGAAGGACACTATACTTTCGTGATGGATCAACCCATACCATCATACCTTCTGGCCCTCGCTGTAGGCGATGTGGAGTTCAGAAGTGTTGGAGAGCACACTGGTGTATACGCTACTCCGGACCTCATCGACGCAGCTGAGTATGAATTTGCAGAGATGGAAGACCTTCTCGTTGCTGCTGAAAACCTTTACGGAAAGTACGCATGGGAGCGTTACGATTTGTTAGTGCTGCCTGCTGCCTTTCCATTTGGCGGAATGGAAAACCCACGCTTAACATTTGCCACACCCACGATTATCGCTGGTGACCGCAGCCTTGTCAGCTTGGTTGCACACGAACTAGCTCACAGCTGGAGCGGAAACTTAGTAACGAATTCAACATGGGATGACTTTTGGCTTAACGAAGGATTTACTGTGTATTTCGAGCAAAGAATTATGGAAGCCGTTTACGGCCGAGATATAAGCGAGATGCTTGCCAGCCTTAGCTACAGAGGTTTAGTCAATGAATTGTCGGATTTAAACCCCAACGACACCCATCTTCGCCTTCACTTAAAGGGCCGCAACCCCGATGACGGAATGACTGCCATTGCCTATGACAAGGGGTTTTTATTCCTACGCATGATTGAAGAAACAGTAGGAAGAACTCAATTTGACAGTTTTCTCTCTGAGTACTTTACAAAACACGCATTCACGGTCATGGATACGGATAACTTCATCGAGTATTTAGAAGGAACCCTTCTCACTGATCAATCGACCCGCGATGCCGTTAATCTTACTGCTTGGATAGACGGTGCTGGACTTCCTGACAACTGTCCAGAAATTCAAAGCGAAAGAATCGAGAATGTTGATATCGCAGTTAGAAATTGGGCTGATGGAACCTTAGCAACAAGCGACTTGTTATGGAGTGACTGGCTATACCAAGAGCGTTATCGTTTTTTAAAGAGCATTCCTTCAACGGTAACTTTAGAAAGACTGGATGAGTTAAATTCTTTGTACAAAATCTCTTCTACAGGAAACAATGAAGTCCTCTTCGCATGGCTTGAACAAGCTGTTTTAAAGGGACATTTGGCTTCATATGAACGCCTGGACACCTTTCTTGTTCATGTGGGGAGAAGGAAGTTTTTAACACCACTCTATAAAGCGATGCTTGATACAGATCAAAGAGATATGGCTGTAAGAATCTACAAAAAAGCGCGCCCCAACTACCACAGTGTGGCGACAGGCACAATGGACGAACTCTTGCAGTTTAAAGGCATCAATTAAAACTGGTGTAAGGACTTTTTTTTTAGCGGATTAGCATAACATATCCAAACACTTCTTTCCTCCAACTTTCTTCACTAATGCTGTGTACTTCAACACGGTAAGTGTAAGTTCCGTTGCGAGAAAAGTGGTCTCCATCTGCCGCCACCTTTCCATTCCATTTGTCATTGATGTCCGTGGTTTCAAAAACAACCTCACCCCAACGGTTGAAGATTTGAAGTTCGAATCTTTCAGGATCAATATCTGAGCCTTGGATAAAGAAAGCATCATTCGTTCCGTCATTGTTGGGTGTGAACGAAGTCGGAATAAACAAATTGAATAAATCACGAATCTCAATCTCACGAGTCACTTGGTTTGTACAACCAAAGATATCTTCAACTTCTAATTTGACGGGATAAAATCCACCTCGATCGTAAGGGAAGGTAAAGACAGGATCCTCTACAATTGCAAATCCAAGCGGATTGTAAGAGTTGAAAGTCCAGAGCCAGCTTACCACATTGTCACTCTGTAACCCATCAAAAGTAACCGTCGTGTTAGGGACAGTGGTCGGTTGAGGGTTCGCATAGAAACCTACGGTAGGTAAAGGATAAATATTAATGTAAGACTCTTTTGTCGCAGCATACTCACACCCACCTAAAAGTGAATTAACAGTTAATGTAACCGTATAAAAACCAGGAGAGTCATAGATGTGATCAGTGTTCATCTCAGCTGTCATAGCACCATCCCCGAATTCCCAAACACTGGTTGTAATTAAGGCTGGATCAATCAAATTCGAAAATGCAAAAGCACCATTACCACAAGCTTTCGTCGTGTCTGCAACAAAGCTTACATCCAGGGGTGATTCAATCGTGACAAACATACATGACTCCGCAGGTGGAGTCTCACAATCATCATTAACAATCACACAATATGTACCCGTGGACGGAGGCAAATCAGAAACAATGCTGCTTTGCAAATCACCCAATTGATTTCCTTCCCACAACCAAGTATAATCATAACCC
>DDJR01000032.1:68375-74310 GCA_002339135.1 Flavobacteriales bacterium UBA2619 | reverse complement strand
TGTATTTACTGAGGGGTGTGTAGCTCCCTACGGGCTACAACTGAAAATTCTAAAACCCTGTTATCATTGCGATAGCGGGGTTTTGTTTTTTTACTGTGCCTATCCTTGTGCCTGCATTTTGTTAGTAAGTGACTTTATCCTCACCAAGAAAGGACGTCGATTTAGGTGGGTGAGAGGTTCGAAAGAGATTAGAAACAGAAGCGACTGCGTCGCTTCTGTTTCTAATCCCGGACGCTGCGAGCAGAGAGATAGTGTTGGGGAAAGGCGACGTAAATTGTAGCATGAAGAATTTACACAAAAATATTTTCTTAGTTATCTCATCCTGTTTTTTTTGCTGTTATTCTTCAAGTCAAATAATCATTTCAGAGGCTTCTGCAAAAGATGGTTGGGTAGAAATTATGGGGGAATCAAGTGACTGGATCGAGCTTAGGAACGACGGAGAAGAAGCAGTCAACTTAGAAGGTTTCAGATTGAATGATGAATTTGAGTATGACAATGGTTGGGAATTGCCTTATATAGAATTACAATCAGGTCAGAGGTTGCTCATTGCTTCATCTGGATTGGACAAGTCTTACATGTCCCAAAACTGGAAATGTCCTGCCATAGATTCTGATACTTGGGATTACATTGTACCAACTTCAAATCCACTTTCAGGTTGGAATGAACCAGGCTTTAACTCCATAGGCTGGTCACTTGGCCAAGGTGGATTTGGGTACGGTGACAATGACGACGCTACTGTGCTAGAATATGCAAATGTAATTTTTATAAAAAAATCATTTTATATAGAAGACCCTCTAGATTGGGGCTACATGTCATTGGCAGTCGATTACGATGACGGATACATAGCTTATCTTAATGGCAACGAGGTGTCTCGCTCCACTTCAATGAATGGGGTTTTGGGTGAATACAATGATTTTTCTAACACGTATATTGAAGCCAACTTATACCAGAATTTATTACCTGAGCAAAGGTTGTGGGATGAAAGTGAATTCAGCAATTGGCTTGTGCCAGGTGAAAATGTATTAGCTTTTCAAGTACACAACGACTCTCCCGAATCCAGTGACCTTACTATTCGCCCATTTCTTGGAATGACAAGAAAAGACGGTGAACCCTCTGACTGGATGGATCCACCCGCTTGGTGGCCTGAATATTCAGCATTAATGCACACTTCATTCAAATTAAGTCCTGGAGAATCTGTTGTGCTTTGGAATGCCGAAGGAGAACAAATTGATGCTCTACCCATACATCCAGACATAGTGTTTGGCCATTCAGTGGGTAGGCCTGAAGGAAACTCTGAAGATTGGTGCATCTTCGACAATCCCTCGCCTGGTGAAGTAAATCCATTAGATGTATGCTATAACGGATTTGAAACTGCTCCTGACGCGTCAGTACCTTCAGGATGGTACACCTCACCATTGAATGTTCAAATCTCAGAACCATCTAGCGGACTGGATGTTCGTTACACTATGAACGGAGACATACCTAATACAAACGATCCTATATTTCCGTCGGATGGACTCAATATATACTCCTCTAATGTATTAAGCCTACGATCATTTAGCACAGGAGGAAATTCTTTACCAAGTGCAGTACAAGATTATACATACATAATCAACGAGTTTACACCAGATATTCCGATGTTTTCAATTATTACTGATGAAAATAATTTATGGAATTGGGAAACTGGGATTTACGTCTCCGGCCCAAATGCTGGAACTGACTATCCGTACTTCGGTGCAAACTTTTGGGAGCCATGGTCCAGATTTGCCCGAATTGAATTTTTCGATGAAAACGGAGTGTCTCAAGAAAAAGGACAATTGGATCTAGAAATTCACGGTGGATGGTCTCGCGCTGAACCTCAACGTTCTTTCCGATTAGATTTTCGCAATGAATACACAGGAGACTTTGATTACCCAATTTTTGAAGACGCTCCACAGCTAAACTCATTTAACAATCTGAATTTAAGAAATGGAGGACAGCACAGTTGGGGCACAAAATTCCAAGATGGCATGTATTCACAGTTGGCACGTACTACCCATAATGTTGCAAGCAACTGGCGTCCTGTTATACTGTATTTGAACGGCGATTTTTGGGGGTTGTACGGTGTGAGACAAAAATCTGACGAACATTTTATCGCAAACGAATTTCTCACTAATGATGACGAAGTAGATTTAATTGGACCGAATGGTTTGTTACACGGTTCTGATGAGGATTTCTATTCATCAACATCATTGCTTTTAGCCACCCCAACTCTTGAAGAGAACTTTGCAACTTTATTCGAAGAGAAATTTGACGTTAAAAATTATATGGATTATTTCATTTTCGAGACATACGCACAAAACATTGATTGGATGGGTATTGCTTGGGGATTAAACAACGTTAAAACATTTCGTTCAGCACCTGATATGCCTTGGAGGTACATTTTGTATGACACTGACGAGAGCTTTGGTTATTTAGACAATAACGTAAATGCTAATTATATTGAGATGGCAAGAAATCCAGGATTTCCAAGTGTCCACAGCAATCTTTTTAATCGATTTTTGGAGGACATTCCACTACGTCTTCGTTTCATCAACCGCTATGCAGACTTAGTCAACACAATATTTCAACCAGATGTTTTTACTTCTATGGTTCTCGATGCTAAGGAATCTATCAGTGAAACTATGCCACATCACATTGACCGTTGGGATTCACCGCAAACAATGCTAGTATGGGAATCCTATATCGATAATTTGATAGCGCATAATGAACTACGCGTTGGAACTTCTCGCGAACATTTGATGAATAGTTTCGAGCTTCCAGAGAGCCATGAATGCATTTTAGATGTATATCCTCCAATGGCTGGTGAAATACGAATTAACACCATTGTTCCAGGCCCACTACCTTGGCATGGCATCTATTTTGAAGATTGTCCAATTGAGATTGAAGCAAATGCGACAAACGGTTGGATGTTTGATCATTGGGAATCAAATAATCACACTATTTCTGGAGACATGAATGAAAATGAACGTATCAATACAATTCCGCTACATACACATGATATCTTTCTGGCAAAGTTTACAACTTGTCCTCTAGATGCATCTGCCTCAATTTCATACACTGCAGGCATCTTAGATCTTTCAATCACAAACATTCCTTATGTCGATTCTGTTGCTTGGTTTTTTAATGGAGAATTTGTGGGAACAGGAATGAATTGGATACCCGATTCAAAAGGTCAATATTCAGCTGAAATATATTTTGATGGCTGTTTTTCTAACTCAGAAGAATTTGATACAGGAGACATTGAAACTGGAGCTTACTACGACAATGAAACGTTTATCCTTTGGCCAAATCCAGCAAGCGATGTAATTGAATTAGTTATGCCAACACACTCGCCTTTTAACATTTATAATTCTATGGGACAATGCGTCTGGGAATATACTGTCTCCGGAAACACTCGCTATGGTCGGATAGTAGTGGAAATACCTACACACGATTGGTCTGACGGAACATATTTCGTCCTATCTGGGCCAAATGCATTAAAGTTTGTGATTCAACAGTAATCTTATTTAGTATGAAGTTGTCATATTTGCTGTGCCTACATATGTGCTTACATTTTGTGTTTATTCCTCTATTTCACAATCAGATCCTGACGGTGAACACTCTGTTATAGCATCATCAAGATTGTTTGCGCTAATAATTAAGACATACGGTTCACCGCCATCACTTCCACAAACACAATTATATTCTTTAGTACAGGAAAAAAGTATTAAAGACAAGAGAGCTAGAATTAGTAATCGTGATTTCATAGGTTATTTGGTTATTATTGGATCTTTTAATTACGCAAATGTGGTGCCATCTTTCAGATCATATACGATTTGAAGCAAATTGCAGCTTAG
This sequence comes from Flavobacteriales bacterium UBA2619, assembly GCA_002339135.1. Classification (GTDB taxonomy): domain Bacteria; phylum Bacteroidota; class Bacteroidia; order Flavobacteriales_D; family Sanyastnellaceae; genus UBA974. Next base: position 70,432 of record DDJR01000032.1, on the reverse strand, counting down.
TAATTACTCAACAATAACTTGATTCCTCAAGATTTTTTCATCAGTTGCCAGCTCAAGTGAATACATGCCTTTCGCAAAGTTAGAAACATCTATCACTAGAGTTGATAATGACTGCTTCTCAAAGACAAGTTTACTTGATGAGTCATAGAGCTTAATTGTTGTATTAACCCCATTCAAATCACCCAAGTCTATTGTCAGGTTGTTGGATGCTGGATTGGGGTAAATGAGCACTGATAAAGCATCTAATTCATCAACTGTAGAAATGGGAGTTCCAGCACACTCACAGTCTTCTTGAATTTCATCATCTTCTGTGTTAAGGTCTTCATCATCACATGGGTCACCGAAATACAAGCAAGTGTCGTTGTCAAACTCAGCTTCGGGGTCATAGTTGCACGCAGCTTCATAAGTACATCCACCCTGTAATGGTTCACCTTCACAATCACATAAGCCATTGAAGATGTCATTGTCAGTAAAGTCATCATTGTCATCACAATCATCACCTGGGAAAATACAAGACATATCATTTTGATTTGCTTCTGGGTTGAAGGTGCAAGCTGTTTCATCAGTGCATCCAGGCACTATTTCAATCTCATCACCTAAGCATTCACAATCTGTTGTGAAGGTATCATTTTCTGTGAATTCATTTCCATCATTACAGTCATCACCATCATATAAACATGAATCATCATTCAAGTTTGCTTCTTGATTATAATTACACGCCTGCATTTCTGAACATCCGGGAACACAATAACCAAATGTTGCATTGGCATTACCACCAGAAGCTAATAGCTCGTCAGTTGTCGCATCGGTGATTTCCCAGGAATTCTCATCAGGCCAATTGTCATTAGCCGCATATACAACCTCAATACAAGTTTCTAGATCAACACAATACGTAGCAGAAGTAGGGTTCGTGTTTGTTCCCGTATTCACTAGGAAATCCTCCCCGTTAACAGAAACTGTACCTCCTCCGTCACTGTACTGATCGTAAAGCGTTAGAGTAACGAATGTTCCGTAACAAGGTGGTGGCGGACACGCATCACAAAAAGCGCCTCCACAGTCAACACCTGTTTCGTCTTGATTTTGAATTCCATCCTCACATGTTTCAATCTCATCACCTATGCAATCACACCCTGTTGTATAGGTATCATTTTCTGTGAACTCACTTCCATCATCACAGTCATCACCAACATACGCGCATGAATCATCATTCAAGTTTGCTTCTTGATTATAATTGCACGCTTGCATGTCTGTGCAACCAGGATCAATCACAATCACACAACCCTCTGCCCCTGTAAATTCTAAGGAATTTAACGATGCGGGATTCCACCATGAACATAGTTGAAGTTGACTCACATAAATGGGTGTTTCAAAGTCCACTGTAACAGTGGTAATCTCAAAATTATATGGAGTTGCACTTACGCTTCCTACATTAAGCGGAGTCGAGTTTTGTAGATAAATCCAAACATTTGATGAGGTATTGGTTGACGCTCCTATTACAGCGGTTACAGAAATTACATACATCGGGGTTATTGAATAAATCTCACACTGATCAGTCAATGAAACGGGATATGATAATCCAGCTGATACTATCGAGGTTGCATTACATTCTTCACAATCATCTATGAAAGAGTTTCCACCACAGATTCCTGAGCAATCGATATCAAGGATACAATTCCCTAAACAATCGTAGCCATCCTCTGGATACTCACATAAGCCATCATCATCAGTTGCGTCAGGGTTGTAATTGCAGGCTAGTTCATTTGTGCAGCCAGGATCAATTACACAACCCTCTGCTCCTGTTAATTCAAAGGAAATTAACGATGCTGGATTCCACCATGAACATAGTTGAAGTTGACTCACATAAATTGGAGTTTCAAAGTCTACTGTTACACTTGTATTCTGATAATTTGATGGATTTGCATGTACGCTTCCTAAAGTAGTCCCAGATGCGTCTAGTAGATAAATCCAAGCATCTGATGGTGCTAAGGATGACGCTCCTATTACAGCGGTTACAGAAATTACATACATCGGGGTTATTGGATAAACCCCACAGTTCT
>DDJR01000032.1:67790-67990 GCA_002339135.1 Flavobacteriales bacterium UBA2619 | reverse complement strand
AGGTTGCATTACATTCTCCACAATTATCTATGAAAGAGTTTCCACCACAAATTCCTGAGCAATCGATATCAATGATACAATTCCCTAAACAATCGTAGCCATCCTCTGGATACTCACATAAGCCATCATCATCAGTTGCGTCAGGGTTATAATTGCAGGCTAATTCATTTGTGCATCCAGGATCAATTACACAACCCTCT
>DDJR01000032.1:62778-67386 GCA_002339135.1 Flavobacteriales bacterium UBA2619 | reverse complement strand
TGAAGTTGACTCACATAAATTGGAATTTCAAAGTCTACTGTTACACTTGTATTCTGATAATTTGATGGATTTGCATGTACACTTCCTAAAGTAGTCCCAGACGCGTCTAGTAGATAAATCCAAGCATCTGATGTTTCAAAGGATGACGCTCCTATTACAGCGGTTACAGAAATTACATACATCGGGCTTATTGGATAAACCCCACAGTTCTCAGTCACTGAAACTGGATATGATAATCCAGCTGATACTACCGAGGTTGCATTACATTCTCCACAATCATCTATGAAAGAGTTTCCACCACAAATTCCTGAGCAATCGATATCAATGATACAAGTCCCATCATCATCTGTTGCGTCAGGGTTGTAATTGCAGGCTAGTTCATTTGTGCAGCCATCTATGATGTATTCACAAGAACCATCATCGAATTCTGCCGCCTCATTGTAATTCAATGCTACTTCAGAAATACATCCTCCTGTTCCTACTGTGATAGTACCGACCATCCCTTGTGTTGCATGGTTTCCGATAGAACAATCGTAAGAGTATATACCTGCCACGTTGAAGACATGAGAGCCAATACACACTCCAGTTTCATCACCGCTTACTGCATCAATAAAGAACACTTCTGGATTACCAAAAGGCTCTCCTGTTAGTGTGTTAATGTCACCATTTACATTATGGTAACCATCAGTGTTTGACCAAGTAACAAGAGTGCCAACTTCAACAGATAAATCTGTGGGAGAGTATGTGTAGTTAGATGACACGACCTCTATTCCATCATTATTGCAAGGACTTTGTCCAAAGAAACTGAAAGAAAGAAATAAGCAAATAAGAGAGGTAAATAGAAGTTTCATGTCTATGGTTTTAGGCTCTAAATTTACATCAATTTGCTTTGTTGCCACTAAGAAACTTGTGACTATTCAAGGTCAGTCTGACCACTAAACGTGCGTATCAACATTGAGTAGCGCAGTTAAAGAATTATCTATTTTGAAAATGTATAAATTTTGTGTACTCAATTGAACCCATCCTCATGTTTGAAATGAGAGAAAGACATTCATTAGTTATTTCTAATGGTAATTTATTTCGAAAATAAATTTCTCTTCCGTCATAAGATGTTATACTATTTTCATTTGCATTAAAACAGATGTCACAATAAAAATGATCTACTAGAATCTGGGTGCAGGTTAAATTATATTGATTTGGTAAAATCATAAAATCTTCTTTAGAACAGGTTGTTTTTATCTGTCTGCGATTTTTATAAATGTTTTCTGGATTAATCTTTTGAAGTGACATGTAATTGGATGCTATGCAGTGTTCAATGTCAAAAGTTGTAGTTAGGATTTGGATTAATTCCAATTGGAAGAGTAGATGTTTTAACTCCAGTTGATGAAAATTGTGAAGTAATCCAAAGTTCACATTTGGAGATTTACTTATTTCAAGGCTTACTATAGGTACTATAGCGTCAAGGAAAATCATTGTAAAGGATAAGAAATAATATTCATGCCTCTAGCTAAATGTGACAATTTCCCACAGTCTTTTTTTTAAGATTTCAATTGCTGGCTGCAATATTGTCAAGCATTTGGAAGAGCTATAGAACATTTCACTGTAGCTTTCACAACTTTCAAACTCACAATCATTTAACCTAAGTTTGTAGTCAGAAAGCATATCAATTCCACAATGAATAAAACGATGAAAGTATATTTTTTAACTTTAGTCACCCTACTGAGTTTCTCTCTAATTACGAAAGCGCAAGTCATCACAGCAGTTGACTGTGATCAAATGGGTTTAGTTGTTAATGTCGGGTCGAATCCAAATAGCATCAATATGTATCATCCAGGAGGCTACCTAACATGGCCGCCAAGCGACAATGTCATGGCGTGGGAGTTCACCAATTCGGGGGGCGATCTGTTGCATGAAGTGACCTTAGTTAACAACAACTTCGTTTCCTTCTCTTTTGACATACCACTCACAGACACGATAAATGTTTCTGTACTCCTGACAAATGAGTCCGCCACCCTGAACGGCAATACCGTTGCGTGCTTGATTGAGGATTACTTGTTCTGGGAAGAAACCGAGATTATCCCAGGAACCTTTTTAGGAAGCTGGACTTTGGGGGGAAGCGTGGGTGTCGATGTGAATGAAACTTCCACCTGCTTCGATCCCAATTTGATTGATCCTTTGATGTTCTGTGCGGAGATTTATGATCCTGTCTGCGGCTGCGACGGTGTGACCTACTCAAACTCTTGCCAAGCCACCTTTGGTGGAGGAGTCATATCATGGGAGGATGGACCCTGCATCATAATCGAATACGGTGCGTGTACATACCCGTTGGCGTGCAACTACGACCCAAATGCGGCATTTGATGACGGTACGTGCATCTTTCCGCCAAACGATTGTTCTTGGCCAGACACGTGGGCTAGCGGATGCACTTATTCAGATGCAATCAATTACAATGAGAGCGCAGCCACAGACGATGGCTCCTGCGTCTGGACCCCCTGTTCGGCATGCCCAGGCGACTTCAATGGAGACGGTTCGATAACCGTCGCGGATGTCTTGAGCTTACTTAGCTCATTTGGTATGGTCTGCGAATAAACAGAACAACATGATTTGGTAAACATCTCTGATGCATGATTATTTTGAGGGGTGTTTTGTGAACCATTTTCGATATGTATTACAATCGTTTCAGGAACTTGAACACCTGCGAAGATCGGGCTGTTCGAACCTGAATGATGTATAAGCTAGGCTGCAGACCCGAAACATCAAGGGAGGTGAGATGAAGGGTTTGGCCGGACTGGCATAACCGGCCGTGAATGTCAAATATCTCCCAGGTTGATTCGCCGCGAGACAGTCCAGTAAACCAAAGTTGTTCTCGTGCAGGATTTGGGTATACAAAGGGTTTTTCGCCTGCCAGATCCGAAGTTCCAAGACTGGAATCCCATGTTAATGATGCGAGGACGGCTTGTGAAGCGGTGACCTTGCCGTGTCCCCAAACCTCATCTCCCGCAGCAGGCAGTAGTCCTGTGTCGTCGTCTTCGCGGGCTGTCGATTCCAGGATGGAACGAATGTCAGCCGGGGTAAGATCTGGGCTCGCTTCCAACATCAACGCAACCACACCAGCTACAGCTGGACTGCTCATACTCGTTCCGGAGAGCTTCGCAAATTCGTATTCTATCCCATCGAACTCAACCGCGTTAGTGATGCTGTAGCTGTTGTCGCGGAAAGAACTCAAGGAAGACTCGACGCTCACTCCTGGTCCGGAGACATTGGGTTTGAGCCGTTCGTCCAGGGTAGGTCCGTAGGTGGAGAAGTTGGCCAATGTGCCGCCCACTTCTGTTCCCACTGGATTCAGGTATTCCGAGGTGTACGCGCCCACGGCGATGACGCTGTGGCCGCAAGCGGGTTGTTGAATGCCGTAGTACGGATCACCACCAATCCAACCCGATTGGAAGGCTTGGAAGTCCTGCCCCCAGTTGCCAACATCATTGATCAAGTGCGTGTGATTCCAGGCATGCACACGACCGCTTTCACCGGTCACTTGCATCACCACGGCGACGTTGGCGCTTCCTTTGTGGATGCGCATCTGCATGAACGGTCGGCCGTTGGAAGGGTGCGACGGCTCCAATACCACGTCGTAAACGATGGTGTCATTGTTGACCACCTCAATGGTGTCCAGCATCAAAGGCCCGTTATCTGTGCTGTACATTGGGCTTTCGCCAACAACCGTGGATAAGCCGATGGTGAGCAGGAATCCCATTTCAAATGACTCACCGGCTTCGCCCCACAATGTGAGATTCTGGCCCCAGGCGTTGGGGTTGGCAGTCAGTGGGTAAAACTTGACCCGAGAGCGGATGGTATCCCCCGGTGCTTCAAAGGTATGGTCAAGGTGAAAGTCCACGTTTCCGTTGTTCCCATTGGAACTGACAAACACGACTCCTTCGTCGGACATCGCGTCGATGAATTGGTTACTCAGTGCACTGCCGTCTGGCGTCCCCCATTGTGGCAAGCCCCAGCTGTTGTTGATGACCAATCGTTTCCCGTCGGCTTCTGCTATGCTTTGCATCCAATCATAGGCATCCAACGCGGAGGACTCATCCACCATCAGTGTGGCGAACAAGAATTCGGCTGCAGGTGCCATGCCTTTCAATCCAATCCCAGCTCCGCTTCCCCCTGCAATACCAGCCACATGGGTTCCATGTGTAGAATATCCGTAGACGTTGGATGTGTCGCTTCCCAACAATTGGATGTCCATTGGGGATTCTGCCACTGTGCCGTACCCGTAATCACTGGGAGTTGGCCCAGCTTGACGGAATTGATCCCACACCGCACGGATCCGCGAGGTCGAGAGAGTTGTGTCGCGAAACATTGGATGTGTGTAATCGAAGCCCCAATCGAGCACGCCGATGAGCACACCTTCGCCATGATATGGTTGCGGAAGGTTGAATCCCGCATGCACACTGTCAACCCGTGTTCCGTAGCGGGCTTTGTTGACATCGGGCACCGCTCGGGAGGCCAATTCAACAAGGTCCATGGGGGTTTGCCACAAGGCCTGGAGTGCATATGCATCCACACGAAACGAGGCAATTCCTTGTCGGCATGCCCCTGCGTTCACGG
>DDJR01000032.1:47785-62389 GCA_002339135.1 Flavobacteriales bacterium UBA2619 | reverse complement strand
CCCAAGAATCCCACTGTGGCTTGGCCGTGTACTTCGGCTACGGGATAAGCTCCGGCGGCTTGCACCAAGCCTTTGGGGTCGTCGTTTTCGGCGACAAGAGTGTTCAATTCTGAAAGGGCTTGGAGGTCCACTTGGGCCATGTTTTGCGCATAACTCGGTCCAGCAATGGACATCAAGAACCCCAGGAGAGAAAGTTTAAATTTCATACTGCTAAAGTAGCTATGCAGCAATTGCTTCTTGATTCCTGAATCGAGAGAGTTCTTCAGGACCAAAAACCATCTTCATTCGTCATGAAAATCGGAACAAAAGATGTTCGAAGCAGTCGTTAATAAGTGTAATTACAGAGGAGAGTGTAGCTTTCTAGGAGCTACAAAGTCATTCCTTGCATCTTGACAGATGTATGAGTTTTCATTGAAGAACTCATAAATTCTTCAGGCTTTCTAAATTCAACCAATGATGTTTCTAACACCTTTAAAAAACAATCTAATCTCTGTTTTAACTTCAGTTCCATTTTCATGGGCCTTTTCAATGATTTGTTTAGCTGCTAAAATATTGGATAACTGATCACCTTCTTCTGAGATGTCATTTTTTCCTTCTATAGAGTCTAAAATAGTGAGTTCCATTTTTTCTAAGCTGGAAATGGTGTTGTTCTCCACTAAATTTTTGATTGTGGTAATATTCATTAAATCAGTTCTTTTAGGACTTCATCAATTAGGTTCTTTTTTGAAGTCGTAAATTCCTTGATAACACGACCCTTTTTTACACCTGTGAAGTATGGTAAATTGTTAATCTTGAAGGCCTCTTTGATGTCTTCACAAGCTTCTACGTCTACATCAACAAACTTGACTTTTGCAAATCTCAAGTCGGTCTTCTGCGCTTCAACGTAGGGGGTAAGAAGTTTACATACACCACACCAAGGAGCATGAAACTTTACAAAAACAGCTTCTTCTTCTTTAAACAAGGTCAATAATTCTTGTAAATTCATGTCTGTAAATTTTTATATAAAATTACAAAGTAAAGAAGGTTCTTAGTTAGCTTTTAATCTATTTTTTTTTGGCACACAGACAGGGTTAAGATGTGCTGATAACCGAGATGTATGTGGCGTAAAACTTTCGCGTCATTCTTGATTTTTGCTATCAGAAATCGAGAAGGGAAATGGCTGATTTTCTTGCTTTAAGATTTGAAAGATGATCGATACACTGTAGATTATTCATCACATGATCTAACACAAATCGGCTCATTCAAAGACAAGTACTGCCGAAAGTGCCAAGAATAAGCAGAAGGTCATCGACTGTGACATTTCCGTCTTCATTCACATCATTCTCACAAGAAAAACTGCACCCGAATTCACTTAATACGAGCAATAAATCCTGGACCGTCACGGCCCCATCTTCACTTAAGTCTGTGGTACAGTCCTGACTCACGTAACAATAGTTAGGTCCGTATACAGCATTTCCTAGGAAGAAAGAACATGCTGGTTCATCTTCAAAGCTGACATCTAGATTAAGCCAAACTCCATTTGATGGTATGTCAATAACATAAGTCGAACCTGACTCTTGCAATACAATAGAATTCCCATTTACTGTAAACCCGCCTGTTTCAGGCGCGCCTGTGTAATCAACCTTAAAGCTAACTGAGTAATCTCCTGTGGCTGGATTGCAATCTGTGTATGAAATAACTTCAATATTTGAAATATCACAAGGAATATCCGCACCAGTCCAAAATTCATATCCATGAGATCCATCACCTATATATTCAAAAGGAGGGAGAGCGTTAATGAAAGTGCCAGCTTCCCAAAAACCGAGGGATGAGCTAATGGATTCGTTGAAACTTCCTGAGCCTCCCCACTGAATGTAGTCCATGACCAAGTTGGTGGGTCCGTACAATTGTAAATCGCCCAATGTTTCGTCAGCGGACCAATTTGACCAAGCCAACTGAATCTCAGCACCTGCCTCTAAGTATAAATTTTGGCTGCCAGAAAGCTCATCAAAGGAATTGTACACTCCGTTAGAAGCGACTCCCCAACCACTGATGTCACCTCCACAGTCCGAAGTGTTCTTCACCCTAATTACATTGGAGTTGGGATTTACGTATTGCAAACGAATCAAAGCGCAGCACGGATCTCTCTGGGTGAAGCAATTGGGAAAGCTTGCAGAGCATGTTTCTTCGGTATTAACAAATACTTCAACGTCCACATTTTCACTGTTTGCGGGAGTATTTACTAAAGAGATGATCTGCGGGCTGTTGTTGATGGCGTGAAAGGTGCCGTTAACGTTAAAAAGACCTAAACTGGGAGGGTTTTCATAGGTAAGTACCAGCTGTTGCGTGTAGGAGTTCGTCAATGGATTGCATGCCAGTTGCTCTCCAGGCGAGATGTTAAGTATTTCACATACAGGAGGCTCCATATCACAAGTCGTGTAAATCGAATTAACAAGGCTTTGGAAAGAGCCTTGAACAGATTCAACTAAAGTGTGGTCAGGGCATACAGTATAGATCGTTGGGAAATATGAGTTTCCGTAAGCGTTAAAGATACCCTGTGCGTTGTCGAAAACCGGGTAAGGAGTCCCGGTTACCCAATCACCAATTGTATTTGGTCCATTGCCATATAGATCTGCAGAAGTAGTGGATCCGTCAGACTCCAAAGAAAACACGTAGACATCTCCTGTACCGCCTGGACCGTAGATATTCCAAATGTCATCTAAGATTCTACTTTCTTTGTAGTCCCAGCATGGTCCACACCACGTAGCGAAGAAATCAAGAATAACACTGTTTCCAGCATCTAGGAGTTCGTAGAGATTGTACTCTACACCATTAATGTCAGTAGCAGTAAAATCTGGTGCGATACTGCCGTTAGGCAATTGTGCTGAGCTATCCATTGATAGGATTGATAGGATAGCTAGTGAAAGTGTGCGAATATATTTTTTCATCATGGGTTAATTCAGATATTCACATACCAGAAATAAAAGATCTCATTGTCTTCAATTAGATTTGTAAGATAATACTATTTTGATTTATTGCGTTAATTTGATAGATTGATTGATTGATGCGATGAATCTATCACAATTTGATTGAGTTAAGACTTGGCAACACTCAGTTCGAGTTCTTCTCTTCGTCACAAAGTTTACGTCCACTGAGTGGGCATCTTTTTTACCCTCATGTTTGAGAGTTTGATGTGGTGATGAAAGTCAAGATGAATGAAACTAGACAACCGTTTTTTTTTATAAATACAGAATTCCTGATGATCACCTCTCCTTCACGCACTCTCCACTGGTTCCGAAACGATCTTCGTCTGGACGACAACCCCGCCTTGGCCTGTGCCTTGCAAAATGAAGAGGTTGTTCTAGTAGTTGTGTTAGATGAGCACTTTTGGGATCAAGATCGTTGGGGACATATTAAAACAGGTTCTTTTCGCACGCGCTTTCTTCTTGAGAGCATAGACGACTTGAAGAATTCCATCGCGCAGTTGGGAGGGAGTTTACTGGTTAAACAAGGCCGACCTCAAAAGATCTTGCCATCCTTAATGCAGACATGGTCATGCAACACGCTCACAGCTCAGGCGGAGCATACGCCAGAAGAGATTGATATCCAGGAATCTGTAGAGAGTGCTGTTTGTCAAGTAGGAGGGGTCTGTTCATGGATTGAAGGACAAACCCTGTTTCATCCAGAAGACATCCCGATGAAACTAGAGTCACTTCCAGACACTTTCACTCAGTTTCGAAAAAAGATAGAAAAACTCAGCGTGGTTCGCGATTGCATTTCTGCGCCAAAAACTCTTTGTTGTCCAAAGGACTTAATCTCAGATGATGTGCCAGTCCTAGGAGAGTTTCTGGCTACATTCGGTCTAACCAGTCCTACCTTAGACAGTAGGAGTGTCTTGCCTTTTAAGGGAGGAGCTTCAGAAGCAAGATTGAGACTAAAGTATTATTTTTGGGAAGCGAAACGTCTTGCTGTCTATAAGAAGACCAGAAATGGTCTTCTAGGGGCCGACTACAGCAGCAAGTTCAGTCCATGGCTTGCCCACGGATGCATCAGCCCTCGACGCATTGCAAGTGAAGTCTATCGTTTTGAGAGAAAATACGAAGCAAACAAAAGCACTTACTGGTTTGTTTTCGAGTTAATGTGGCGTGACTATTTTCGCTTTATAGCGATGAAATACGGGGTGCGCATCTTTCACCGCAAAGCGCTTAAGCCAGAAAGCGCTAGCCGAGAAATACGAAGTTCTGCTTTTATATCTTGGAAAAATGGACAAACGAAGGACAACTTTGTCAATGCCAATATGCGTGAACTTGCCCGAACGGGCTATATGAGCAACCGAGGCCGTCAAAATGTTGCCTCTTACTTGGTCCACGACCTTGGCATTGATTGGCGGCTTGGAGCATCGTGGTTTGAGCATATGTTGCTCGATTACGATCCAGCAAGTAACACAGGCAATTGGATTTACATTGCAGGGGTTGGGAATGACCCCCGTCCCAACCGCAAATTCAACACTCAACTCCAGGCAAATATGTACGATGGCAAAGGTAAATACCAAACACTTTGGAGCACAGATGCTTTGGAACTTGACGTACGTTGAATCTGATCCAAGCGTCAAACGAGCCATCGTCAAGAAATGACAACCATTTGGGAGAGGAATAGTCTCATTAAGCCTGGCGATTTAATCTTTGCCATTTTATGCTTGCCTATCGTTTATTTTTAGTGCACTTGAGATCAATCAATATGCAGTAAGTCAAACATTTTTTCTAGGTATTTTCAACTGAACATTCATCGATCAGTCTTTGGTTTTTGATGTCATAAAACCTTTGAACAAAGAGTTTGTGTGATGTAATGTTGTTGATTTTCAGTTTGAGAAGGTGTCGGGGAAATTGCATCACGAAATCATCTCCACTTTTCATGAAACTCAATTGTGAATACTTACAATACAAACAATATTCGTCATGGTGAAGTCTGAAATAGCCAGCGATTCCATAGGGTCGTATCTCAAAATTGATATTCACAGTGCCGTTTTCATTTTCCAGATCTATGATGTCTGGACTGAGCGATGTGATTTGATACTTGGGGGAACCAAAAACACGGTTTTTCAATTTATAAAAGATTGAAAAGCTGTTGCCTATTTCTTGATTTAGTTTGAGAACCTCCTTTTTTCTTTCAATGTTTAATCGAGAGAGCATTCGTTTAATAAGTTTAATTCGAGTTCCTTAAAATCAGTTGTTTTTATTCAAGTCAACATTGAAACATAAGATCACTTTTTTCTCATGTTGTAAAAGGTGTGTAGCTGTTCAAACTCTTGATGAATGAGAATTGCAGACCATTTTTTATTATGAATATTCTACAACCGTGTAGAGATGCAAATCTATAAAAAAAAACAATAAAAAAATAATGTGCGCTAGGCTTGTAACAAGAGTAAGAGTAACAATACCCAAACCAAAGATCAACCCTATAAAAATATTCCTTCTTGAGATTGATTTCCCTTTTATGTTTAATTGTGTCACAATTCAGGTTGTTTCAAAGGTTGTATTGGAATGTTAGAATTGTTGAATGGCCTCTTAAAATACCCTATGTGTGTGATTCCAATTTCACATTTAAATCCCATTGTTCCTTTATTGATAGCATGAACTCCCACATTTCGATCACAATACACCATTCAAATTACATGGATTAAAAATCGGTTTGAGCCGTGTGCAGTTTCTATCTTTACTGCATGCCAGTCCTTTTGTTAAAATCACTACATATTATCTTTATCGTGACTTGGTTTGCAGGGCTGTTTTATATTGTACGACTCTTTATCTACCAAAGAGAAGCTCAAGATAAGACCGATGTCGAGAAAAGAGTTCTGACGGATCAATTCAAAATAATGAGTAGTCGTTTGTGGTTAGGCATTACTTGGCCGTCTGCTATATTGACTGGAATTTTAGGGCCTTGGTTGTTGATAAAGCTTCCAGGTTACCTGAATCAACCATGGATGCATTTGAAGCTCTTCTTTGTTGTACTTCTGTATGTTTACCAAATTTATTGTCACAAGATCTTTAAAGATCAGCAGAAAGATCAGTATCACTTGGACTCAACTCAGTTGAGAATTTGGAACGAAGTGGCGACTCTTTTTTTGTTTGGAATTGTTTTTCTAGTCGTATTTAAGTCCTTGACAAATTGGACCATGTTCGGTATAGGAATGACTTCGTTATCTCTGTCTTTAATTGTTGCTATCTTTTTGTACAACAGAAAACGGAAGAAAACATTCTAAATAGTCATTGAGAACACCCTTGTGTTTGGAGCCTTTCTGATCAGGTGTAAATCAAACGCCATACAGACATTTCTGATGAAAGGACGACCTATTTCAAATACCTTAATGTAGTCTTTTCCAATTTCAATAAGTCCATCGTCTTCCATTTCACGAAGTCGCAACAAGGTGTCTTGAAGTTCTGGAAATTGCATCTTAGGATCTGCAAAGTCAGTTCGAAAATGGCACATGATATTTAGAATGTGCTTTCGAATGACGAGGTCCTCATCACTCAATATATGTCCCCTGAAAATAGGGATCTCGCCAGCCATTGCTTGACGCTCATATCCCTCTACAGTTTTTGTATTTTGAGCAAAACTGTACCAAGAATCACTGATAGAAGACATGCCGAGTCCGATCATCAGTTTCGTTTTCCCAGAAGTATACCCCATAAAGTTTCTGTGCAATGTTTTTTCATGCATAGAACGAGTTAAACCATCTGTAGGAAGTGCGAAATGATCCATTCCGATCTCTTCGTACCCCAACTCTAAGAAGCGCTTTTTACCGAATTCATAGAGAGATCGCTTTAGTTCATCTTTAGGAAGATCCGCTTCGCTGTATCCCCTTTGACCCAACCCCTTAATCCATGGAACGTGTGCATAGCTATAAAAAGCAATGCGTTCAGGCATCAACCTAGCTGTTTTTTCAATAGAATCAGTGATACTTTCAAGTGTCTGGTGTGGAAGACCAAAAACCAAATCATGGCTTACCGAGGTGTATCCCACTTCTCTACTCATATCTGTTACTGCCTTGACCTGTTCATAGGATTGCACACGGTTGATGGTTTTTTGTACAAGAGGATCATAATCTTGCACTCCAAAACTGTTTCTTTTAAACCCCAGATCATAAAGTGTTTTTAGATGCTCTTTTGTGGTATTTTGAGGATGCGCTTCAAAACTGAATTCATAGTTTTCAGTTTTTTCAGCTTTGCTCATAATCTGTTCTATAAGCTTGTTGAGGTTTTCAGGATTAAAAAATGTGGGTGTTCCTCCGCCAAGATGGATCTCTTTAATCCTTGGCGTTGCTCCAAAGACTTTGATATACGAATCCCACTCTTTAAGCACAGCATCGATGTAAGGTGATTCAACGCTGTGTCTTTTTGTGATTCTCTTGTGACAACCACAAAATGTGCACATGCTCTCGCAAAATGGAAGGTGTATGTAGAGGCTTATGCCTTCAGCATCGTTGCTTTCAGAAAACGATTTGGCTACTGAGTCGAGCCATTGTGTTTTGTTAATAGCGTCCTCACTCCAGTAAGGGACAGTAGGGTAGCTTGTGTACCTGGGACCCGGGATATTGTATTTCTGTAAGAGACTTTTCAAAGTTCTGTGTTTTTTAGAATTCTAACAGCATCTCTCGAAAAGTAAGTGGCAATTAAATCTGCACCAGCTCTTTTAAAGCTCAGTAGACTTTCAAGAATGACTGCATCTTCATCAATCCAACCTTTTTCTGCTGCTGCCTTAACCATGGCATATTCTCCACTAACATGGTAAGCTGAGACGGGAACCTCCGACACTTCTTTCACTCTTAAAACCATGTCAAGATAGGGCAGCCCAGGTTTAACCATAACGATATCGGCACCTTCTTCAATATCCAGCAAAGCCTCCTTGACACCTTCAATCGAATTTGCAGGATTCATTTGGTAGGTCTTCTTGTCGCCAAACCCCGGCTTAGAGTCCAGTGCATCACGAAATGGGCCATAGAAACTTGATGCATACTTTACGCTGTAACTCATAATTCCAGTGTTATGAAATCCCTCACTGTCAAGACGTTTTCGAATCGCAGCAATTCTTCCATCCATCATGTCACTGGGAGCGACGATGTCAGCACCTGCATGTGCATGACTTAAAGCTATTTCTGCCAGTACTTCAACAGTAGGGTCATTAACCACTTCACCATCCTGAACGATTCCGTCATGTCCCCATGAGGAATAGGGGTCTAGAGCTACATCTGTCATCACCACCATTTGAGGTACAGCAGACTTGATGGCTCTAACAGTTTGTTGCATGAGACCTTCAGCATTCATTGCCTCTTCACCTTTGTTGTCCTTTAAAGATTCTCGAACCTGTACAAATAAAAGCACGGACTTAAGTCCCATCCCATAGAGCTTTTTCACCTCTTCAATTGTAAGATCTAAGCTTTGCTTGAAGTACCCAGGCATGGACGGTATTTCATGTTCTTGTCCTTTCCCTTCAATGACAAATAGAGGTGTTATGAGGTCATTAAGGCTCAAGCGGTTTTCAGCGACTAAATCCCGCATTGATTGGTTCACTCTAAGTCTACGTGGACGCTTTAATCCATTCATGACTTGTAGTTTTTCACAGCATTTACGAAGGCTTGAGCGTTTTCTACAGGTATGTTGGGTAAGATTCCGTGGCCTAAGTTTGCAATGTATTTGTCTTTTCCAAATCGGTCGATCATGTCCTTGACACCTCTTTCGATTTCTGGAATCGGAGAGAGGAGTCTAGAGGGGTCAAAATTTCCTTGCAATGTTATGTTTCTATTCGAAAAAGCTCTCGCGTTTTCTGGAGTAATCGTCCAATCTACACCCAGAGCACTTGCACCGCTTGTCGCCATTTCTTCTAGTGCAAACCAACATCCCTTTCCAAAAACAATGACAGGAGCTTCTTCCTTCAAAGCATCAATGATTTGCTGGATATATGGCCATGAGAATACTTGATAATCTGCGGGTGAAAGCACACCGCCCCAGCTGTCAAATATTTGGACTGCATCAACACCGCTTCGGACTTTTGCTTTCAAATACATGATCGTCGTGTCTGTAATTTTCTGTAAGAGCTGATGCGCTGCCTCAGGTTGAGAAAAACAAAACCCTTTGGCTTTATTGAACGTCTTAGACCCATGACCTTCAACTGAATAGCACATTATTGTCCAAGGAGATCCCGCAAAACCTATCAGTGGAACTTCGTTGTCAAGTTCGGACTTGGTCATCTTAATGGCTTCCATCACATAATCCAACTTCTCTTCAACGTTGGGCACTCTGATTTTGTTGACATCAGCAGCTGAGCTGATAGGTTTTTGTAACCAAGGGCCGATGTCTGCTTTCATTTCGAATGGCAAATCCATCGCCTGTGGAACGACAAGAATGTCAGAGAAAAGTATCGCGGCATCGGTGCCTATTTGATGAATGGGCATCACCGTAATCTCCGTGGCCAATTCAGGAGTCCTGCAACGTGTAAAGAAATCATATTTGGCTTTGAGTTTCATGAAATCAGGCAAGTACCTCCCTGCTTGTCTCATCATCCAAACTGGAGGTCGGTCCACGCTTTCTCCTTTAAGAGCTCTTAAAAATAAATCGTTTTTCATCATATCCTTGTTTCTATAGCTTTGTCAACAACTGATTCTATCGTGGTAGTGTTAGATACATCAGCCTGTTTGATGTGTTTCAACACTTCACAACGTGTTGTGTTGCCAATGCAAATTGCGGTTCCGTCAAACGAGTTGTCGGCAAAAAAACTTTCAACACCACTGGGACTGAAAAACAAAACCAATGAGAAATATCCTGGTACCGCGGAGGGTGTAAGTAAGGTGTTGTAAGCTTCAATAATTTGAAGCTCTCCCCCCATCTCTTGAAACACTTCGTGAAC
This sequence comes from Flavobacteriales bacterium UBA2619, assembly GCA_002339135.1. Classification (GTDB taxonomy): domain Bacteria; phylum Bacteroidota; class Bacteroidia; order Flavobacteriales_D; family Sanyastnellaceae; genus UBA974. The sequence goes on along the minus strand of DDJR01000032.1, from coordinate 52,510 downwards.
ACGATTCATCCGTCTCACCCCACAAATAAAGGTTGCAGTTTTATATTTTGAGGCGACATGGAGAGCCATTTCTTGAGAGTCTGAAAACACTCTAGAAACTTGCACGTCATTTGCCTCGATAGCAACCTGGGTTTTTTGACCAACACAATAAATGTCACGGCCATGTAAATCTATAAAATCTGCTGCATTTTTGCTGCTGATCATCACCGCTTGGTTGTCAATTTTCTGTTGTGCTTGACTCTTGACAATTTCAATAAAATCCATTTGAATCAAGTCAAAACCTGAGTCATGAATCTTTTCACATAATTCTTGGCTTAAGATTTTTGTTGATAGAATTCTAGGCTTATTTTTCATCAGCCTGTGATTTGATGTCCTTCATGAGTTCTTTTCCACCAGAGCTCAGAAGTTCTTGGGCATATATTTCACCCAATTCCATTCTTGCATCTTCGGATGTCTTTTCAATCTTCAGTTCAGTATGTCCATCTAATGAATTGATGATGCCCGTAAATCTAACATTATTTCCTGTAACAATTGCCAGAGCGCCAATAGGAGCAGTACATCCCCCTTCAAGGGTTTTTAAAAAGGCTCTCTCGATACTCACTGCGAGTTGCGATTCATGGTGATTTAGCCTGTTGACTTTCTGATTCAATTCAATGTCATCTGATTTGCCAACAATCACAAGAGCTCCTTGTGCCGGGGCTGGAACCATCCATTCTAAAACTTCAGCGTTTTCTGGCAAAATGTTGGTTCTCATGAGACCTGATTTGGCAAAAATAGCTCCCACATAGTCGCTTGAAGCAACCTTCTTCATTCTCGTATTGATGTTGCCTCGAATCCCCACAATTTCATGATTGGGATAACGATGAAGCCACTGTGCTTTTCTTCGAAGACTTCCCGTTGCAATAGCGTTGCTTCCTCCAGGACCTTTCACAAGGACGTCAAATGGGTTTTCACGTTCTAGAACAGCAAACTCAACAAGACCTTTGGGTAAAAGTGTTGGAACATCCTTCATGCTGTGAACGGCAATGTCGATGTCATTGCGAAGAAGAGCTGCATCAAGTGTCTTTGTGAAAACACCAGTGATGCCGATTTCATACAATGGCTTGTCAAGAATGAGGTCTCCCTGCGATTTAATTTTTACAATTGAGCACGCATGGTCTTCAGCTTCTAATAACGCTTTCACTTTGTTGGCTTGCCAAAGGGCCAGAACACTGTCTCGGGTGCCAATTCTAATCATTGTCTTGCTGTAATCCTTCTAGCTTGAAGATGTCTTGAATGGCTGCAATGTCAGATTCTGGTTTGGTGCTGTTGTTGCGCAAGTGATTGGCAATTTGCCCTGTTATCTTAAGTACAAGCTTGTCAGTGACTGCAACGATGTTTGAATGTTGCGATGCGTCCACATCTTTAAGAATCTTACTCAACTCGTTGTCTCTGTAACCTTTGATTTTTGTATTGAGCGCGTTTAAAACCGGAACAATCTTTCTCGAATCTAGCCATTCCTTGAATTCTGCATATTCTTCTTTGAGAATTTCTAAAGCCATTGGGAGGTGTGTAAGTCTGTCCGCAAGAACTTTGTTGGCCAGCTGACTTAATTCATCAAGATGTATGATCGTGACATGTTCTAAAGATTCAGCCTTGGGGTCTACGTTGCGAGGAAGGCTTAAATCGAGAATTAAAATCGGCTTTTTTCGATGCAGCATTTGGGGAGTTACAGTATACTCTTGAGCGCCAGTAGCAACAAACATAATGTCACACACGTCAATTTCATCCTGAAGTGAGGTGATGTCACGACTGACGACATTGTATTTTTTGCTAAGATTAATGGACTTTTCTTCGCTTCTGTTAATGAGTGTAATGCTGTTGTGCTTGGAGTGCTTGACCAGATTTTCGCATGTGTTGGAGCCCATTTTCCCAAGACCGAAAAGCATGATTTTTTTAGACTCCAATTCCTCTACATGATCTCTAATGTATTGAACTCCGCTAAACGCTACAGAGGTTGCTCCTGAACTTAAATGTGTTTCGCTTTTAATTCGCTTGCTGGCTTTGATGACAAAATTCACCAATCTGTGAAGAAGGGTATTGGAACTTTGAGTCTCCAGAGAAAGGGCAAAAGATTTTTTTACTTGACCGATGATTTCAAAGTCACCTATAATTTGGGAGTCTAAAGCACAGCCAACAGAGAACATGTGCTTGATAGCAGAAATGCCTTCTTTGACAAAAGCGATTTGATTGAGTATATCTAAAGAGCCTCCAGATATTTTTGACAAGACCTCTTGGAGTTTTGAGGATGTCAGTCCTTCACAATAGATTTCAGTTCTATTGCAAGTTGACATGACAAGAATATTATCTCCTCCCAATTGAAGAAGTTCGAGTATGACTTTCTTTTGAGAGTCTTTAGACAAACTGTAAAGGCCTCGAGTTTCAGTCTCGGTCTTTTTGTAAGATACTCCAATGACAATAAAGTCATTGATATTTTTGCTTTTGTGCATTGAGGCTTTTTATTACCTTGATAATACAAAAATACTTTGAATTTTAAGTGTGGAAATAACGTTGGTAGGACTTTTAATATCACAATAGGTTTTGGCTGATTTTAATTTATCTTTGTTGTATGTTTTACTGACTATTCCACCCTTATTGGTGGCATATTTATAACCAGTCTAAATAGTGAAAGAGCTGAAATTAAATATCGCTGAAAGTTCTTCGGAATTGTTCATGCTCGATGAGGGTTTGATTTTACTTAATATCAGTCAGTTAGATGAGCGTTGTAACTATCTTTTGCAAGAGTTGTCTGCAGAGTACATTCAATTTCATTTTGTGTTGGAGAAAAATGTCAAAGTCCACTTCAATCAAAAGAACTATTCCATAGATGTTCTTCAGGAGCAAAGTCTGCTGATTTACAACCCAACCCAAAATTTACCACTAGATATAGAGATCCCAACAGGCGGAAGAGTGATCTCTCTTTTTGTAAAAATCGTACTTTTTCATAGTTTTTTCTCAGAAGTGGCGAAAAACATCCCGTTTCTTAATGAAGAGCACAAGGACAAGAAATATTACAATCAAAGTCCCATCTCACCAGAAACGATACTTGTCTTAAATCAAATCAACAAATTTCATTTTCAGGACCACCTTCAGCCGCTTTATTTGAAAGGCAAGGCCTACGAATTGATTAGCGTGTATTTCAATCAAAGTGCCGAAGTGGTTAAATCTTGTCCATTTTTAATGGATGACGAGTATCTGTCTAAAGTCAAGAAGGCGAAGGACATTGTCCTTGATCGGATGATTGACCCACCTTCATTGGTCGAATTGTCTGAAGAAGTGGGCCTAAATCTGAAAAAATTGAAGCAAGGATTCAAGCAGGTCTATGGAAGTTCAGTCTTTACTTTTTTATTCAATTACAAGATGGAGTATTCTAGAAAGCTTTTAGACTCTGGAAAATTCAACATCAATGAGGTTGGTGGAAACTTGGGATACAGTTCTGCAAGTCATTTTATTACCTCGTTTAAAAAGAAATATGGCATTACGCCGAAACGTTACGTTACATCTCAAACCAATCTTCGTTAGTTGTGATGAGAGTATTACAAGTTGGGGTTCAAACTTTCAATCACTGTTGGATGCCAGAATTGGTTGAATTTTCGTTCATTCTAGGGCAATCTGTTTTGAATCAAGCTCGGGTCCAAGTGGGTCCAAAATTTTAAAGATATGCAAGCAAAAATAGGCGTGTTATTGGTGAATCTAGGAACACCTGATAGTCCTCGTACGAGAGATGTCCGAAGCTACCTTTTTCAGTTTTTGAATGACAAAAGAGTCATTGATATTTTTTGGATGTTAAGATTGATTTTAGTGAATGCGATTATCGTGCCTTTTCGCGCTCCCAAATCAGCGAAAATTTATCAAGATTTGTGGAGTGAAAAAGGATCGCCAATTATTTATCACACAGAAAGTGTATGTAAAAAATTACAATCTTCCTTGGGCGATGAGTATCATGTGGATTTTGGAATGCGGTATAAAAACCCTTCATTTAAAAAGATTTTATCAAGCTGGGAAGATAAAAATTTCAAGCAGATTATCATTTTACCTCTTTTTCCACAATATGCTTCTGCCACAAATGGTTCAGTGCTCGAATTGGCCATGGATGTCATCAAAAAGTGGTGGGTCATTCCAGAAATCAGTCTGGTTTCGCAATTTTTTGATCACGAATTGTTCCTTCAAGCTTGTGAAGAAAATGGAAGAAAATACAATTTTAAGGATTATGATCATGTATTGTTTAGTTTTCATGGACTTCCAGAAAGACATGTGGACAAGGTTTACAAAGATGGAATATGCAAGGATAATGATTGCGAAAATGGGATCAATGACGCCAATTTATTTTGTTATAAAGCGAGTTGTTATGAGACAGCAATTCAGTTGTCCAAACGATTTCAATTTAAAGAGTCAGATTTTACTGTTTGCTTCCAATCGAGGCTGGGTGGGGGATGGATTGAGCCATTTTCAGATGTTGTGATCGAAAATTTGGCCAAAGAAGGGAAGAAAAACATTTTGGTTTTCTCTCCCGCTTTTGTAGCAGATTGTCTTGAAACCATTATTGAAATAGGAGATGAATATCAAGAATTATTTGAAAAGTGTGGGGGTGAAAAAATACAACTTGTTGAAAGTTTAAACGACAGCGAAACTTGGGTTGAATGTTTAAAGCAAATCGTGTTAAAGCGAAGTGTTTAAACTAGCCCT
>DDJR01000032.1:0-47409 GCA_002339135.1 Flavobacteriales bacterium UBA2619 | reverse complement strand
TCACCCATTGCATGCATCAGACATTTCATCATATTTTTCTTTTTCGTGTGCCTCAAGAGCCGATGTTTATAACGATGTCGGATTTTTTCAAAAGGCTTCTACTTCCCCACATTAATTTCACAATACAGACCTATTCAAGATGAGATATCAGAGATCTTCCCAGCTGTTTAAGGATGCCAACTCTTCTATTCCTGGTGGCGTAAATTCGCCCGTTAGAGCTTTTAAATCCGTGGGTGGTACACCTGTGTTTATGCAAAGTGCTAAGGGAGCTATTTTACATGATGTTGATGGAAATCATTACATTGATTATATCAACTCATGGGGTCCGCAAATACTGGGTCATGCTTTTGACCCCGTGATTTCGGCAATCAAGGAAACTGCTGAAAAGGGTACATCCTTTGGGACACCTTCAGAAATCGAAGTTGAAATAGCCAATATGATTACATCGATGGTTCCAGGCATTGAGATGATTAGAATGGTTAATTCTGGAACTGAAGCATGTATGAGCGCCGTTCGGTTGGCCAGGGGTGTAACAGGAAGAGAGAAGATCATTAAATTTGCAGGTTGTTATCATGGTCATTCAGATGCTTTCCTCATTGCTGCAGGCTCAGGCGCCATGACTTTTGGAACTCCCAATAGCCCTGGAGTAACAAAGGGAACAGCCAAAGACACCTTGCTTGCTCAGTTTAACAACATCGATTCTGTTCGCAAAATTCTCATCGACCATGGACATGATGTTGCCACCCTCATTGTTGAGCCTGTTGCGGGAAATATGGGGTGTATTGCTCCAGCACCGGGCTTCTTAGAATCGCTTCGCACCCTTTGTGATGAATATGGTGTACTGCTTATTTTTGATGAAGTCATGTCAGGTTTTCGTGTTTCAGCAGGGGGTGCTCAAGAGCACTATGGTGTTACTGCTGACATTGTATGTTTCGGAAAAATTATTGGTGGCGGTCTGCCGGTGGGGGCTTTTGCCGGTCGGAAAGAAATCATGAACTATCTGGCACCTGCTGGTCCTGTATACCAGGCTGGGACACTTTCAGGCAATCCGTTGGCAATGGCAGCTGGATATACGATGGTGAAACATTTGCGAGATAATCCTAAGATATATTCTGATCTTGAAAAGACGTCTTCTGAAATAGAAGAAGGCATCCGTGCTGTTTTATCATCGAACAGTATTGCTCACACCATCAACCGAGTGGGGTCGATGATGAGTGTTCATTTCTGTGACAACCCTGTTGTTGATTTACAATCTGCTATGGTCGGTGACAACGATACTTTCAAAAGATTTTTTCATCACATGCTTAACAATGGAGTGTATCTTCCTCCCTCAGCTTTTGAGTCTTGGTTCGTATGTTCAGAGATCAACAGCTCAGAAGTTTCTCAAACCCTGGATGCGGTCAGTTCATTTAAGAACGATTAAGCTGATTCCTTGACTGGTTTAATACGCATTTGTATCTAGGTCAATCTTTTGGATGGAGTGTTTATAGACAGCCTGTTTATTGCCCCAAAGCATCAGAAAATATTTTTGTTGCCAAGCGCGGCATGGCACGTTGCCCCAACTCTTCCCATGTGATTACTTCACCTCCTACATGGGCAGCGAAGGACTCCATCGTGTCCTTGTCGGGAGCTTCCCATCCTTGAATAGTGGCCTCAATTTTGCGATGCGTTAACAGATGTGTGACGGGCTTCATGAGTTCGCCAAGAGAATGAAAATCTTTGGAGGGTGGCGTTTCAGGAAAGGCCCAAAGTTTAGCCCACACTCCTGTTTCAGGGCGTTGTATGGTGACTGTGAAATTTTGAAAGCGTGCAATATGCCATGTCAATTCCCATCGTATGGCTTTTTTTTTGGGTTTCTTGGTCGGAAGAACCCCCCACATCTCTCGTTGGAAGGCTGACACACAGCTGCTCGAAAGTGGGCAGCGGTCACACAAGGGGTTTCTCGGAGCGCAGACCAGTGCCCCCAGTTCCATTACCGCTTGGTTGTGGTTGCCTGGTGCGTTGTGATCAAGCCACGCATCTGCTACCTCTTGTACTTCTTTTGCCCCTTTTTTCCCGTCTACAGGGTCAGAAATGCCTGCCCAACGTGCGACCACTCTTTGAACGTTTCCATCAACGGCTGCAACAGCCTCGCCAAGCCCAATTGAAGCGATGGCCGCAGCAGTATAAGGTCCTACGCCTGGCAATGTGAGCCATGCAGCATGGGATTTTGGAAACTCTCCTGTCTCGTTGACGATTTTGGCTGCTTTGTGAAGATATCTAGCCCGTCTGTAGTAGCCAAGTCCCTCCCAAGCCTTCAAGACTTCATCTTCTGAAGCACGTGACAAATCGTCGACTGTTGGAAAGAGATCCATAAAAAGATGCCACTTGGGAATCCCTGTTTCCACGCGTGTCTGTTGCAACATAATTTCACTTAGCCATGTTCCGTAGAGTGATGGGGCGAGCCGCCAAGGCAAGTCTCGTGCATGGTCTGAATACCATGATTTCAAGCCTGATCTGGCGATTTGTATGTTGTTCAGGGTATTCATTTTGAAGCGGTAAAACAGCAAAGTCTACTTGAAAGGACTTGAGTTTTTACTTTTTAAAATCATCTGTTTATGTGTGCTTATTTACTGCTTTATGTTTAGTGAATGAGTGTGACACGTTTGAATCAGAGCTCGTCATTCATCTCTTTTTTGATTAAACTTATCTGTGCTGAGTTGCTTGTTAATCTGTTGCTGTTTTCTGATAGACCATGACAGCACTTGTTCGTCTTGTGTGAGATCAGATTGTCTCAGTGTTGTGTTTCATGCTTTCGTAAAGATAGCATCATCTTGAAAAGCAAAGTACCAGGGTGTCAGAATCAATCCCGATGTCACTCAAAAACATGCATTCAACACAAACGTGAAGTACCTTGACCTTCACCACAAAATAGAGTTCTTAAAATGTGTGGTGTGTGCTAATCTGAAGTTGATTTTTAGCCCAATTGTCTGTTGTTTGTTTCATGGCACCAACTTGAATTTTTAACCCAGATTTGATGACATATCCTGCAGCCACATATGTGCGGTTTCGGTCAAACAATTCCACAACTTCTTCAGGACCTATTTCACGCTCTCCATTGACAAATAGCTCATTGTAAAGGGCGAGATAAAAGGTGCCTTGAATCATTTCTTTTTCGTTTAAAGGTATGTTGATGAAAAGATTGTATCTGAATCTGGTCCTCATGCTTTGCCCTTCAACCCACCGTTGTTCATACCTAAACCTGTGGTTGCTGTGAATTCGACTGCTAAGTTTCACGGAATAAAGTGCTTCTTGATACACGCGATATTCACTTGTTGTGTTGTCACTTTCACCGAATTGACCGGTTGTTATTCTTCCACCTCCCAAAGTGAGTAATACATCAGACTTGTCTGGAGAGTAAGTCACTCCACCTCTTAAAAGCAATTGCTCAAGATCGCCTCCTACATTCCAATTTCGGTGTTGTAGATCGCCTTGTATCCCCCAATTGCTTTCGTTGATGTTTGTTTTGAATAAATACATATACCAAGCACCGTTTTGATCTTCATCGATCTGTCCATAACTAAGTGTTGTAAGAAAGCAGAAAACAGCAGAAATAAATAGTTTCATCCTTAAAGTTTAAGCGGTAAAATTTACAGTATAAATTCAGTGTGCTTCATGTCATTGACATCTGCACATCTGTTGGAGTGGTTGGATCAACAGGTGCTAACGAGAGAACAGGTTGATGCTACTTTCGGATGCTCGATATCCCACCATCAATGGTAAATATTTGACCAGTAATCCACTTGGAATCTGAGCTTATGAGGTGTTTGGCAAATTTCGAGATGTCACTCACATCACCGATTGCTTGGAGTGGATGTCTTTTTGCATTGATGTCTATTTTAGCTTCAGAGTTCAACAAGCTGCTTGAAAGTGGTGTTTTCGTTAATGAAGGAGCAATGGCATTAACTCTCATTTTTGGAGACAATTCAGCAGCAAGTGTTCTTGTTAAAGATTCAATGGCTCCTTTCGAAATTGCAACTTGAGTGTGAAATGGGAATCCGCTATTTGCCGCAACTGAGGAAAAAAGCACAATTGAAGCTTGTTCAGATTTCATGAGATTCTTTCTAATTGCTTTCAATATTTTTAAAAATCCGGTAACATTTAATCTCAGGTCGTCTATGATTTCCTCTTCGCTTATTCTGTGAAAAGGTTTTAAAACAATGCTCCCGGGACAGTAGACAAGACCATCAATAACATCAGGCAATTGAAGGTCATCAATCGAGTCATGCAACACATCAAATTTTTGATATGTAACGTTCGTGAAATCACTCTGGATGTTTTTGTTATATGTGCTGTATACATTGTATTCAGAACAAAGATCTCCAACTAGACTTTGTCCAATTCCGGTTGATCCTCCAACAACTAAAATATTCTTCATTTTCTTAAAAAATTTTGAAATTTAAAGGTAATTCACCTCGGTTAAATTTCTATGGTTTTTAGGAGATTATCAAGGGTAAATTTTAGATGTTGTTTTTGGCTTTTTTCAGTTGAGTTTGTCTCCAAGGCTGTTCTGCAATGTCACGGCTCTCTTTTCAACCATATGCAGTTTCTAAACACGCCATCACAATTTTCCTTGATCTTGTTTCCTGAAACTTTGTATTCTGTTTGAAGAGTAGATCTAAGTATTCCATAATACTGAAAAGAAGTGCTGTCAGGATAGAGTATTAATTTCATAATGGTATCCATCTGCATGAAGTCATAGGTTCCTGAGTGGTTCTCTCCGTTTGCATAGTGAAAATGATAATATCCGGGAGTGCCGTCATTGATATCCCAGTCTTCAAAAGTCATCAACTCAGGTCCCTGATCCACACAATTGGAACACCCTCGGTCAGGGTCAAGATCATAGGTGCCTAGAATCTTTTCTTGCATGGGTTTACATCCATAGCATGAGATAGTGAAGATTAAAATACAAATCACAGACTTCATGTGAAATTTTTTGTTCAGCTGTGGCATCAATTTCTCCATCAATGAAAAGGTTGCATGTTCCGATGTAAATTATCTACGCAAACCTGTCCGTATTTCAATCACTTTTTCAACACTGGCTTTGAACCATTCAGTGTACCTGAGTGGTCTTGTTGCCATGTCCTTTAAAAGCCAATCTGTATGAACATATTCATAACTTTCCACCTCGTGTCTGTTTATTTTTGGTGTGTCATCACATTCTCCGATAAGCACATGGTCAATCTCCCATTCTGTTAAGCCGTGGTCCAGAGCCGCTTTGTACTCGAACGAAAAAACGGCAACAAGGGCGCATTTCATTCCCATTTCTTCCTCGAGTCGTCTGTGCGCTGCAGCGTAAATATCTTCATGAGGACGGGGATGGCTACAACAGGTGTTTGTAAACAACCCTCCGCTGTGGTACTTGGAAATGGCTCTTTGTTGTAAAAGCATTTCCCCCTCTGTATTGAAAATAAAAACAGAGAAAGCTCTGTGAAGGTGTCCACCCATGCGATGAGCTTCCATCTTTTCCATTGTGCCAACTTGATTGTCGCAGCTGTCAACCAGGATTACTTGTTCTTCTTTTTGAGGCATTGTATGACAAATGTAGGTGTGTGTCAACTAGAAGCTTGCGAATTGTATTCTTAATCCATCAGATATATTCAGAGATGGGCCCATTTTCTCTGTTGAATTCTGTCTATATTTACTCATTCATGATACACGGAACACACAATGCTGAGCCAGATAAAAGGAACGATAACGTCAGGATTTATATCAATGGTGAATTGTTTCAACGGGCGGATGCAAAGATTAGCGTTTTTGACAGTGGATATCTAGTAGGAGATGGTGTTTGGGAAGCGATGAGACTGCATAATGGGATTCTCGCCTTTTCAACCCAACATCTTGACCGGTTGTGGGCAGGAGCTGCTTCTATAGGAATGACAATAAATTTCAGCAGGGAAGAGCTGATGGAAAAAGTCCATTTGACTCTTCAGGCGAATGACATGCATACAGATGTCCACGTCAGGATCATGTTAACTCGGGGAACAAAGACAACTCCTTCTCAGGATCCTCGTCTTTTGTTAAGTGGACCTAATCTTGTGATTATTGCTGAACATAAAAAGGCGAGCAAAGAATCTTCGTTAAAAGGAATTACTCTCTTTACAAGTGCTGTTAGAAGAGGCTCTCCTGATTATTTAGATCCTCGAATGAATTGCCACAGCAAAATACATGAGGTCCAAGCACTCGTCCAAGCTCTAGAAGCAGGTTGTGATGAAGCCCTCATGCTTGATGTTAGAGGTTTTGTTTCAACTTGCAATGCAACGAATTTTTTTGTGGTGCGAAAAGGTGAAGTTTGGACTTCTACAGGGGCCTATTGTATGAATGGAATTACAAGAGGTAATGTGATTCATATTTGTGAGCAAGAGGGGATTGTATGTCGTCAAAAAGATTTTTCCTTGTTCGATACTTACGCTGCGAATGAAGCCTTTGTGACTGGTAGTTTTGGCGGATTAACCCCAGTAACAAAGATCGATGGGCGTGATATTTCAAGTAGTTCGGGTCCCGTGACCCAGCGATTGCAAAGACTCTATCAAGAACTTATAGCTCATGAAGCCAGTTAGAATTTGTCTTTGGTCGGGTCCAAGGAATATATCGACTTCACTGATGTACTCTTTTGATCAACTGAACAATTGTAAAGTTGTGGATGAGCCTTTGTATGCACATTACTTGTCAAACCTTTCTGAGGATGAGTGTGCACGTCACCCTGCAGCTGATGAAATCTTGTCCTCAATGGAAACAGATGGTGCAAAAGTAGTCGAGATGATGACAGGCGATTTCGAGAATTCTACAGAGGTGTTGTTCTTCAAAAACATGACCCATCACCTGCCTGGAATCGACCGGGGATTTATGAAGAATGTGGTCAATGTCATTCTTACAAGAGATCCAGAAAACATGTTGCCTTCGTATGATAAAGTTATCCAGAACCCTTCTATCAGTGATACCGGATATGCAGCACACAATGAGCTTTTAGATTATTTTAAACAAGAGGGTATTGCACCCATTGTTCTGGATTCAAAATCGATTCAAGACGATGGTGAGAGAGTGCTTAGGGAGTTGTGTAAAAGAGCTGGGGTTGTTTTTGATGCAGCGATGTTGAGTTGGGATGCCGGGCCTAAAAAAGCAGATGGAATTTGGGCTAAGTATTGGTATTCGAGTACGCATCAATCTACAGGTTTCAGGAAGTTTTCTCCAAACAAGCTTCCTTTTCCGAGTCACTTAAAGCCCCTTTTAAAACTTTGCAAGCCATTGTACGAAAAAATTCAAAAACAGGCTATTTAAGGCTTTTTTTCGTGCAAAACGATCCATTATTGGACTTATTTACAGCTTTTCTGCGATTAATTGCAAAGTAACGGCAGGTCCTTGGTGAAAGGGTCCCTCATCAAGATTCTGGTTTACTTTTACCATGGAACGGATGTTAAGCTGAGAGAAATCATGCAGCAACATCTCTTCATCGAAAAGCATCTCTGTTTTTTTTGGTCCTCCAGAATGAAGTCCAAGTTGATTTTTGTGAAATCCTTCTAGCATGAAAATTCCTCCAGGTTTAAGCCAGTCTAGTGCAAGATTGTGAAATTCTTCTCTCCTTGTCTCGGGCATGTGCGCAAAAATCAAACAAACGATGTCGAATTTATCTTGGGGAGTGTATTGAAAAGCATCCTCGCAAGAGCTTGTAACCTCCAACCCTGAGTTTTTCGCCCACTGTAACGATTTAGAAACACCAATTTCACTTTTATCAAAAGATGTTGTTTTCAATCCCATTTTTGCTGCGAACAATGCATTTCTTCCCTCTCCGTCGCATGGCAGAAGTATCGTTCTTTCTTCGAACTTCATTTCATTTTTAAGTTCTGTTAGCGCTGTGTAGAAAAATCGGTTGGGCAACTGTCCATATGCTGCTTCATTTTCCAAATACCTTTTATCCCAGTGATCTCTCATGGTTTAAAAGTAGGCAATAAAAACAAACTTTCACCAGTTCTGTGACGGTTGAGGACCCCATCGTTTCCATTGATCGATGTGTCCATTTGTGATTTGTTGAAGACACAGAATGTGTTCAGTGATTCATTGTTTAGATGTTGTAAGTTGTGTAACTTTCATGTCCGTATTTGTACGACGTATGCACAACATGTCAGATTGCATTGTTTCTCAGATGCTCAATCATAATGTATTTTATATAAGGACTTTGCGTAAAAATAAAGATGGCTCAAAAAGAAAAATTAAAATGGTGTCCAGCAAGCAATGTAGCTTTCGATGCAGTACAGTTTTTTGACGAATCTGTTCAAGCAGGTTTTCCTTCTCCCGCAGAAGATCACCTCGATCTGGATCTTGATTTAAATTCTTATTTAATTCAACACCCTTCAGCGACTTTTTGCGTGAGAGTAGAAGGTGAATCCATGATCGGAGCGGGCATACAAAGTGACGATGTGATCATGATCGACCGATCACTCGACCCTCAAAAGGGAAGCATCGTGCTTGCAGTGTTAGATGGTGAGTTTACCGTGAAGCGTGTGGATGTTCAAGACGACAAGCTCTACCTCCTCCCCGAGAATCCCAAGCTCAAGCCTATTGAAGTGGGAGAGGAGATGAGTTTTCAGGTTTGGGGTGTGGTGACATTTGTAATTCACAAGGTTTGATTGCCCTCGTTGATTGCAATAATTTTTTTGCGTCTTGTGAACGAGTGTTTAGGCCCAATCTTATCTCCAAGCCCGTCGTCGTCCTCTCGAATAATGATGGTTGTGTGATAGCTCGAAGCAACGAAGCCAAGGCGTTGGGTGTGAAAATGGGTGCCCCTGCTTTTAAGAACGAAGCATTTTTTTCTCGCAATGGTGTGCATGTCTTCTCCTCCAATTTCGCGTTGTACGGAGATATGTCTAAGCGCGTCATGGATACCATACGACCTGAAGTTGATGACATGGAGGTTTATTCTATTGACGAGGCTTTTTTGGTGTTTGAAGGTCCAGCCGCCGAGGAGCGGGCCAGAGCACTTCGTGACAAGGTCGAGCAGTGGACAGGGATTCCCGTATCGATAGGACTTGCTCCAACGAAAACGCTCGCAAAAGTAGCCACCAGAATCGCTAAAAAAATGCCAGAGATGAATGGCGTCTTTACCCTGAGTTCGTCTTGCGATGTAGAACGCGCACTTCATCGCTGTAAAATAGAGGATGTATGGGGAGTAGGTCGCCGATCTTCCTCCATGCTGAAAGCCCACGGAATCACCACGGCGCTAAAGTTGTCCTTGGCCGATCCAGCTTGGGTACGCCGCAACCTAAGTGTCACCGGAGCAAGATTGCAAAAGGAGCTTCACAGTACGATTTGCTCCCCCGTCAACGACGCATCCCCCCGCAAACAAAGCATACGTACAGCAAGGTCGTTTGGTGCAGAAGTGAAAAGTTTACACGCACTCAATGAGTCCGTGGGGACTTTCGCTGCGAATTGTGCATCCAAGCTCCGGAAGGAAGGCAGCTGTTGTATGTCCATTACCACGTTTGTGATGACGAACCCTTTTAAACCCCAAGCTCCTCAGTACAATGCTTCGCGAACCCTCAAACTTGAGGTTCCCACCAATGACACCCTTGAGATTGTCGCTTCTGCTATTCAGGCTTTAAAGTTGATTTACCGAGATGGGTTTTCGTATAAAAAAGCTGGAGTTCTGGTGAGTTCGATCACCCCATCTGCTGAAGTGCAACTCGGTCTTTTTGATGTTGTAGACAGATCGAAGCGGACTTCGTTGATGACTTCGATAGACAACATCAACACCAAGCTCGGTCACGACAAAGTACGTCTTGCTGTGCAGGGTTTCGATCGAAAATGGCGCCTCCGTCAAGAACGCCTTTCCCCTTGTTACACAACTCGCTTCACGGATTTTTTAACGGTGAAGGTTTAGTAGAGTTAAATCACGACCTTTGCAAAATGGAAACGAGGATTAATAAATTTCTAAGCGAAGTTGGGTTTTGTTCGAGAAGAGCTGCAGATAGACTGCTCGAGCAAGGCAAGATTACAATTAACGGAAAGGTTCCCGAGCTCGGCACGAAGGTTCAATCGGGAGATGAGGTGATGGTGGATGGCAAGCTGGTTGGAGATGGTGTACGCGACAAGCTCGTGTACTTGGCATTTCACAAGCCAGTGGGCATTGTATGTACCACAGACCAAAGTAGAGAGGAGAATAACATCATCGACTTCATCGGTTATCCCACCAGAATTTTTCCGATCGGACGGCTAGATAAACCCAGTGAAGGATTGATTTTTTTAACGAACGACGGGGATATCGTGAATAAAATTCTCAGAGCGAAGAATCACCATGAGAAAGAGTATATCGTCACTGTTGACAGGATTATTGTAGGAGATTTTATTCATGATATGGGAAATGGTGTTCCCATTTTAGAAACGATGACGAATCCTTGCTTTGTAGAGCAAACAGGCGACCGCGAGTTCAGAATCATTCTCACACAAGGTCTCAATAGGCAGATTCGTAGAATGTGTGAATATTTTGGATACAGAGTTGGTCGACTTAAGCGCGTTCGCATCATGAATATGTACCTAGACATGCCTGTAGGAACCTGGCGAGATTTTAAAAAACATGAGTTGGAGGAAATGTACAACATGATAGGCGATTCCTCGAAAACGTATTAATGGTCAAAGAGTTGATGAAAGAGTTTAACGGCGAGGTTAACGCGGAAACAATTCTTGAGTTTGTTTCTAAGCTGGATGGGGTAACTCAAGGCTTTCCATTTGATCAACAAACATTGGTGTTTAAAGTTGGTTCTCCAGCGAAAGAAAAAATATTTGCTTTGCTCAATGTTGAAGACTTTACCAGCGTAAATCTTAAATGTAACCCGGAACGTTCATTGAAGTTAAGGAGTGAATTTGAGGGAGTCGTTCCAGGATGGCACATGAATAAAAAGCACTGGAATACAGTCTCTCCGGAGCCCATTTCAGATGTCCCAAGAACATTGTTTTGGGAACTTCTCCAACACAGCTATTCCACAGTTTACAACTCCTTGCCAGCAACTGTAAGAAACGAACTAACCTGATGTCAGTTGTTTATTCACGGGCCATTTAACATGGTTGTCCAAATACTGAGAGCACCGCCAGAACGTCTGAGATTGTTACAGCACCATCGCCATTGACATCGGTTGAACACCCTGAGAGGCATCCATACTGACTCAGAATGAGCAGCACATCATTTGTGTCAATAATCCCATTAGGCACTACGTCTTCGATACAAGTAAAAACAGGGTCAGGAGGTGTGCCCACTAAAATTGAATCTAGAGGAAAGCTTTGTATGCTCCTCGAAAAAGTTCCAGCAACCAGTCTTCTCTCAACTGTATCGACGACCAAATCATAGACAGGTATCCATGGCATGTTGCCCAATCTTTCCCAGTTTACACCAGCGTTGACTGTTGCATATACACCTGCATCGGTTGCTGTTGCCCAAACCATTTCACTCAACGCAACAACCGAATTCATGGGATGTTGGGGCAGGTCACCGGAAATGCTTTCCCAAGTCCCCCCAAGCTCAGCTTTTAAAATATGGGGTGTGTATTGATAATCTCTGTAACCACTGACTGTGCAAAATATAGAGTCTGGGTGAAATGGATCGAAATACAGATCTGTCACATAGCGCTCAGGAAGCCCATCTGTCATCAAGCTCCACGAAATTCCACCATCTGTCGTGTAATGAACTTTTCCATCGGAGGTCCCAGCGGCTAAAATGTTTTCATTAAAGTGAGATCCTGATATAGCAGAAATCACTCTGTATCCGAGCCCAGGAGTTGTGTTTTCAGTCAGATCTTCACTCATTGGGCTCCAGCTGCCTGATGGATCTCCGGTCATTTTCCACATTCTCTGAGTCGCTGTCCAAATGTGGTCTGGGTTTGCAGGATGCAATATGATCGGTGTGTCCCAACCTTTGCGATCGTCGTAAGCCAATGCCTCAATATCGGTCCAATTGGGGGTAGGTGAAGTTGATGGGTCAGAAGAATAAGCAAAATTCCCCCACTGAACTGTTGCTATTCTGTAGTTGGGATTTGTGGGATGGAACAGTGGAGTGAATCCATCTCCTCCTCGGTCTCTTGTCCAACTGTTGATGTCTAAGTAAGAACCACTTGTTGTCCCGTTATCTTGTGCGCCTCCAGTGTATACCCCTGGATTGTGTGGGTTGCATTCAACCCTGTAGAATTGAGAGTTGTTGAGGTTTTCTATGTCGGTCCAAGTTTCTCCGTGATCTTCGGTTCTATAGGCTCCGCCATCTGTCGCTAAAATAGCGGTGTTGGGACCCACCCATTGAAAATCATGTTTGTCAGCGTGAACAGAGTACTCCCACCAAATAGGGGTTAATTCTGACCAAGTTTCTCCCCCGTCCAGAGAGTTCCACGCGTCCACGCCTAAAAATGTGATGTCATTGGGGTTCCATGGATTGACTCGAATTTTTGAGAAATACCAGCCAAACCCTCCCAATGCGTTAGCCAGAGGTGAGGTGTCGCTAACAATCGGCGCCCAGTTGATCCCTCCATCTGTGCTTTTGTAAATGTTGTCGATTTGCATATTTAACCCAACAACCAAAGCGAAGAAAACCCCATCGTGCTCAGAAAGTCCAATTCTACATCGGTTTTCATTTCCCCATGGATTGGTTACAGATTCCCATGTTGTTCCCGCATCTGTCGATCGGTATAATTTTGATTCGGCCCCCAAAACCATTGATTGAGTGGAGTTGCGAAGTCTATTCCATCCTGAAGCAATCACAATTCCAGTGGAAGCGTCGTACGCAAGGTCGTTCACGCCAGCCGAATCAGAGGGTAGAAGAACTTGGTCCCATGTGTTGCCTGAGTTGGAGCTGCGGTAAAGACCTCTGTCTGGCCCCTTAATTGCGGGGTTGCCCATTGTGGCAGCTAAAATTACTTCTGGTGTGTCTTCGAGGACAAGTATTTTACTCACAATTCGAGCACTGTCCAGTCCCAGATGAGTCCAGCTGGCACCACCATCTATTGATTGGTGCACCCCATTTCCCAATCTTGGGTGAGATGATATTTGAGGGTCGCCTGAGCCGATGTATACTGTTCCTTGTTGCGTTGGATGAAATGCAATCGTTCCCATCGCCATCCATGCGAAATCATCTGTCAACGCCGCCCAGTTTTCTCCTCCATCATTTGTGCCGAATAAACCTCCTGCGGCAGTTCCAACAAGTATGTGGTTGGGGTCGAAAGGGTCTTGTTGGATCGCATTCAATCGACCTCCGATGTTTCCAGGACCCTCCATTCTCCATGAACCGCCAATTTCTCTTGAAAAATCAAATGATTCTTGGTTCTCAAAATGATCTTTTACATTTTTCAAAGCTGCATCAGCTTCTGAAACATCCCAATTCTCATCAGGGAAAGACCACTTAAATGCCGCAGCTTTTTGAGGTTCCCATTTGTGAAATGTGTCTTTTGTAAATTCTTTAGAGTTGCTTGAAAAGATGAAGACGGAGATTCCTGCAAGAAGGAATAAACAAGAAGTTATTAATATTAGCGGATAAAAGTATCTTATTTTTTTCATTGCATGCAAGATACGCAGTAAGTTTGGCTTCATAAATCAAAATCAAAATTTATGCGTATTTATACACTAATTTTTTTCGCAGCAGGATTGAGTTTTTCTCAAGTTTCACAAGCTCAAGTAGAAATTTGCTCAGACATTTTTATCTCAGAGTATTTAGAAGGTACTGGAAACAACAAAGGGCTTGAGTTCTTTAACCCCACAAGCGAATCAATAGACTTGAGTGCATATGAATTGCAACGTTGGAGTAATGGTGAGGCTGGATCTACAGACGCGACTCAGCTTTTCGGTGTTTTACCCGCGATGACAACATGGGTTTTGGTCAATGGCCAAACGGAAGACGTTGACCTTGGAGGTGGAGCGATATCTCCAATGTGTGATGCTGTGATGCAAGGTGCTGCAGACCAACTGGACAATCCATATCCAGCACCAACATACATGAATGGAAACGATGCTTTGGTTCTTGTAAAAAATGGTTCGACAGTTGTTGATATTTTCGGAAAACCTGGAGAGGATCCCGGCACCGCTTGGACTGACGATGCTGAGAACGGGTTTGTGGACATTGGTGATGGAGCATCTTGGCTTACTTCTAACCATACACTTCAGAGAAAATTCGATGTGGGTGACGGAGTGACAGTTCCTCCAGTTGCTTTTGATACTTTTCTAGAGTGGGACACTCTTCCGAACAACACATGGACAGGACTTGGGAATCACAGTTGTGTTTGTGGTGCTACAGGAATGGTCCAGTTTACAGCAACGCCAGAGTTACAGGTTTTCCCGAATCCTTCAGTTGACGGAAAGTTTCAAATTGAAAGTGGTCAACCGGTAGCGAAAATTGAAGTTTACAGCCCTGAAGGTCGTCTAGTTGAGGTGATTTCACCTTCATCAGATGTCCGCAATTGGTCCGTATCTACTTCAAATTGGACGGCCGGCGTTTATTTCGTCAATGTTCAGTACTTGAACGGTTCTATTTTTGCGAACCGCATCGTTATACGTTAATTCGTTATACGCTAATTACTTAGCAACACTTTTTCCATGATTCGTATCAATTGGTTTTCCCTTGCAACATTCTTGGGGCTTCTTTTCGGCTCGATGCTCAGCGCATCTGCTCAAACAGGTCTTGTACGCGGTACAATCTCCGACGCCATCACCGGTGAAGCTTTAATTCAAGCAGCTGTTATTTACGGTGCAGGTGATTCATCTATGGGTGTTTTGACTGACTTCGATGGCTTCTATACCATTGAACTTACGCCAGGAAAATACAGTCTTCGTGTGTCTTACGTAGGCTATGAGCCTATGGTCAAAGAAGTCAATGTTGCAGTGAGTTCAACACTTGATGTGAATTTTAACATGGAGACAGTGCTTCTTCAAGAAGCAAGAGTGGTTGCAGATATCGCGATTGAGCGTGAAACTCCAGTCGCATTTTCAAATATAAAACCACTTCAGATTCAGGAGGAGTTAGGTTCTCAACCTCTCCCCATGTTACTTAACTCAACTCCCGGAGTCTATGCAACTCAGGCAGGGTCAGATGACAACGGGCCAAGCATTAGTATCCGAGGTTTTAAGCAAAGAAACGTGAGTGTCCTCGTAGATGGCATCCCTGTAAATGATATGGAAAGTGGTGGGGTTTTCTGGAACAATTGGTTTGGTTTGGATCTTGTAACTCAAACAATGCAGGTTCAAAGAGGCTTGGGAGCTTCCAAACTTGCACTTCCCGCAATTGGTGGAACCGTGAACATTGTTACTGTAGGAATTGAAAGCAAGAAGAAAACGAGCGTGAAGCAAGAGTTGGGTAGTTTTGGCTTGTCTCGAACAACACTTGGTTTCACCACAGGTCGTTTGGATGGTGGTTGGGGGTTCACCTTTTCAGGAAGTTACAAGCACGGTGGAGGATATGTAGCACAAAGCTATACCGATTCATGGTTTTACTATGGAAAGGCTCAAAAGGAACTCGGGTCTCATGTATTGTCACTTAGTGTGACCGGTGCACCTTCGCAAAATTCTGCGCGTGGTTATCAGCAAAGAATAGCAACTCACAACAAAGACTATGCGAGAGGTCTTTTTTCTGGAACAGATAATGAGTACACGAACTTGACAGAATACAGTCAAGCGTATGATGTGATTTTTAACGATGGAACACTTTCACTGGCGGAAGAGCAAGCTGCTTATGCGGAGCTTAACTCTCAGTATGGGTATAACGAAGAAGGTGGGGCTGCCGAGTTTGAAGATGAAATGACCGCGACCAATTACATTGATACTACTGGCCTTGAGCAGATGGGGCTGAAGTACAATGTTCACTGGGGTGAACTTAATGGGTCTACTTTGTATGAGCGTCAGAATAAATACCACAAACCGTTGATGTCTATGCGTCACAGTTGGAGGGCTACAGATAAACTGTATGTCACAACAACAGCTTATGCATCTTATGGTCAAGGTGGAGGAACTCGGTTAGAGAACTCCCTTGGTTCAGGAGATTATTCGGAAGATGGTCAGGTTGACTTCCAAAAGTTTTGGAATACGAACACTGTGGGTGGATTGTTTGGACCGCCGATTGATCCAACTTACTCAGAAACACTTCTTAAGAGTTCTAGAATTCTCAGAAAACTATACAACAACCACACTTGGTTTGGTGCGCTTTCAACTTTTAGATATGAGAGCACAGACAAGCTCACATTCTCGGGTGGGGCAGATTTCAGAACCTATCAGGGCGAGCATTACAGTACGGTTCATGACCTGATTGGTGGGGATTATTTCGTTGATCAAGATGATTCAAATGACAGTCAACCAATGCATGTTGTAGGCGACACAATTGGATATCACAACGATGCTTTTGTGAAATGGGGTGGAGTTTTTGCGCTGATGGAATACAAAGGTCCATGGTACAATTACTTTGTCAATGTGAGTGCTGTAAACCAAGGGTACAACCGTGTCGATTATTTTAAACCACTTGTCGAGAATGAGGAGACTGGAGAGATGGAGCACAACGAATCCGGATGGAAGTGGATTTCAGGTTACACTGTGAAGGGTGGAGGAAATCTCAACATAAATGAGTGGACCAATGCCTTTATGAACATCGGTTACCTTAACAGAACACCAACTTTCTCCAGTGTTATTGATTTCGACAATCAGTTTATACAGAACACTCAAAATGAGCAAATTTCATCCATCGAATTGGGAGTGAAGTGGAGTAAGTCTCCTTGGACGTTAAATCTTAATGGATATTACACAGATTGGCAGAACAGGCCTCTAAATAGTATGCTTAGGTTTGAGACTGCGGACGGAGAAATTGTAAGGGCGAACATTAACTCAATGAGCGCTTTGCACAAGGGTATTGAGCTTGATTTCGGTTACAAGGTAAATCGGAACATTACAGTCGAGGGGTATGCTTCTTATGGTGATTGGCGCTGGACCAGTTCAGAGGACAGTTTGATTTTGCTAGATGAAGACACGAATTTGCCTTATCTCGATTGGGAGGGGAATCCAGAAATCATTAAATACAATGCTGCAGGTGTTTCTGTAGGTGATGCGCCTCAAACCCAACTGGGGTTTGCAATTCGCTACCGCAAAAACGGATTCTATGTCAAACCTCGTTATACGTATTTTGATCGGTTTTACGCCAACTTTGATCCATTCTCATTAAATGGGGACAACGAAGGACGTCAGTCATGGAAACTGCCTGCTTATGGTCTTCTAGACCTTCACATGGGCTATACCTTAGATATGGATGAATCACAGATTGACTTTCGTTTTTCTGCTTTTAACGTTTTAAATACCATTTACCTCGTTAACGCCCAGAACAATGACCCGTATGGCGAGTGGAACTTTACAGATCCCAATCGCACTTACGCATTTACTGAAAACAACTTTGACGCAGCATCTGCGAGTGTTTACATGGGATATGGATTTAGATCCAATTTTTCTGTGCGCGTTCGCTTTTAATTCTACTTCGATTAATTCACAAGATTCATGAAACTTTTTCACCTAACTTTTATTGCCCTTGCACTTTTTGTATCGGCACATATTTCTGCTCAGTCTACCATTCAAGATGTACGTGACAACTTCAACATTGGAGATGTAGTCACGATAACGGGTGTGATAACCAGCGGTGTGGATCTTGGCTCAGTTCGTTACATTCAAGATGATTCTGCAGGAATTGCACTTTATCCTGGTGACAATTGGGATGCCTGGTCAGCAGAGCCTAGCCCAGGTGATGAGGTGACGGTGACAGGAGAGATCACCGAGTACAATGGACTGTTAGAGATTGGACCTAATTTAACCCAGGTGGATGTACTCAGTTCAGGAAATGCTCTGCCCGAAGCGCAAGTGGTGACGCCCAATATGCTGAACGAGTCTTTGGAAGGCGAGCTTGTGGTGATTCAGTCTACAACGTTCGATGCAGGAGGCCAAACCATAGAGAGCAACGCCACCTATACCTTCAACGCTTCAGGAGAAGAAGGGATTATCTATGTCAGATCATCCAATTCTCTTGTGGGGACAGTCCTAAACGGATGTGAAATGAACCTCATGGGTATTGTCAGTCAGTTCACATTTGATGGGTTCGGTGGATACCAACTTTTACCTAGGGGCGCTTCCGATATGGTCTCGACATCTGGGATTTGTCTTACTTCTGAAGTAGAACAAACAAACATTTCAACATCTTCATTTGACCTCATATGGACCACAGATGTAGCTGGTAACAGTGAAGTAGAGTGGGGTTTAACGCCAGATTTAGGAGTATCTGATTCAGATTTCTTTCCCGCGACAGATCACATGGTTTCTTTGAGTGGACTTAGTCCCGGTACACTCTACTATGCACGCGTCAAGTCTACAAGTGCAGATGGAGAAACAGTAACCTCACCTACAAGAGTGTACGCGACCATTTCAGAGTCTTCAGGAAATATTCACGTGTACTTCACCGGCTCTGTGGATACATCAGTAGCGATCGATGAAGAAGCGATGTCACTTGGCACGAGCACAAACGATACGATCGCAGCCTGGATCACTTCTGCGCAACACACGCTCGACATTGCCGTATACAATACAAACAATGTCGCGATTGAAAATGCTGTTAATACAGCTGCGGCAAACGGAGTTCAGATTAGATATATCGCCGAAGGAGAAAATGCAAATCTAGGAATCCAAAATTTTGACAGCTCGATTCCTGTTCATTACCGCACAGATGGTGAGGGTTCAGGGATGCACAACAAGTTCTTTATTGGAGACGCTGATTACCCTGAAACGGCTTTCGTTTTGACAGGCTCCACAAATATGACCACAGCGAATCTCAATACTGACAAGAATAATTTAATTGTGTTTCAAGACCAGAGTATTGCACGTGGATATCGCCTTGAATTCAATGAGATGTGGGGAAGCGACTCCATGGTACCTGATGAAGCAAACGCAAAGTTTGGACCCGCGAAAACGGTCAACACGCCATTGAAATACATTGTAGGAGGCTCACCTGTTGAGGTTTACTTCTCTCCTACAGATGGAACGACTTCGGCGATTCGTGAAACCATTGAAACGATGGATTACGGAATGGCTTTTGCACTCTTGTCATTTACCCGTGATGATCTCGCTGATGCGGTGATTGATGGGTCAAGTTTCTTTGTCAGCCCACAGGGGGCAATAGAACAAATCAGCGGAACGGGTGCTGAATTTGACAATCTGACTGCTGCCGGAATAGATGTGCATTCTCATCAAGGAATCGCAGGATCACTTCACCACAAATATGCGGTGATTGACTACAGTGAACCCCTTTCTGATCCGACTGTTGTTACGGGATCTCACAACTGGTCCTCTACAGCTGAGAACATTAACGATGAGAATACTGTAATCGTTCACGATGCAAGAGTGTCAAACCTCTACTACCAAGAATTCCGAGGCTTGTTAATCTCCATGGGTGTCATCAATTCAATTGAAGACGAGCATGGTAAGTTTGCGCTGACAGCATTTCCCAACCCGACTGTCAATGAATTGAATATCGAAGTTTCTAAAGAGTTTATCGGTACCGAGTTAACACTTTCTGACATTGGAGGACGGTTAATTGAAGTCTTGAATGTAAATTCAGCACGTACACTGCTTGACGTAAGTAAGTTAGATAAAGGTGTTTACTTCTTAAGTTCTGAAAAGTTAAGTGGTTCGCTACAAGTTGTTGTTCAGTAGATCATTTGTGATTGAATTGTGTGTATCTTCTGCTCTTATCCTTGGACGCGTCTATAAATCAAGTCGTTGACATAGAGTGATTAGATATGTTACGTGATTCAATTGGTCATACACCCCGCATGTTTACCCCCCTCACGTTCGGGGTTTTGTTGCATCGATTTAATGAGATGGTGCCCATGTTATTTCTCAGCAGACGCCATTCGCTTGAAGGCCTATTTCACAGCTTCTTCTGCTATTTTTCACGTGTGAATATGTTCCAGATGCTGGGCATAACGAATCGTTCGTCCACTGTTCATCTTCTTGATTGGGAGAATTCAGTCACATCATGAATCAAAGAAAACCAGTCATTTCAGAGCGTATTCAAGAACTTACATGTTCTCTTACCAACAGGTTTGCTAGTCCATGTTACACAGAATACATGAGAATGTTTTTCTGCATTTTTTTAACAGCTCTGATGTCAATGAGCTTAATTGCTCAAACAGGAGTAGGTTGTGATGGTGCGAGATACAGGTATCGGGTTTTTGATGATATAACTGTGGAGTATGACATTTCTTATGGCAGCAATATTGCAGCAGATGGCAGCACGACAGCATTGGTCATGGACATTTATCAGCCTTTAGGTGACCCAGTTAATAACAGGCCGGTTGTTGTTGTTGCCCATGGTGGTTTTTTTCTAGCAGGTTCTAACAATGGGGCAGATGTTGTGCCACTTTGTGAAGATTTGGCAAGAATGGGTTACGTTGCTGCATCGATCAACTATAGACTCGGACTATCTAACTTTTTTGCTCTTGAAGCCTCACTGCAAGAGGCTACAGTTCGAGGTGTTCAGGATGCAAAAGCTGCTGTACGATTTATCAGGAAATCCTATGAAACACAAGGAAATCCTTGGGGAATCGATCCGGAAAGAATTGTGTTGGGAGGTTCTTCAGCTGGAGGATTTATTGCTCTCCACGCGGCATATGTTGATGACTTGTCTGAAGTGCCCTCTTCTTTGGATTTTAATTCCATAGGCTTGTCTGGAGGGATTGAAGGTGAGTCAGGATCCCCAGGTTATTCATCAGAAATCCTCTCAATATTTAGTATTTCAGGTGCCATAGGAGACGATGATTGGATATCTGCAGGAAACACGCCAGTTGTAAGTACACATGGTACTGGTGACGGAACGGTCCCGTTTGGCACTGGTTCAATTCAATTGTTTGGCATCAATGTGATTGTCGTTGATGGAAGTGAGGTTATTCACAACAGAGTTGATGCGTTGGGAATCGACAATTGTTTCCATCAATTCACAGGTGCGGATCATACTCCACATACAACATCAACCCTATACTATGATACTACACGAGCAGTTACTGTGGGTTTTACGAGTCGACAAGTCTGTCCGCTGTACCCTCCGATTTGCGGTTGGTATGATGTAGATGAACCTCCCCTAGTTGTGACGACTTGCCCCGCTGATATAGTTGCTGACGGTGTCATTACAGTGGCTGATATCTTGGAAGTTTTGGGTCATTTTGGTTGCGATTCTAACTGCTTGGCTGATGTGGATGGGGATGGTGCAGTTTCAGTATCGGATGTGTTATCAATTCTTGCTATTTTTGGAGAAAACTGTCCCACCTAGAAGATGAACTTTGAAATATGTGTAAGTACCCCTGTTGATGTTGCTGTTGCTTTAGAAGCCGGAGCTGATAGAGTTGAGTTGTGTGGTCATTGGGAGTGTGGAGGTTTAACACCTACATCAGCTTCTGTTAGAGCATGTGTTAGCATTGGATTGCCAGTGAGAACTTTGATCAGGCCTAGAGCAGGTAATTTTGTCTACAATGCCTCGGAGAAGCAATTAATTGTTTCTGAAGCATTAGATTGTCTGGACTCCGGCGCCGAGATGATTGTTGTTGGTGGACTAACTGAGAACGGAGATGTCGATGAACATTTACTTGAGATTTTGTGCGATAAGATTTCCAGTGATGTGATGGTATTTCATCGGGCGTTAGATTTGTCTAACAATCCTTTAGAGTCAGGTCAGCTTCTCCAAGATTTTGGAATTTGTTCTGTATTGTCAAGTGGTGGAGCACCAGCTGCGGGTCTAGGAATAGGAATGCTCAAGGATCTCACCGATTTGGGCTTACATGTTGTCGCTGGAGGTGGTGTTCGATTAGAAGATGTAAGTACTTTGGGTGAAGTCGGAGTGGAAGCAGTCCATGCTTCCTGTAGATTAAAAACCCTTTCAGAGTCATTGAAACATATTGATGATGGCCTCTTCGACTTGAGTACATATCCTGTAGACTTTACCAAGGCTCTTCAATTGACAGAGGAGGTCCTAAAATGGAATGAACATGAAAAGTAATGGTATTCAGATGTTGGGTGTGATGCTGTGCGCGTTTGTTTTTATTGTGTCCTGCACCCCACAGTCACCCCACAGTCACCCAAAAGGCAATGTAAAAGGATTAATTCCTTGGCCTAAATCTGTTTCTTTTATTGAAGATGGTGAAGAGGCGGGGACATTTTTTTCCGGTGACAATTTGAGGGTTCAGGGGATACAGAACTTAGGCACATCTGCGGATGTTGTATCAGCTTGGCTCGTGGGTGTTGGAATCGAGGTCAGAAAAGATGCCGTGACACAACCCAATTTGATTTTTGAGCTTGAGAAAGAGGAGGGAGTTAGAGATGAGTCTTACACTTTCATTGTTCAAGACGACGTTGTCCGCATCTCAGCAAACAGTGATGTAGGTCTGTTTAGGGGCTTTTCAACCCTCAGGCTTGTGATGCCGCTTGCATGTGAGTATGGTGGATGTTCAAACGGGTTTTTTCTTCCAGAGATTGCCATCGTAGATTCTCCTGAATTTGAGCATAGAGGATTGCTGTTAGATTGTTGTAGACATTTCATGGATGTTGATTTTATTAAAAAGACGATAGACAACTTGGCGCTTCATAAAATGAATGTATTGCATTGGCATCTTACGGAAGATCAGGGTTGGCGTATTGAAATTGATGCTTATCCCAAGCTCACTGAAGTTGGGGCTTGGCGGACAGAGTTAGATGGATCTAAGCATGGTGGTTTTTATTCTAAAGCGGAAATACATGACATCATTCAATATGCTGAAGCAAGACATGTTGAAGTCATTCCTGAGATAGAGCTTCCCGGTCACAGCCAAGCTGCATTAGCGGCTTACCCTTATTTGGGATGTATGGGGGAACAACTTGAGGTTGCTAATCGTTGGGGAGTCTTTAAGGATATTTATTGTGCAGGCAATGACAGTACCCTTGCATTTTTAAAACAGGTTTTAAGTGAGGTCTGTGAGATGTTTCCTTCAAACCGGATTCATATAGGTGGAGATGAAGCGCCCAAGGTGAGGTGGCACAGTTGCGAGAAGTGTCAACGCAGAATCACTGAGCAAGGTCTTCACGATGAGCACGAATTACAAACGTGGTTCATTGAGGAGATCGGTACATTTTTAAAGTCGAAAGGCAAGACCATCATCGGTTGGGATGAAATCTTAGAAGGGGGTCTTCCAGATGGTGCTGTTGTCCAAAGCTGGAGAGGTATGGCAGGTGCCGCCCAAGCAATCGAGCTGGGGTCTGATGTGATTGTGTCTCCCACGAGTCATTGTTACCTTGATTATCCTCTAAGCTCCACAGACCTTGAGAAAGTTTACTCGTTTAACCCTCGACCTGATGCTGAAGGTGATGGTACAGTCTTGGGTGGTGAGTGCAATATGTGGACCGAGCACACCCCTCAGCACCTTGTGGATTCAAAAGTATTTCCAAGAGCTATAGGATTGTCCGAAGTTCTTTGGACCGGCCCCGATTTTACAGGTAGATCTAACGCCTACTCTGATTTCATCAAGCGCCTTGAGCAGCATTTTTCTCGCCTTTCTATTCTGGGAGTTGACTATGGGATGGAGTCTGTGCCTGTTACGCTGTCCCTGGCGGTGCAATCAGAAACACTTTTTGCAACCCTTACCCCATCAGCTGATTATATCAAAGGCTATGCACATTTTAATGGAGACAGTGTCTTGTTGGGTAAATCCATCGAGATAGAGAGCCACGGAACATTGAGTGCTTCCATCAATTATCGTGGTCGGAGACTACCCAGACGAGAAACATTTTTCGTTGATGGTCATGCTGCGGTATTCCACCCAATCGAACTTGGATTTACCCCCAGTCAATATTACACGGGCGGGGGAGACTTTGCACTTGTAGATGGTAGAATCGGCTCGCTTGATTTTCACGATGGTATTTGGCAAGCAGTTCAAGGAGAAGATGTCGTGGCAATCGTGGATCTCGAGAATGCATTGAAGATCGATTCTATTTTCTCCAATTTTTATCGCTATCAAGATGCATGGATTTTCCCTCCCTCCACGGTGGAATTCTCAGTATCGCTTGATGGGTCTAATTATGAAGTCGTCTCTCTAAACAATTTTCCAAACGCAACAACAAAGAACGATGCGCAAAATACCGTGACTGTTAGTTCGGGGAAACTGACAGATGTTCGGGCCAGATATATCAAGATGAGAGCCGTAAATCCTGGAATTTGTCCTGACTGGCATGCCGCAGCGACAGAGCCCATTTGGCTTTTCTGTGATGAGATTGTTGTTAGGGCGAAGTCGTTTTAACCACGTTATTTAAACTTCTGGCTCTGGCATCAATCAATTCGGGCTTCATTTCTGAACGCTTTCCTACAGCAAGTTCAGGAGCCCATGTTCCAATAGCATGAGGTGTAAATTTAACAATCCGCTTTTCTCCAGGGAGCAAGTCAAATCCATTGATGTCGAAATTTCCTAGAGCCATTGAGGTTAGTTGAACATCTTTAGAAAAAACGATTGAGCTTACTTCAAACGACACTTCATTTCTGTTGTTGAAATCTCCTGTCAATGGTTTTACATTTACTGCGACATTGTCCAATTTAAGGTCTTTGGGGAGGACGGAAAAGACTGTAGCACGACCTTCTGGCTGGCAGTTTTGAGAGTTTTCACATGCGTCGTCGGACCATGACAATTGAACAAAAGAGCTCGAAGGGTCGATGTTTTTTCTTTTGTCGATGTGTGGGATGTTATCCAGAGATATCCACTGTGGTCGCCCAGGAGTTAGTGTCAATTTGTGGTGTGACGTAAATGCAATTGACCCATCAAAGTGAACGACAGAAACGACTGCAGTTCCTGGGATTTCGAGATCTCCATATCTGCTTGGATTCGCAGTTATTCCAATTTCTAAATTCGGCTTTCGTCCTTGTAAGTCCCACCTTCCATAGAGAAGTGTAGGTGCAAAGGCTTTCTTTAATTCATGGTGAAGAAGTTTCCACTTTCCGTGAGCGTCAACAGAAGACCATGAGGCTACAGGCCAGCAGTCATTTAGTTGCCAGACCAGTGATCCTGAACAGAAATCCTGATTGAGTCGAGCAGCTCTGACACCATCGGAGATGCCTTTTGCCTGTAAAACTTGAGTCACATAAGCCCATTCTTCGTAAGAATACCCCTGCGAGAAATCACCATATGACTGTTCCAAGTACTTGTCGATAATTGAAAAACCTCTGCTGTGTTTTTCGTGGGATATGACATCGGGTGACAGTCTATCTAACGTGTCTGAATTCACAACTGTTTTCCAGGTCGAGTTTTCCGGAAAACTTTGAAAGCCAAATTCACTCATAAATCTAGGCACTCTTGACCAAAGCGAGTCGAACGCATACCCGTCGTGCCAAATACCCCAATCGTGAGCGTCGCCACGATTTTGAAATTCCGGATCTCCTCTTCCGAGAAGCGGAGAAGATGGCCAATAGGGAGTGTTGTGAAATATTTGGACTGCTGAAGGTAAAATGTTCTCAAAAATCTCTTGGTAAGCTAGCTCTTTGTTGACGATTTCTTCTGCGGCTAGTCCATCTTGCCAACCCCATCTTTGCCATCCTTCACTGACTTCATTGTTGCCACACCACATCGCTAATGATGGGTGGTGACCCAGCCGAGTTGTTTGCTCTATCGCTTCCTGCTTTACTGATTCAAGAAACCCACTGTCGCCTGGGTACATTGTGCAAGCAAACATGAAATCATGCCAAACAAGTACACCCATTTCGTCGCATGCTTCCATGAAATCGTCAGAGGCGTAATGTCCACCACCCCAAACCCGCAGTGTGTTCATGTTTGCTGCTACTGCATTTCTAACCATCGAAATTTCTTCTCTTGCGCTGATTCTAGAGTGAATCATGTCCGATGGCACAACATTTGCTCCTCCTGCGAATAAGGGAACGTTGTTAAGTATCCATTGGAATTTCTCCCCTTTTTCATCTTTTGAAGTGTTGAGCTTTAGGGTTCGAATGCCTACCACTTTTTTCTCTCGGGCGAGTATGCCTTCTTGTCCCACTAGGATGACCTCTAGTGTATGTAATGCGGGTTTTCCTAAGTCGTGTGTCCACCACAAATCAGCATCTTCAATTGTAAATGGCGAGGTGACAATTCCATTGTGTTTTTCAAAACTACCTCCTGCGACAATGTTGCGGTTTTCATTCGTAATGGCCCACCTTAACACCAGCGCTTTGCTTAGATCGCCTGAAACATTCCATTTAAGGATACCTTTCGCGGTAGTGCCGTAGACAGTATCTGTAATTAACGTCAGCTGGTCAATGTAGATTGTTTCTAGAGAACGACTTTTTGAAAGTTCAATTTTCCCAACAGAAAAGTCAATCAGCTTCAAGGCCCAATCCCATCCAAATGTGAATTGTGGTGTCCTGTGTTGTTCCACATCACCCATTCTGTTGGCCGAGTGAGTTGGTGATTCAAAACGATAGGTAATGATGTTTTCTGTGGGCTTTAACGCAGATTTAAGATTGAACGACCACGTCCTAAATGCATTGCTTGTTTCACCGAGTTCCACACCATTTAAAGAAACTGTACAGTAAAGCTGTACATCTTTCAAAATGAGTAAATCACAGTCCTTACAGTTCTCTGGTGCATCAAAGGGAGTGGATGTGAAAAGCCAATCCATTTCACTTACCCATTGTACTGAGTCTTCATTTGTTCCAACAAATGGATCAGGAATGATGTTGTTTCTCCTCAATGTGCTATGTAAACTTCCCGGCATCCATCCTGGTACAGTAATTTCTGTAGAGTCGAGGCATTGCCATATACCATTGGTCGGAAGACTTTTTTGGGCTGAAACATCACTTGCATATGGTGATGTAAGAATTGCAAACAAAAGAAGCAGGGTTGGAAGTAAATTTCTCACGTTGCAAATTACACAACACTTGCCTCTTGACGTATATTGTATATTAAGGCTGTTGGGTTTCATTTTAGAGCGGCTGTGAAATCAAAGTAAAGACCTGGTCTTTCATTCTCTTTTTACATGTCATGTCAGTCGCAAACCCATACGAATCATTAACATATGAATCAAGAAGAGGGTGTTGTCATTTGGGACTTGTTGCTTATTCTTGTCTCCTTGCGAACTCTTTGTAATAAATTTTACTTTTCGTGTTGTATGAGTTTAAATCCTCACTATATTTGCACCCCTGATATTTTAAAGGATAAAGATGGCAAATCACAAGTCGGCATTAAAGCGCGTTCGTTCAGATGAGAAGAAACGCGATCGCAATCGTTACCAGCACAAGACAACTCGTAACGCTTTACGTAAATTACGTGAATCAACAAATTTGAAAGAGGCAACAGAGATGTTACCTAAGGTTTCATCTATGTTAGATAAATTATCTAAGAATAATGTGATTCACAAAAACAAGGCGTCCAACCTTAAAGCCAGCATAGCCGCACATACATCGGCTCTCAAATAAGTCTTACAAATTATGATATTTAACCTCTCGACATCAGTCGGGGGGTTTTTTTTTGATTAATTTTTAGCGTTGAATGAATTACAATGTGATTGCAAATAGTTGTTCTCAAGACATAAGTCTTCAAGACAGGATTCTCACCTATGGAACCAGTTCATTAACCAATGTTGAGCTCATGACGTTGTTGCTGGGGCAGAGTAAAAGTGTGCAATCACCTGCTGATCTTGCGGAAGATTTGTTGAAGTTGACTGGAGGAGATTTGTATGCCTTAGGCAAACTGCTTCCAGAAGGCTTTGAGCAAGTTCATGGTGTTGGAAAGGAAATTGCTGTGGTTCTTGCTGTATCGATGGAATTGGGTCGAAGACGAACATTTAGCTCCTTGGGGATATCTCATGCAATAGTCTCATCCCGAGATGTGTTTAATCGTTTTTCCGGAAGACTTTCAGACCTTCAGCACGAAGAGTTTTGGATTTTACTCTTGAAACGCTCTAACCATGTGCTTGCTGAAATTAAAATTTCTTCAGGGGGACTGTCAGGGACAGTGGCTGATCCCAAATTGATTTTTGCGCGGGCTTTGGCATTGCGAGCCTCCGCTATTGTTCTTATTCATAATCATCCTTCTGGAAACTCCAAGCCAAGTGTTGCTGATAGAAATCTAACAAAAAACCTTTGTAGAGCTGGAGGTTTCTTAGATTTACCAGTCGTGGATCACATTATCATTGCAGGCAAAGACTTTGTTAGCTTTGCGGATGAAGGATTTTTATAAATGGCACAAATATTTACAATTGTAGGGGCACGTCCTCAATTTATTAAAGCGGCTGCAATGACAAGAGCTATTGCAGCGTCTTCTCATTGGAGCCAAATCATCCTTCATACAGGTCAGCACTATGACTCCTTGTTGTCAGACATTTTCTTTTCAGAATTAAATTTACCCAAACCCACTTTTACCCTTCAACTGGCCGCGAGTGAAAGGGCTGAAAGAATGGTGGAAATGAGAAATGGAATTCAGAAGGCTTTGTTAATTTCCAATCCTGATGTCGTTCTTGTTTATGGCGACACAGATTCAACTTTAGCGGGTGCGCAAATAGCTCATAAACTTAAGATTCCATTGATTCATATCGAAGCGGGTCTCAGGTCTTTCGATTTAGATATGCCAGAAGAGAGCAACAGAATTGAGACGGATAAATTGTCTGACTTACTTGTTGCACCTACGAGAACAGCTGTTGAAAATCTTAAAAATGAAGGTTTGTTGAACTTTATTTATTCTGGCGACATTATGCACGACAATGCATTGCACTTCACAAAAGATACAATATGTGAAAGAACTTCATCAGTTCTTGTGACCATTCATAGGCCTTCAAATGTCGACTCCAAAGACAGGCTACTCCTTTGGATAGATGCCATCAGTAATTTCTGTATCAGCAACAACACATCTGCTGTATTTCCAGTTCATCCTAGGACTGAAAAGGGTTTGGTGGAAATCTTTGGTGACATGTTTAAAGACACCTTAAAGCACAAATGTATTCATGCGATACAACCAGTTAGTTATTTAGAGTTGCTTCAGTTACTTAAATCTTCCTCACTCGTTGTTACTGATTCAGGTGGAGTTCAAAAAGAAGCCTACAGTTGTGGTACTTCATCAATTGTGATTCGACACAATACAGAGTGGGTTGAATTGATTAATTCAGGACATTCCGTTCTGTGTCCAGAACCTCAAGATCTCATGTATTTAGCTCAGTCAAAGCTTGCGCAATTCATCGATAATTCAGACAATCTTTATGGAGACGGCCAGGCCTCAGTTCGTATCTTGAAGGAGATTTCTAAGCGTTTCTCAAGCTTGTAATTGTTCTGTTCATGAGTACAATCATCATAACATACCCTTTTCCTACTTCAAGGATGAAGTATGCTGCGAACATTCTTTTTAATGTTTGCTTGGGAATGAAAGTGGACTGGGACTGCTCTTCAAATAATGATATCTTGACCTTATCTTATGGTGGTCACGCTCTTTCATGTCCTGTTCATGCTCTCAGTCTTTCTGATGATGAAAATGCTATTTCAGCAGGTGTAAATTGGGCTCATTGGGGACGTTTTACATATCCATGTGAAGTTTTAGGTATGACAGATCTCCAATTCGATCCTTTGGCAGCGGCATTTTTCTGTTGTGTCAGGTGGGAAGAGCTGGATTCACAAGGTGAAAAAAACAACCAATTTCGAGATGTTCACGGAAGGTATAGAGGTTCTGTTAGCTCAGCTTATACTCACAAGATGCTTAAAACACCTCTTGTGGAAAACCTAGCTCATGCTATTGCTTCAGAGTTACAGATACCTGCGGATTTATATTCTTCAGACTATGCCTTTGAGTCCACAATTGATGTAGATATTGCTTATGCTTTTAAGGGCAGGGATTTGTTCCACCATGTCTTTGCATCATTGCGAGATTTTTTGTTTTTCAGGTGGGGAGCTTTGCGCAACAGGTTCGATGTGCTCATGGGAGGTGCCGATCCTTATTCCACCTATGATTGGTTGATTGCAGTTAATCAGCCGGTGAAAACACCTGTTCGATTTTTTATTCTCTATTCAGACTACAAACGACCCTATGACCTCCCTGTACATAAAGCAGTTTTAGATCGTTTGATTGCAAAACTTGCTAAGTCATCCTTGGTTTCTTGGCATCCGAGTTATGAATCATCTTCGTCTTTGCGTGTTTTCGAAAAAGAAAAACACTGTTTTGAGAACAATGGTGTGAAGAATGCAAATAACACAGAAGTCATCAGAACTCATTTTTTAATGGGGGAGCAGTCCTCTTGGAATCAACTTGAGGGTCTGGGAATCAAACACGATTACTCTATGGGTTATGCCGACCAGGTTGGGTTTCGATCAGGAATGAGTAAACCATACCCTGCTTATGACGTCGTGACAGAAAAACCTATGGACCTAATCATTCACCCATTTGCTGTGATGGACTCTACGTTAAAATCTTACTTGATGTTAGATACTTATGAAGCTTTGGAAGAAGTCTCCCAATTGTCAGACAGCGTTAGAGATGTGGGGGGAGTAATGGTGATTGTTTGGCACAACACCTCAGTTTCTAATTATGGAATTTGGCAAGGTTGGCAAAGTCTGTACAAGGAAGTAGTCTTAAGGTGCATACCTTAGAGGTATGAATGAAACATTGATTCACGATTTCAGTACGAAGCCAGGAATGGCTGGTTCTCTTCTCTTTAATCTTCGTCATGAGGTGGCTCAAAGTCACCGTGGTGCATTTCGTCACAACTTGCAACGGCTGGGTTCGCTTTTAGGCAACGCCATGGCTGAAGTTTGGCCTATGAAAGAGGTAGATGTTAAGACAGGTCTTGGAGTTGCGCAATGTACTGTCATCAGAGAACAGCCAGTTCTAGCAACAGTTATGCGTGCTGGTTTGCCTATGCATGCTGGAGTTCTGGAGGTATGGGATGAAGCAGATTGCGCTTTCGTTTCTGCCTATCGTAAACACAACGAAAAAGGCGATTTCGATATTGAAATTGAGTATATAGGTGCCCCCTCTTGTAAGGATAGACTTCTTGTTTTAGTTGATCCAATGCTTGCAACTGGAGCTTCCATGGTTGCCGCATACCAAGCGCTGTGTGTCGATGGGGCGCCTCGTCAACTCCATGTGATTGTCGCAATTGCTAGTCCAGAAGGTGTTGAGTATGCCCAAAACCTATTGCCTAAGGGCACTGTTTTTTGGATCGGAGCCATAGACGAAGGGTTAGATGCGAACGGGTATATCGTACCAGGTTTGGGTGATGCAGGAGATCTTTCATACGGCACGAAAACCAGATCGTAAGATGTTTGACCAAGGTCTTTTATCTGGCTTAGCGAGTTTTTTCAGTTGGTTGGCCATGTCGATCCTTAAGTTCGTGATTACACCCAGCCTCATGACAGCAGCAGGATATGAAATTTGGGAAATTCTTCTTGTTACTTTTTCAGGTGCCATTGTTGGTGTTCTGATCTTTTATCATGCAGGAACAGCAATCTTTGCATGGCTTTCTAGTTTAAAGTCAAGAGTAACTTTTTTTACATCTAAAAAGAAAAAGCTCGTTGTTACTCCAGGAAGAAGAAAATTTATTGAGTTTAAGGGAAAGTATGGGTTTTCTGGTCTTTTGATTGCCGCAGGTTTGTTTTCTGTTCCCATTTCAGCGCTTTTATGCGCTAAATATTTCAACAACAAGAAAAATACTGTTGTGTATTTAATTTTTGCTTTTTTTACTTGGTCTAGTGTCCTTACATTTCTGAGTATATGTGTGAAAAACGGGTTGTTTTAATACTACTTTTATCTCATGAAAGATTTGTTTTTTGATCTAGATCACACGCTTTGGGACTTTGAGAAAAATTCCAGAGAGGCATTGGCTGAGGGGTATGATTTTATTGATCTTACGTCATTTGGTGTCAGTAGTTTTGAGGATTACCTTCAAGAATATGAAAAGGCAAACGATTGGTGTTGGGGAGAATATCGAGAAGGGAGAATGGACAAAGATGAATTGCGAGGAAAGAGATTTTCTCTTGCATTAAAAAAATGGGGTCTAGAGCACGACCTTCAGCTGGGCAATCGTTTGGGATCTCATTACGTGAACACCTCACCACACAAAACACACCTTGTAAAGGATGCATTAAAAGTTGTCAAGGAGTTGTCTGAACGGGGTCATAAATTAGTCATTCTGACAAATGGATTTGAGGAAGTTCAACATCTTAAAGTAGACAAGTGTGGTTTGAGTCCTTATTTCGATTCCATTTTAACCAGTGATGCTCTGGGAATTAAGAAGCCCCACAGGGGCATTTTTACACTCGCTTTAGAATTGTCCCATTCGTCCGCCAACAATGCTGTGATGCTTGGTGACAGTTTGCAGGCTGATATTGTAGGTGGCAGAGATGCTGGATGGGGTCAGGTGTATTATAATCCACTTCAGATTAAGCACCATGAAGAGGTCCAGCACGAGGTGAGTGATTTGATATCCATTTTAGACCTTCCTCTCAGAAAATAATTCAGTACCTTCGTGTCATGGCAAACAATGAAAAGAAGAACAAGCTTAATATTGAGCTTCCGGAAGAAGTAAGTGAAGGAGTGTACTCAAATTTGGCTGTCATTACTCACAGTCCAACCGAGTTTGTGACAGACTTCATTCAAATCATGCCAGGTATGCCTAAAGCCAAGGTCCGCTCGAGAGTGATTATGACTCCTCAGCACGCTAAAAGATTGCTAAAAGCTCTCGCAGGAAATGTGAAGCGCTTTGAAGACAAGCATGGTGCAATTTCTGAAATCAGCGAGCCTGAAGGCACGATGCCATTGGCTTTTGGAGGACCACAGGGCGAGGCTTAGTTTTTGTCGTTGAGATGAATCTTCGTTCCGTTTAAACAGCCGTAGACTGTTCCTTGAAGCTTCCGATTCAGCCATGGATTGTTCGCTCCAGCAGATATGTTTTGAAAGTTACATTCTTTCTCTGGGTCAAACCATGTGATCTTTGCGGGTACTCCCAATTCAATGTGTACCTCGGGGATATTGTATACCCTGCGCGTTGCGTTTGAAATTGAGTCAATAAGTCTGTTCAGGTCTAATTTTTCACAAGCTGTGTTTGTTGCAGCAAAAACAGTTTCAATTCCGGAGATCCCATTTGGACTGAGCATAAACTCAACATCATGAGATTCTATGTTTTCAGGGCGGTGATCAGATATGATTGAGTCTATCGTGCCGTTTTGTAAAGCAACACGTAACGCTTTTCTATCTGACTTTAATCTGAATGGAGGTTTTACACGAAGTGTTCCATCAAAATCACTCAAATCTTCATCTATAAATGTTAGGTGATGTGGCGTAGTAGCAGCTGTAATGTTAAGTCCTTTTTTCTTGGCTTTTCGAATCAGTTCAATTCCTAATGCTGAAGAAACAATAGGGATATGTATTCTTCCTCCCGCATAGGATAAAAGTTCGATATCTCTTTGAATTCGAAGGCTCTCTGATTCAGTTGGTGAGCCTGTTAATCCTAACTGGGTACTTGTGACACCTTCATGCATCTGAGCTCCAGGATTTAGCTCGGAGTCCAAGGCTTCAGATATAACTACATCTCCAGAGGGTCGCAGATATTCGAGGGCACGGTGCAACAATCCTACTTTGTTGATGGGCCTGTCGTCCGTGAATCCAATGGCACCGGCATCCGCCATGTCAATTAATTCTGAAAGTTGTTCTCCAGATCTGTTTTTGGAGAGACAACCCAGCGGATGAATCTCACAAGGCGAGTCTGTTTGTTCACCTCTAGAAATAAGATATGCAACGGAAGTTTTATTGTCAATGGGTGGTGACGTCGATGGTAAAATTGCGACATCTGTAAATCCTCCTGCCGCTGCGGCATAAAGCCCTCTCTCTAACCCTTCTTTTATTTCATCACCTGGATCTCTGAAGTGAGCTTGTCCATCCATCCATCCAGGACTTATGTAGCTGTCTTCTTGATGGAGAACCAAACATGATGAATGGTTGTCTAAATCTTTACCTATCTCTGAGATAGAACCATCAGTAATCTTCACGTCGACATTTTTTCCGTCGTATGATCCTCCAGGATCAATCACGTTCACTTTTTTTAAAATTATGTGTGTTTCCATCTTTTTTGAAGAATAGTTTCACATGCAAGAGCTGTGATTACAATAAGAATTAACTGCCACCAAATGTGTATTCCAGATGTCACATTTACAATCGCATCAGAGATATTTTTATCGGTAAGCTCAAGGACATTTGCCTTGGTCCATCCATGGTTGATTAATTCAGTCTTAAAACCTGGAACATCCCATGCAGAAGGGTCACTTTCAATTCTATCAGCGTTAACTCCGAAAGCAAGTGCGGTAGTCGAGTCAATCTCTACCGTGTAATTTCCAGGTGTGTCAATTTGTGGGCCCAACAAGATTCTTGTCGAACCGTTGTTTGTTCTAACTTCAGGTAACACAAAGGAATTACTTTTGTTGAATCTAACTTTGACAGTCTCGTTGGGTTCAACTTCGAAGTTTAAATAGATTTTATTTTCACTTTTAAGGGTGATTGATTCTGCTTTTGCTGAACGTGCTACTTCGGATAGCCTCAATAAAATCGGGACAAAAATGGCGTGTTTCACGAAATTTCCAGTTTCTTGTTCCAAGGGAATGCTTAATAAAAAGGCACTCCCTTCGCCAACAGGAACCCTAGATAGAAAGGGAAAGCCTTTTGAGGTGCTCCCTAAAACTTCCTCTTTGTCAGACACAATTCTCGCAATACATCTGTCAGATACAGGCATGTCTAACCTCGTGGGTGGAGATGAAAAGACACCGTGAAATAAGGGATGTAAGAATTTAATATTTTTTAAAGCCTCAGGTTTTTTTGTTTTATTCCAAACCTTCCCCTTTCCAAAACCCAGCTTCGTTCGTAACAATTCAGCTTTGGGATTGTTGTTCAATGAGTCCGGTATGATTAACACAGTTCCACCGTTGGATGTAAAATCAACGAGAGATTGGGTGATGCCACTCGATGGGGCTTGGACGGCATTGACGATAATTAAATCAAAGTTCGATGTTGTCGCAAAGTCAGGAAGCGTCTCTGTGGTTTCAAGATTAACGGAAACACCGCTGGAGCTAAAGACCCTTTCGATACTTTGACTTGAATTGGAATTTTTCTCATCGCTTAATTGAAGGATGTCGATTTGTTTGACCACTTCGTATCCCAAATAAAATGTGTCATCGAATGTAATCGGTGAGTCTTCAATTGAAATGATGGCGTGGTTAAACCCACTCTCCCTGTGCGTGAAGTGAAGAACGGTATCCGTGTACATTCCAGGACTCAAGTTGAATGATGAAATCGCTTTTCTTTCATTGTTAATGTCCAATTGTAGCCCCAGGCCATCGACCCGTTGCAGCGCATTGTGCTTCAACCTAACATGAAGTTTTGCGGGATCTCCTATTGTCGCAATGGGGGAGTTGAACCATGCAGAGTCAATCCAAACGTTGGGTCTTTCATTTGCAATGCAAGGAACAAAGTTGATCGAAATAGTTGTATCCGGTTGAAAGTCATCTGAAAAACTGTGAGAACTCTTTTGTAAATCGCTGAGCAGATAAATTGTTTTTGTTCTTTCAGAATCTTTGCTTAATTGATCAGTAGACCTATCTAGTACGGCTTCAATATTTCGCACGAATGGTTCTGTTTGAATGGAGGAAATTCGTTCAAGAGCTTCTTCTTTGCTGAGAAAGTGTGCGTCTTTTCCAGCAAAGGAATTGGTGATAACATGAAACTTGTCAGTTTCCGAGTAACTGTCAGTGATCTCAGAAGCTCGCGTTTTTGCAACTTGCAATACAGGTCCTTGCTCACTCAACCCTTCACTTGAAGGGCTTGTGTCGATATAGATTGAAATGACATTGCCCATACTTCCTTTATGTTCGTCATTTCCAGAGTAAGGTATATAGGGCCCCGCAAACGCGAGCACCAAACATGCGATGGCTAGAATTCTAAGAAGAAGGAGAAGAAGATTTCGAATTCTCTGAGTTGAACGGGTTTCTTTGTTGACATTTTCTAAAAATCCAACATTAGAAAATGTGACGGTTCGAAATCTCCGCAATTGCAGTAAATGAATTAAAATTGGGATGATTACCGCACATAATCCCCATAGTATTTCTGGTCTAACCCATTCCATTTCTTTGACAAAGTTAGTTAGTTTTACAACCTTTACAGCAAAATGAATATGGATAAGAGTTTAAATACGATGATTAAGTTGTCAAAGCGTGAATTGGGGGAGTTCTTGAATGAAAAAGTCACAGAGTTTGAGACCCGAGATTTTATCAAAGATGACCCCATATCCATCCCCCATTTGTTTACAGAAAAACAAGACATTGAGATAGCAGGTTTTCTGACGGCAACGATCGCCTGGGGAAACCGTAAGTCAATTTTAAAGAATGCAAATCGTTTGATGGAACGCATGGATCATGCTCCTTTTGATTTCGTGATGAATTTTGAAAAAGCAGATGAGAAAGTGTTTGATGGCTTTTGTCACAGAACCTTTCAGCCAGAAGATGCTGTTTACTTTATGGGGGCTTTGCGGCGTATCATCAATGAGTATGGAAGTTTAGAAAATGTGGTTTCTTCATCTTGGGAAGCATCAGGAAGCCCTGACAATGTTAATGCAGCATTGAGTCATTTTCATGCTGTGTTCTTTGAGGGAACCCATGCGGATAGAACGAGAAAGCATGTCGCAAACCCCTCAAAGGGTTCCACGGCAAAACGACTGAACATGTACTTGAGGTGGATGTTGCGTTCTGAGAAGGGCGGTGTGGATTTCGGAATTTGGGATAAAATTCCTTTGCGTGTTTTGAGCATCCCGCTAGATGTCCACACATCAACTGTAGGCAGGACTTTGGGTTTGCTCAACAGAAAGCAAAACGATTGGAAGGCGGTGGCTGAATTGGACGCTTCTCTTAGGAAATACGACCCTGTGGATCCAGTTAAGTTTGATTTCGCTTTGTTTGGCTTGGGAGCAATTGAGGGGTTTTAATGGATCTTTTTTATCCGATTAACCCGATTCTGTTTTCAACGCAATCTTGAATTCTTGCGCACAGCTGATCAGGAGAAAATGTTCTCCATCCAATTTCACTTAACTCTCCATCCATTACGAAAAAGCTATCCAGGTCAATCGTTTTCATGTCTTCTAAAACATGCTCGCTAAAATTGAGTAAAGCAATCCATCCGTCTACATCAGAGAGTTCATCAAACCATTCTTCGTAATAAGAATCATCACTGTAATGAAAATTCAATACATTTTCTCCGATCAAAATAAACTTTATAATTCCTTCATTTTCAAGATCCTCTATTACTTCTCGTTTTAGGAGCATGATATCGTTGTGAAGGCAGTCATTCCATTCACCTAGCATTTCGATGATCGCGAACCCATCTTCATAATCGACAAATAAGATTTTTAAAAACAAAGTACTAGAGCCAAAATCATCCCACTGAGGATGGATAAAGTGATTGTAAATCTTTGTATGGTAAGACGTTTCGTTATAGCTTCTTTGATAAAACGGGCTTCTTACGTCAGAACTGGATTCATAGTGATTTCTCCAAGAGTAATATGGTTCTAGTGTGTGCACTGTTATTTTCTATTTTTAAAACCAAGGATGGCGTCTCTAACACTATGATGCTTCAGTAACAGAGCCTTGGCTTCTAAATCATTTAAGCCTGTAGAATCCTGTACCATTTTAGTTCCCCGTTCGATAAGTTTTTTATTTGAGAGTTTCATATCCACCATTTGACTTCCTTCTACATGGCCTAATTTGATGAACAGGATTGTCGTTATCATATTCAGGATAAGCTTTGTAGCTGTCCCTGCTTTTAAGCGGGTTGAGCCGGTTACAAATTCTGGTCCTGTAATTGCCTCCATTGCAAAATGCACCTCCTTAGCCAATTGCGATCCAGGGTTACAAGTAATGCAACCTGTCAAAAGACCTTGTTTTTTTGCTTCTTTTACAGCTCCTATGACATAAGGTGTTCTCCCACTTGAGGCAATACCCAATAGTGTGTCATGCTTGTTGAGTTGATAGTTTTGTAGATCTTTCCAGCCCTGAGCAGAGTCGTCTTCTGCACCTTCTACAGCAATGCGGATTGCACCATCTCCTCCGGCGATAATCCCAACGATTTTACCTTGTTCAATACCGAATGTAGGAGGGCACTCAGATGCATCTAAAACCCCAAGCCTCCCACTTGTTCCTGCTCCCAAATAGAACAATCTTCCTCCCAGATGAATCCTCGAAACCAATTCACGAATGAATTCTATGGTGTTAGGTTTTGCTAACTCTACTGCTTTGAGAACATCATGATCGACTTCATGCATCGCATTTGCAAGTTCAGTTATACTCATGGCATCGAGGTTAGAATATTTTCCTTTGCTCTCGGTGAGGTTTGTTTTGTCTGACTGTAATTCCATGTGTTTAAATTCCATTGTGAAGCCAAACTTCCCACGATTTCTCAGCTTGTAATCTTAACATATCCTTTCCATTCATTGCAACAGCTCCTCTTTGACGTGCAAAAGTCATCAGCTGGGTCGTTTCAGGATTGTATACAAGGTCTACAACCAGATGGTTTTCAGAGATTCCATCATATGGAATTTCAAGAAAACTGCTTTCAAGGGGTGTCATTCCAACGGGTGTACAATTGATGAGAAGCAAGTGGTGTTTGATTGCTTCAGTCGTTAAGTCCTTGTAGGTTGCACCTGCTGTTTCAGATCCACTTCTGCTTATGATGTGATAACTTACGCCCAATTTCTTTAATGAATAAGCTACTGCCTTAGATGCGCCACCATTGCCAAAGATGAGCGCTCTCTCGTGTCTTCCTTTTAAAAAGGGTTGAATACTTCGGCTGAACCCCCATGCATCGGTGTTGTCTCCAATCCATCGGTTGTTCACTTTAACGATTGTATTTACAGCGCCTATTTCCTTTGCTTCTTCAGTCAGTTCATCGAGAAGAGGTAAAATTGTCTTTTTGTAGGGTACTGTTACATTTAATCCTACGATACCAGGATTGTTTTGAGTGAGTGTCAGGAAATCAGAAACATGATCTAAATCGAATAATCGATATTCAAGGTCAGACCTCTTCGCCAACTCAAATTTTTCTGCAAAGATTTGAGGAGATTTTGAATGAGAAACGGGGTGTCCTATCAGTCCAAGTGTTTTCATTTGGCTTCAAGTTAAGTCCTGGAATAACGGTCTAACGCAGTAACAAGGAGTGCTCCTAATGTCACTGAAAAGATAATGGGCATCATGTCAGTGGGCGAAAAGTCAGGTAAGGTGTTGCCAAGAAGCCACTCCGCTCTTCCGTCACTGTGGGTGTAAAGGATTTCTATTTTCCTCTTCCAAGGCCAAAGCACATGAAGCGATCCCAGTAAAAATCCAGTTAACAGCGCTATCGTCGTTGAATGATATTTCTTTAAAATACTCGTTAACAGCCGGCTGAAGCTGAGAAGACCTGCAAAAGCTCCAACAGCAAAAGCTCCTATTCTCAGCACATCAAAAGTTGAAAGTGCCGTAATTACGGGTGTGTACGCTCCCAAGATTAATAGAATAAAACTACCACTGATACCGGGAAGTAGCATTGCACATATAGCAATCGCCCCAGAAATACAAAGAAACAGTGGAGAGTCGGATTGTACTGCAGGAGGGAGGGAGGTGATCATGACTGCGATGGCAATTCCGAATAACACCATGACGTATTTCCGAACCTTAGTCAACCTAACTTCTCTTGCTAGAATTGGAGCAGATGCGATGACCAAGCCAAAAAAGAACGCGCGCAATTCAGTGGGATATTGAACTTGTAGCCAATGAATAGATCCTGACAAGGCGATGACTGCACTGATTAATCCCAATCCTAAAACCGCTAAAAAACTGAAATTGTACTTGGACCACACTTTTTTAACACCCAGTTTTGATAAATCTTTCAGTGTTTCAATTCCCAAACCAGCAATTGTCGACAAAAGTTCATCATAAATCCCAGCTATAAATGCA
Source organism: Flavobacteriales bacterium UBA2619 (assembly GCA_002339135.1). Lineage (GTDB taxonomy): Bacteria > Bacteroidota > Bacteroidia > Flavobacteriales_D > Sanyastnellaceae > UBA974. Next base: position 7,397 of record DDJR01000032.1, on the reverse strand, counting down.
ACAGTTCCACCGCTGACTCCTGGAACTAAATCTGCGGCTCCCATTGCAAAACCCTTTGCAGCCAACCTGCACCAATCCATGACAGTTCTCACGCGACTTCGATGTTTGCATCCACTTCGTTGGACCATGCCTGTATCCCTCCGCTTAGATTTTGAACGTTAACATAGCCCAATTGTTCGGTAAGGTGATGTACGACAGCGCCTGATCGAGTTCCAGATTTGCAATGTATTACAACAGGAACGTCACGTCTGACTTGGTCGATAGAATCTAGAAAACAATCCATTGAGATGTGGACACCGTTGAGATGACCAATCTTTACTTCCCAAGGCTCACGAACATCAATCAGTTGATGGTCTTTTTTTTCATCTCTCCACTTCTTCAGAGTTTGAACATCTATTTCCGACATTGTCTTCCTTTATTTTCAGTCTCCTAGCTGTCGACTACCTGTTTTAAATCTTTTGCTACTGATTTGGGTAAGAAATTAAAAAATGTATCACCTCTTAATCCCAATCTGAGTGTTTCTAATGGAATAACGTCCCATGGGCCGATATTTCCAAGATTAACGTTGGCCCCAAATTGCTGTATAAACCAAGCTTGTTGTGTTTTCTTAGGTGTTTCCCAAATGATATCACCCATGTCCACTTTGGTCAGAATCATCTTGATAAGTGCCGTGTGAGCAGACCCATTGGGTCTGTAGATCCCTACATTTCCTGATTCTCTTGCTTCTGCGATGACTTTCCAGCTTCCAGCCTCTAACTCCATACTCATCATGCTCGTCCATTTTGAAGGACTAATCAGAATACCTTCTTCTTTTGAGCCGACTTCGCTAAGTACTTTGTAGTTGGCAGATAGTTTTCGGATAATCTCACATTTCACCTCTTCTTGAATCACCATTGAGCCATCGCTGACTTCAAGACATGTGATTCCCAAATCGTCGATAAATTTTAGATAGTCGTCGAGAGCATTTCGAATGTAAAAAGCTTCAAAAAGAGTACCTCCACAGTAAACATCAATTCCAGCATCTCTGTAGAGCTTCACTTTCTCTTTGAGGTTAGGTGTTACCATGGATGTGCCAAAACCAAGTTTTAGCAGGTCTACCTTGTCAGCAGCAACTTCAATCAGATCCTCAGATTGTCTTAAGCTAAGACCTTTATCCATGACCATATTGATTCCTGACTCTCTAGGTTTTGTGGTTCTTTCAGGCAGGAATTGTAGTTTTGAGTTCATCATATTCAGGGTTTTAAGCGGTTGTATTTATCCGCAATCCTGTTGTCATTGAGCAAGTCGGGAAAAGAATTAAAAAATCTACTGGCACTGTCGTAGTGGTTAATAAGTAGGGTATCTAAAAGGTCAAAGGCTTTTGCCTCTTTGCCACTAGCGAAAAAGCTGAAGAATTGTTGGTACCGAAGATGGGTAGTTTCATTCACTACCTCAATACCTTCTTTAAGTACTTCTAATGCTGCTTCGTGAGCGTCAAGTCTTTGTAAGTTGTCAATTCTGCCTTCCCATGCTTCTACGTTTTTAGGGAATTTCTCTATAATCGCAGCGTATTGTGTTTCTGCTTCTTGGGGTTTAGCAAGTTTCATAAATGAGGTCGCTAACAGAAGACGAAAGTCAGCATGCTCTGGCTCTATCTGAACAGCTCTTTCAAAAAAACGAATTGACAAAGGAATGTCTGCTTGTAAGTCCGCAATCACACCCAACCCAACAAAAGCGTCAGAAAAAGCAGAATCAATGTCCAAGCATTTTTTGTAATAATTCTCTGCCTGCGTGTAGTCACCCAACCTTTCGTAGCACTCGCCCATACAGCAAAGTGTGTTGGGTGTTGCAGATTCGAGCTCGATGATTTCTTTGTATACCTCAAGAGCTTCACCGAAGTTGTCACCTGTTGTAAGTGCTTCAGCTTTTTGGATATAAGCTCTTAGGTAGGTTTCGTCGATGGCGATTGAAAAATCATATGCGTTGATGGCTTTTTTTAAAGAGCCCAATCTGTGGTATGAGTTACCAAGGTTGTACCAACCTAATGTGCTGTATGGCTTTTCATCGATGTATTTTTCAAAAAAGTCGATGGCACTCTTGATATCGTTCACTTGATCATAGCAAAATGCTAATTCAAACAAGGCTGACTCATAGGACTTGTCTGTGTTGATACACTTTTTTAAAAGTTCGATGGCTTTTCTCCAATCTCCAAGATTTTCATATTCGAGCGCGATGTCTTGAATAATTTCAGGTTTTAACTCGGTGTCTACCGTCAGCAATGCTTTGTTAAAATGAATGATGGAGAGGTGGTGCTCAGTCATCTTGCTATAGATGCTTGCAAGAGTAAGATGAATTTCTTCATTCAGTGGCTCGAATGCCAACAGAGTCTTGAGTCGCGAAATCGCTTTTAGATGCTTTCCAACACTGGCAAGAATTTGGGCTTCGCGAAGCTGAAGCGTGAGGCTTTCCGGAAACAATGTGCTCGCGTATTGAAGTACTTTTTGCGCTTGATTGATTGCGCTAAATCCGAGGTAATGTTCAATCATCATCTCAAATTCTTCGACGTCAAAATAATGAGAATCACCACTTTCAACCATCCGCTCATAGCGCTTGATTAAATCGATGATTTCACTCTCATCCTGCATGTGACTTCCTTCTTCATTCATCCCTACCAAATCTAATGTTCAAAGGTCTATTATTTACATTAAAAAAACGAGTTTTTTACACAACAATCATTGAAAACTCAACGAATAACATTTAAACATATTGTAAAGATATGAGATATTGAGCTTTACTTTGTAAGTATGCTTATTCAATCTATTTCTGGTATTAGAGGGACAATTGGTGGGGCGGCTGGAAATGGCTTAACTCCTCCTGATATTGTACGTTTTGCGACAGGCTATGGTGCTTGGGTTTTGGCGAATATTTCTTCAGGAAATGCCAAGAATTTAAATGAAAAACCTCTTGTTGTTATCGGTCGTGATGCTCGTATTTCTGGAGCAATGGTGCGTGACTTGGTCGCTGCTACTTTAAACTCTCTTGGTATTGATGTGATTGACCTGGGTTTAAGTACCACACCCACTGTAGAGTTGGCCGTGCCTGAATTGAATGCTGACGGAGGGATTATCTTAACAGCATCCCACAATCCCAAGCAGTGGAATGCTTTGAAGTTGTTAGATAGGAATGGTGAGTTTTTGTCTGCTGTAGAGGGTGAAAAAATGCTGGTGCTCTCAGATTCCGAGGTTGATTATGCAGAAGTCGATGAATTGGGGTTAACTACCCAAGACAACACATGGGTCGATTGGCATATTAAACATGTGTTAAATCTTGACCTCGTATCAGCTGAATCTATCCGTTCAGCTGGCTTGAAGATTGCTGTTGACGCCGTTAATTCTTCAGGAGGATTTGCAATCCCTGATTTGCTTGACGCTTTAGGTGTTGAAGTTGTTAAAGTTCATTGTGAACCAACAGGAGATTTCGCTCACAATCCAGAGCCACTGCCTAAGCATTTGTCGGATTTGATGAATGCTGTGGTTGATCACAAATGCGATTTGGGCATCAGCGTCGATCCAGATGTTGATCGTTTGTGTTTCGTAAATGAAGATGGAACATTTTTTGGAGAAGAATACACTTTGGTCGCTGTTGCAGATTACGTTTTGTCAAAGACACCGGGAAATACAGTAAGTAACTTGAGTTCTACTCGAGCCTTGTCAGTTGTGACTGAAAAGCACGGCGGGTCTTATACTGCTTCCGCTGTGGGTGAGGTAAATGTTGTCTCGGCAATCCGAGAAACCAATGCAATTATTGGAGGTGAAGGGAACGGAGGGATTATTTATCCAACATCACATTCGGGCAGAGATGCACTTGTGGGTGTAGGTCTTTTCCTGACGCACTTCGTTTCTGTGGGACTTAAATGCAGTGAGCTTTTAGCAACTTACCCTTCTTTTGTAATTGAAAAAGACAAGTTGGATCTTCCAGATCATGGCGTAGATCAAGCTCTACTGGCATTAATTGCAAATCACCCAGAGGCTAAGGTAAACAGCATTGATGGTGTTAAATTTGACCTCGATGAAGGTTGGGTACACCTGAGACGTAGCAATACAGAACCTATTATCCGGGTCTATGCAGAGTCAAGTTCAGCAGAATCCGCAAAAAATTTAGCCGGTAAATTTAAAGCAGAACTTTTGAGTCTTTTAAGCGAATAGAATCTTTAAATTTGTCTCTACAATAGAAAAATTAGAAGTGTGAAATCTATTTATCTTGACAATGCAGCTACAACCAAATTAGCGCCTGAAGTTGCTGACGCGATGATGCCTGTGCTCAGAGAAGTGTTTGGTAATCCATCTTCCTCACATGCCGTAGGTCGGAAAGCAAAGGCGCTTATCGAAACCAGTCGACGTGATATCGCTAAAATCCTGGGGTGTGAGCCACGATCGATTACTTTCACCTCCGGTGGGACAGAGGCTGATAACCTTGCCTTACGTGCTGCAGTTGTTGATTTGGGTTGCAAACGAATTGTAACATCGCCTGCGGAGCACAGCGCAGTTGTTGAGAGTTCCGCAAAAATGGCTGAAGTGTTTGGCGTTGAAGTTGTTCATGTGAATCATTTTCCAGATGGAACGGTTGATTGTACACACTTGTCTGAAATCCTCAGTTCTGGCCCCAAGACTCTGGTCACTTTAATGCATGCAAACAATGAGATTGGTGTGATACAGCCATTGGATGAAATTTCCGCAGCTTGCAGAAAGGTGGGTGCAGTTTTTCACAGCGATACGGTTCAAACCATGGCGCATTATCGCTTCCAACTCGACGCACTCGATGTTGATTTTGTAGCGTGTTCTGCTCACAAGTTTCACGGCCCTAAAGGCACAGGTTTTTTATATACGCATCCAAGAAACAGTATCAAAAGCCAAATTGTTGGCGGCGGACAAGAGCGAGGTTTGAGAAGTGGGACGGAAAACTTGCATGGAATTGTGGGGCTCGCCACTGCGATCAAGTTGGCATATAAAAACCTGGACACGCATGCTGAACACATTAGGGCGATTAAAAAACACATGGTTGCCGGTCTTAAAGCTAGAATTAGTGGTGTTGAATTTAATGGTGATTCGGACCTCGAGAGTCGATTGTACACAGTCCTAAACGTGAAATTCCCTCAGCATCCAAATGGAAGTATGGCTCTTTTTTTACTAGATCTAGAGGGTATTTCTTGTTCAGGAGGTAGTGCCTGTTCGAGTGGAGCAACCACAGGTTCACATGTTTTACAATCTTTGGGTTACCACGATTCAAGTAGAGCAAGCCTCAGGTTTTCATTTTCAAATTATACTACCTTTTTAGAAATTGATGCAGCCTTGGTTTCAATTGCTCGGGTTTTCTCTCCAGTTAAGGAGTAATTTAACAGGCCAGCATGCCCATCAATAAACTCTTCTCGTCAATCATCCGCGCCCGCATGTATGGTGTCAATTCCATGAAGGGGAATCCCATTGTTGCTCAACAACAGGTCTTTAAAAAGTTGGTCCAAGCGTTGCGAAAGACCAAATATGGGAAAGAGCATCACCTTCACACCTTTTCTGACTCCATATCTGAGAGCGTTTTCAGAACTCAGCTTCCAATCAGTACGTATGACGACATCAAGCCTTGGATTTTTAGAGCGAGAGAAGGAGAAGTAGATGTGCTTTGGCCAGGAGAAGTTTCTTGGTTTGCGAAAACATCTGGAACAACGACGGACAGGTCTAAAGTTTTGCCCGTCACAAATGAATCACTTCATTCGAATCACTTTAAAGGTGGGCGTGATCTTTTGGCAATGTTTTGTGAAGAGAAATCCAAAGCGAAGCTTTACACAGGAAAACATTTGATTATTGGAGGAAGCAGTGCTTTGCATCCTTCTCGTTCAGGTTCGTATACAGGTGATTTATCGGCAATTATTATTAACAACTTGCCTTTTTGGGTTGAGTCTCGACGTACCCCCAGTAGAGATGTTGCTATGCTTGAAGATTGGGAGAAAAAAGTTGAGCTTATTGCGGAGGGTGTGATTGATCAAGATGTTCGAATTCTAGCAGGCATTCCAAGTTGGATGCTTGTTGTGGTTAGAAGAGTGCTTGAAAAATCTGGCAAAAATTCACTGATTGAGGTTTGGCCTAACTTACAACTATACATGCATGGCGGGGTGGGCTTTGATCCTTACAAAGAAGAGTTTATGAAGTTGATCAATTCTGATCAAGTAAGTTATATGGAGACTTACAATGCCTCAGAGGGTTTTTTCTCAATTCAGGATTCTCTGGTCAGGGATGATATGCTTCTTCTTGTAAATCATGGTGTTTATTATGAGTTCTTACCCTACAATCATGTTGATTCAGAGATGTCTGAAGCTTTGTCGTTGGTCGATGTGGAATTGGGGAAGGAGTATGCCTTGGTCATTTCCACCAATGCAGGCTTGTGGAGATATTTAATTGGAGATGTAGTCAAAGTTACATGCGTGTCTCCCTATCGAATCAAGGTGGTTGGTAGATTGTCCTCCTACATTAATGTGGTAGGAGAAGAGTTGATGGTAAGTCAAGCTGAGCTAGCAGTTTCCAAGGCGTTGCAGTTATTTAATTTATCTCTTAAGGAGTTTACTGCAGCACCCACGTTTTCTGAAAAAGGGGTTCCCGTTGGTCACAGTTGGGTGATTGAGTTGTCAGACAATGTAAACCTCTCCGATCTCTCTGCAATGAATGTCGCGTCTGCACTGGACATGGAGTTGAAGAGCTTAAATTCAGATTACAGCGTAAAACGAGAAGCTGATTTTATTTTGCGAATGCCTGAGGTTGTGTTTGTAAAGAAGGGGAGTTTTGAGAGTTGGCTTAAAATGAAAAACAAATTGGGGGGCCAACATAAAATACCGAGACTTTCTAATTCAAGGAGCATTCTTGAAGAAGTTTCAAGAGTTATCCCCAATCGATAGACAATCCTTGGTTGGGCTTCAAATTGTTGTTAGATTTCAGTTCTGTTTAATTGAAACTTAGAACAACTAAGAAAATGCATATTGCTGTCGCTGGAAATATCGGATCGGGTAAAACCACACTAACAACATTGTTAGCCAAACATTATAAGTATACGCCTCATTATGAAAGCGTTGATGACAATCCTTATTTGAATGATTTTTATAAGGACATGCAACGTTGGTCGTTCAACCTGCAAGTTTATTTTTTAAACTCACGTTTTGCCCAACTCATTGAGTTGAATAAAAAAGGCAAGCCGATTATTCAGGACAGAACCATTTATGAGGATGCAAATATTTTTGCGCCCAACTTAAATGCAATGGGGTTAATGACCAAGCGCGATTTTGACAATTACTTGATTCTTTTTGAATTGATGGAATCATTTGTCACCCCTCCAGATCTTTTAATCTATCTAAGAGCATCTGTACCTAAATTGGTGTC
>DDJR01000092.1 GCA_002339135.1 Flavobacteriales bacterium UBA2619 | reverse complement strand
CATTAATGGCACGGTAAGAATCCAATCTACATATCTAAAAAATGTAGGTGAATCGTTAGTAGCCAAGTAGTAGTCTCTCATGTAGTAATAATGTACTGCTGCGATACCAGTTATTAGAGCTGATACGAGCAAAGACATTTTCCATTTTTCATCTACACTTCCTCTTTCTATAAAAAAGAAAACGGAAGCTGCTAACATCGCGATATAGCCAGCGAAAAAGGTGAACGCTACATAGTCGTTTGGAGCGATTGGTTCAATAATATTTAATAACATGTTTTAATGATTAGGGGTTAATACGACGCAAACATACAACATAAATCGAATTTTGTATAATTTTTCTTAAAAAATGTTATACTGCGTTGACAAGAGAAGAAACGAAACTTTGATAAATACAGATGTTATCCAAGTTGTCACTCAGTAACCATTGATGAAAATGGTGCTGTGAAATCTTCGATGAGCAACTTCTATAAATGCAATTTATGGAGAGGTCTGTATTAAAAATTAGTCCTTAATTTTGACGAATGATGAATAAAAGAATTTACTTCGGACTGGTTCGCTTTCCCCTTTTGTCGATTTCTATTTTTTTCGTTTGTTTTCTAACCGCTGCATTTTTATTTCCAGGATCAGAAATTGAACATCTTCATTTCAAGTCAGACATGTATTCTTTGTCTCACAATTTTTTGAGTGGATTAGGTAGTTTAGTTACATCTTCAGGTGTAGTCAACACCCCATCATCAATCATTTTTAATGGAAGTCTGGTCTTGGTTGGGGCGACGCTCGTTCTCTTCTACATGCGATTTAAGGATCTTTTTAGAACTATAGCAGATACAGATAAGTCAATCAAGTTTGCCCGTTTTTCACAGCCAGTGGGCTTGGTAGCAGGGGCCCTTTTTGCTGGAGTAGGTTTTGTTCCACACGATTTGCATTTTGGAGCACATGTCTTCTTTGCCAATTATGCTTTTTTAGTTCTGTTTATTTTAAGTATTCTGCACAGCCTCACCGTGTATCACTCTAAGTTTATCAACAACAGATACGCCTTGGGATATATGTTGTTTTGCATCGTGCTGTTGGTCTACCTATACATCATTTTTTTAGGACCTAAAATTGGTCCTGGAACAGACTATACTGAGTCTGATTTAATGATTCAGGTGATTTCCCAAAAATCGATTGTCTTATCTTTAATCCTCTCGATTTTATTTCAAGTGTATGGTTTTCATAGCCTGTTTAAAAAGCTGAGTTGATCAAAAACCTGTTTCCTTTTAAAATCCGTTGAGCAGAAGCATCGCTGCCATTGAAATCATCATCGTGTTTTCAATCAAAGTTGCTTCCGTCATCGGTAATTTTAATGTTGTCCCTAAACAAGCGCAACGAATCGATTTTTTCTCCATCAATGTTTTTGTGACACCTAGGGTGGTGATTCCTAAAACAACGAGCGTAGTGATTAAAGCAAGATGCACTTCAAAGCGCATCAAAAACATGATCCCCACTACAGTTTCGATAAATGGATACATCCATCCATAAATGGGTAGCCGTTTGGCTAGTGGATCGTACATTTTAAAAGATTCAGGAAAGCCTTTTAAATCCAACATCTTAAAAAAACCAAATACGATGTAAAAGAGTCCCATGAAATCCAGCATGAACTCGTTCCAAGACCAATTCTGGTATTGAAGCAGCAGGCCCGCCGATGTAATGTACAAGAGGATTAAAAACAGTGGCTTTAACTGTTGCAATTTCGTTTTCTGTGAAGTCACCGTTGATGCTTCTAAAGAGGCGTTTCCTTTTACCCCGTCTTTGTTTGATATAATAAATTTCTCGGGCAATGCTTTTTGCAGTGCATCAGGGTCCAGATACTGGTCCATTGTCACTTCTGCTTCACCTTTTTCTAGGTTAATAGAAACTCGAGAGATGTTTGGTAGTTCGTGCAAATATTTCTCGACAGATGCTTTGCAATTGTTGCAAGTCATTCCTTCTATTTGGTAAATGTGTATCATTGAATTCTTGTTGTCAATTGTTTTGCTCCCGAAGTCCCCCAACTATGCATTTACATACTTTGCTAGCAACCCATGGAAATGGTGGACGCCTTGTTCTTTCGTGGGGGAGAATCGCCCAGAAGGATAGAACCGTGATTGGAGTCCTTGATGTACACTTTCTACAACGAATTCATCCTCTCGCTCTACTTTGTCTAGAAGAGCTCCCGCTCCCGATTCTAGTTTTGTTTCGTCGTATACATAAGTGATAAAACTGACCTTGGTTTTATGTAAGCTTAGAGGTTTGACGATGTTAATTGAAAGTCCCCAAGGGTAGAAGTTGAACATCATGTTGGGAAAAACCCAATAGTAATATGCTGCGACTTCCTTTCCGAAATCTGGGTGTCCTTCAGGAAGATCGAATATTTCTGTTCCACCATCGGTGTATCCGATTTGCAGATTCATGTGTGGATAGAGTTCTGTTTTGTAGTTTCCGTAGTCGAGAACACTGTTGAGATCTGCATGCACAAAGGGGATGTGGAAACCTTCCAGGTAATTGTCACAATACAGCGCCCAATGGCAGTTCACAATGTATTCTTTGCTGAGAACATCGTTGCGTTTGAACAATTCGAGAGGCAAATGACCAATGCGTTCGTTCATCTGGTCAAGGACTTCCGAGAAATCGAATGCAGGGTCCAGAGAGACGAACAAATGTCCACACATGTCTTTGATGGAGAACTCACGCAATCCTTCACAGGGTCTGGGGAAGTTTTTTGCCTGAGAAAATTCAGGCATGGATTTAAAATTTCCTGCCAAATCAAATTGACGACCGTGATACATGCACGTGAGACTTTTCATTTTCCCTGGATGGGTTGCCACGAGGTTGCCTCGGTGTGTGCATACGTTGGTTAAGCATTTTACATCATTTTCCTGATCTCGAACGAGGAGCAAAGGCTCGTGTAAAAAATCCGGCAACATCACAAAAGGGTGAACCGTCTTAGTGAGTGGTACAGTGCGAGAAGAATCACCAATCCATTGCCATGTTCTCACAAAGACTTTCTCTTTCAACAAATCAAAGATCTCTGGACTTTGATAAAATTTTGGAGGCAGTGTTTCTGCTTGTGTAATGTCTGGGTTTATGAAAAATTTCTCCATCTTATTCGGCTTTTTCTCTCGTAATCCAAAAGTAGAATGGTATGCCTAGTAAAAACAAACTCAAGCCAGAAAAGAGCACTTCCGATCCGCATCCTATCAGAATCCAAACCGCAAACGCAAATGCGCAAATGGCCACCGTCATTTTTTTGTAATAGTCCTTGTGTGATCTCTTCAGCATAACAACGAAGCTTGTGATTGAAAAAAGGAAGGGAACCGTGACAGCAAGAGTAGTCAATTGCATCATGTAGGAGAATGTCTCTGCGAGACTGTTCGAGTAATTAAAAAGCATGAACAAGGACACTATAAAACTAGAGATAACAATGCCGTAAATCGGAGAATGAGATTGATTCAACTTTCCAAAGATCTTTGGGAACAAACCTGCTTGAGATGCAGCCATAGGAATCGCACCCTGCATAAGAATCCATCCGTTAAGCGCGCCCATGGTGGCGATTACAGCTCCAGCAGCAACGATGTACTTCGCCGATGCTCCCCAAAAGATCTCCGCGACATCAGCAAAAGGCGCACTCGATTGAACTAGAACTTCAGCGGGAATAACTCCCATGATGGATACTGAGCTGAGGATATAAATAAATACAGTGGCGATGGTTCCAAAAATTGTTGCTTGTTTAACGGTACGTGCAGAATCTTGAACACTTCCACTTGGGATGGTGGCACTCTCCATTCCTAAAAACGCAAAAAATGTCAGAACGGTGGTGGTGGTAATCACTGAAAAATCACTTTCTTCAGTCAGATTGTAGGGTGTAAAGTTTTCCATATGAAGGTAGAACATCCCCCAAATTCCGACAAGTAAAATGGGTGCAACTTTAAGAATGGTTGCAATGATTTGGACTAGAGCTACTGTTTTAATTTCTTTTGAATTAATCCAGGTAAAAAACCAAATAATCGTCAAGCCCGTTGCGATCGCACTGAGAGAAGATTCACCCAAGACAGGAAAGAAAACAGCCAGGTAGCCCACTACAGCTATAGTAATCGCAGCGTTTGCACACCAAATAGACACCCAATATCCCCACGCCACTAAGAAAGCAGAGAAGTCACCCATGCCCAACTTCGTGTATGCAAAGGGACCGCCATTGGCTTCGGGGGCAAGCTTCCCCAGATATCCAAACACGACAGCCAGTAAAACAGCGCCCAATGAGGCGCAAATCCACCCCACGATACTGATCCCACCGAAAGCCGCGAGTGCTGCAGGCAACATAAAGATGCCAGACCCGATCATGTTCCCCACAACGAGTGCTGTACAACCCCAGAAGCCTATTTTTTTTGTCTTGTTGATGTTCCCAGTTTTTCTTTGGCCTCAAGTTAAATAGAACTCTCTTGATTTTGAGAGGTTTTATCGTAAAAGACTTCAGATTGGTGGGCGAGAGATTTACAATTGAATGTCTTTGTTAAACTTTGTGTGTTTATTAAACAAAACTTGTGGATGTCGATTTCAAATCTATTTCCTCACGCACTTTTTTTCTTCTATTGTATTTAAGCACAAACAATGAAAAACTAATTCTGACAGTGTTTGAGACGCCTTAGCATTGTCACATGAGCCAGTTTCAGGTCCATGACGCCTATGTTGTAGTGGCCGATAGCCTTGGTAAAAAACACATTGAGTCCACTCTGTTCGTATGAAAAAACCACAGCTAAGACTACCGAAACTCTCTCGCCAAGTTGAAACAATCACTTTGTGAACCAGGCTGTCGAAAACCTCATGCAAACAGCTCCTGACTTTCTTAACTGGGTAGTGTTTGAAGTGTCAGATTAGGATCAGTAGGAAGCACTTGGCACTGATTGATGTCAACTTGGTTGTTATCCAGCAGAGTGAAAAACAGCTGCACTTTAATGTAAATTTGAAATTATTTCAAGTCTATGATTAACAAAGAGGTTTCTAGAATTATTCAGTCACGTCATTCGGTGTATCCAATCGATTTTAATGGGGATGAAATAGAGGATGACATCGTGCTTCAAATTCTTAAAAATGCGAATCATGCGCCAACCCATAGGTTGACTCAGCCCTGGCTTTTTAAAATATTTAGCAAATCTTCTAAAATAAAATTGCTGTCAGAAGTCACGAAATTAAATGGTGATTTTTCTGAGCAGAAAAAAGAAAAATTGGCATCTAATTTCAGGCTATCAAGCCACATTATTTGTGTTTGTATGCATCGAAACCTTCAAAACATTGTTCCCGAATGGGAGGAGATTGCTGCAACGGCGATGTCAGTCCAAAATTTATGGATCTCATGCGTTGACAGCAACATCGGTGGGTATTGGAGTACACCCAAGTATGCGGATCAACTCAACAGTTTCTTGTCTCTTAAAGACAATGAAAGATGCCTCGGGTTTTTCTACCTCGGAGTTCATGCTTCTAAACCCAAGAGAAAGATCAGAAGAACGAACATTGAGGCAAAAACAGAGTGGTTCGGGTGAATGATTGTTGTTTATCTAAGAAAGAACTCTCCACTCGAATAAGTTGTTGCTTGGCCGCCTACAACAATACGTTCTCCAATGTCTCTGCAAGCTAATTTTCCACCTCTTTCTGACAATTGTAAAGCAAGTAGATTCTTTTTTTTCAGTCGTGTGGACCAAAAAGGAATTAAAGTGCAATGTGCAGAACCTGTAACTGGATCTTCTAGAATTGTTGTTTGGGGTGTAAAAAATCGTGACACAAAATCACTTGTATCTCCTTTGGATGTTACGACAACCCCTCCACATCCCAAGTTGATTTGGTCAAACAATTGTCTGTTCAATTGAATGTCTTTAATTTCTTGTTCATTCTTGTAGACCAACATGTAATCCCTTGATTTGTAAACTTCTTGAGGCTGGATATTTAGCGCTGATTGAATCTCTTTTGGAAGTTCTGCGGGGATCGGTGGTCTTGAGGGAAGATTTAAGTCATACCACCCTCCGTGACAAGTGACTTTAAGATTTCCACTCAAGGTTGCAAACACCATCTCATCAAGGGGGAAGTCTAGAATGGTTTTAATAACATGGGCAGCAGCAAGCGTGGCATGTCCACAAAGATCCATTTCAAGTTCTGGAGTAAACCACCTTAGATTAAAACTCTCCCCGTTGTCTATGAAAAAAGCAGTTTCTGCCACCGCATTTTCTTGAGTGATCTTTAAAAGCAGATCGTCTGACAACCAGTTTTGAAGTGGCACGACACATGCGGGATTACCCCCAAACACTTTGTCGCTAAATGCATCTATCTGGTAATATTTAAACTTCATACAGCAAAGAAACAGTTGTTAAGGATAAAATTCACCGAGGATTGTCTTCAATTGTAAAAGATCTTCGTGGCGAAATACAATGACAATGTTGTTGTATTTGATTGATCTTTTGTTTTTTATTTCTACGATTGTCGAATGAGAAATACAATGTTGTTTTTGCTGGTTGCTTGTTTGCCTTTGTGTTTCTTTAGTCAAGGGACAAAATTATTGAATGCTGAGTCTGTGTTAATGTCTTCTCCTGAAAACGATATTTCTTCAACAGAAATTTTAAAAACAGACACGCTAGACTCCTCGTTTTATTTCAATGCGATTGATTGGAAGTACAATGAAAACAATGAGTTGTGGCTGAAACTTCAGTGCCTGAAATCGGCCCAAGAGTGCTGTGAGTGTTCACCTGAGAAAATTGCTGAAGAGTGGATTGCTTAAGAAAATATCTTTGCTCCGAGTTTGTTTTCGGATATTCTTTTGCCTTTTTCTAAATCAATGATTGACCGTTCAGAGGTCGTCATGGTCAATGATTTTCAGAATTATGAGGTTCTTTTTCTAGGGAAAGGGTGCTACATCGAAGGTTATGGTGGTGTTTTATTTGTCAATGGTCGAGTGAACATTGATGGCGAATTGGTGGAATTGATTTACAAATCTGAGGCGTCCTACCCAAACAATTCAGGCGCATTAAACTTTGACCCTTTCTATACCTTTCTATACCAGGACATCGAATTCAAAATATTCTTGAACAGAGAGGAAGACCGTCACGGATACGGGGTCAAGTTTATCGAAATAACGAGGGGAGGTGTCACTCACAGAATCCTCATTACAAAAAACGCAAATTCATTTGGTGCTTTTTAACCAATGACTGGGGATTGTGATGGACCTCACAATCAAACTCCTGAATACCCTTTGATGTTTTTTTGCTGTATGGGTTAATTGCGCCCGCTGGAATAGACCTTCTCCCGCGTTCCGTTGTCATACAAGACGATTTGAACACCAGAAACTTCTTTTTTTACTTTTTGGCCCAAGAGGTTGTGTCTGGAAATCTCGAGTTTTGATGAAAAACCTTCACTTTCTTCTATTTCCGATGGACTTCCTTCGCTTATTCTCATTTCGTAGGGAAACAGTTGAAATGTGTTGTTGACATCCTCAAAGATTTCTGGCATAGAGGCTATGATGAAAAATATTTCCGTGTCAGATGGCGAGAGGTTAAGTGTCAGAGATCCTTGCTGATCATCGCTCATGTTCAGGTCGTGGAATACGGCTCCGTAGATGTCATTTTTTACAAGTACTTTCCCCTGGAAGTAAGAACTGTCGCCATACGTTCCCGTTGGGTCTCCATTGATTTCAAAAGTATAGGTTTCATTCGTGTTGTTGAAGAGCTGAAAGGTGTTGAAAGACCAGGCATTTGTCACAACAGATTCTTCTGGCTGATACCATCCATTGCTGCCAGAGTTGGTGTATGTCTGAATGAATTCGTTGTCATCTAAAGGGTCCGCATAGGTGTTCCATTCGTCTTCATTTGTGATCGCCTGAATGGGAAGGATGAAATCGAAGTCGTTGGTCATATGTGCGGCCCAATCCATAAAATGATTTCGAAACGCACTGCCACCAATTTGGTTGTACAAATATTCTTGGGGGAGCTCCTCCGTGCCGCTAAATAAACCTGACGTAATAATGCTGTCTGGCACATCCGCTTCTTCGGTTAAATAATATAACAACAGCGCCAAAGCATATTGATGAACATATCGTTGCCAATTGCTCGGATAGGTAGACGGATAATTACTGTAGCTTAACCAAAGCGGAACATGTGACATGCGCACGAGGCTCTCAGCTTCTACAAAAGCCCTGGGAGCATCGATGTTTTCAACGCCTGAAAACCAATTTGCAGAAGCTTCAATATACCATTGGCTGTCACCATAATATGCGAATCCAGGAGCATTTGCATTGTATTGGAAAACGTGAAAGGTCTCATGACACGTGTTTTCCCAATCGTTGGCTAGCCATGAAGGTAAAGTCAGAAAAGGATAACCATTGGAATCAGTTCCCTGTCCATTCGCCCATCCATATGGATCGAAAACATCATTTGAATTGCTTGGATTGTGGAGGTAAACATTGTAAAAGTATCCATCTATAGGGTTGGGAGGATCCATCATGTTTAATTCATTCAGGCAGATGTCCCGGTAAGAAACCATGCTGTCTAACAAAAGGTCTGCTTCTTCAGACATGTCAAAATCATGGTCCCACCAAACCAAATAGATGCTTCGAGACATGGTGTCACACTCTGTAAAATTTCCGTAAACAGAGTTCGTGGTGAACTGAGCATTAGCGGTAGTAGAAAAAGATAAACAGAACATCAAAATAAGTGATGCTTGGATTGCTTGAATGAAATATAGAATGATTTTCATGTGCTGAAATTACGGTATTCCCAGCAATCATTATTGTTTTGTTCACACAAGTATTTGAATCCACAGTAGACGTGTAATTTGTTGTTATTTAGTTAAATAACGTTATTTATTTGGTTATCAGAATTTAAGGTTTTAAAATTGTTT
>DDJR01000059.1 GCA_002339135.1 Flavobacteriales bacterium UBA2619 | reverse complement strand
CCAACATGCTCTTCAACAATGAAAGATGCAACCACGCTGTGAATGGGGATTCGGTCTCTTACAATTGTGACATTGTATTCGTCATCTGAGGTTCCTGATAAAAGACTTAAACCAACTTGAGTACCACGAGTTCCTTTTAAAAGTTCCATGACTCTTTTGTTCGTAAGGTCTACTCCTGAAATCTCCTCACCCTCAACTCTCACAATTCGATCTCCCGACCTAATGCCAGCTTCTTCAGATGGACCACCTGCAATCGCTTTGACAACCATTAAAGTGTCATTTTGAATAATAAACTCTACACCTATGCCTTCAAAGTTTCCCTCCATTGGCGCAGCCATATCCTCCAACTCTGATCGAGAGAAATAATAAGTATGGGGATCGAGCTCATCTACAATTGCCTCAACCGCTGCATCTACAAGGGCCTCTCGATTGATGGAATCAACATACAGCACCTCAATTTGGTCTAAAATGTGAGAAATACGTGACCCTACTCGGGCGTTGCTGCCCGAGGTGTCCTCACATCCCTTACCTAAGATGAGTCCAAGCGCAAGGGCAATTGCGATCACAAGCGGCTGCTTACTCTGTGACATCTAAAAGTTCAGTTTTAATCAAAGACTTGTCCAAGAATTCAATTCCGCTAGTGTCTTTGTACTCATGTTTGTAAACAACGCGAGAAATACCAGATTGAAGAATGAGCTTTGCACAATCACGGCACGGGGAAAGTGTGATATAGAGTGTGGCACCTTGAGCTGAATTAAGACTTCGAGCTAATTTTGTGATTGCATTTGCCTCTGCGTGAAGAACATACCAGTGGGTATCTCCTTCAGAATTTTCACATACATTTGGAAACCCACTCGGTGTTCCGTTGTATCCGTCAGAGATAATCATCCTGTCTTTCACAATCAATGCACCAACATTTTTCCGTGTGCAATGTGAAAGTTTAGCCCACTCATCAGCCATGCGCATGTAGGCATTGTCATACCGCCTTTGCTTTTTCTTCGCTTCATCCATTAATGCGCAAGATAATCTACGTAGCTTCGTTTCATGCGCATATATACAAGAACAGGTGATGATGGAACAACAGGTCTTTTTGGAGGCACCCGCGTCCCAAAAGACGACCTTAGAATAGAGGCTTATGGAACTGTCGATGAGCTTAACTCCTTCATCGGAAAGCTCATTGAGCATGAAGCAATGTTAGAAAACGCTGTGTTTTTTAGAGAAATTCAGGCGGAACTGTTTACGATTGGCTCTCACCTAGCAACAAAGGATTCAAACATGCGAGACAAACTTCCAAATTTATCCGAACACGCCATCAAAAAGTTTGAAGATTGGATGGACATGGCGGATGAAAAAATGCCAGCTTTAAAAAACTTCTTACTTCCTGGAGGTCATCCAGCCGTCGCAGACGCTCACATCGCAAGAGCTGTTTGCCGAAGAGCTGAACGCAGGTGTGTTGGACTATCCCGTGAAGAAGAGGTTAATCCAGAGCTGATAAAATACCTCAACCGACTGTCCGATTTGCTGTTTACAACCGCTAGATTGTTGTCATATTTAACAGAAACTGAAGAAATTGCATGGAAAACTTGCAAATTATAGAGATTCGGTTACTTTTGCGCGCTGTAAACCTTGTGCAAACAAGACACAAATAGAAACGAATGTATTGGACACTAGAATTAGCCTCTTACCTAGAGGACGCACCATGGCCCGCTTCAAAAGACGAGCTAATTGATTTCGCTATGCGTACAGGAGCGCCCCTTGAAGTAGTCGAAAACCTTCAGGGTCTTCAAGATGATGGTGAAAACTATGACACCATTGAGGATATTTGGCCTGATTATCCCTCGAAAGAGGACTTCTTCTTTAACGAAGACGAATACTAACTAAGCCAGCAGCCTCCTTACAGTCGATGGACTTTTTTGTTCCATCAAGACCGTCCTTTTCGCAGTCAATTTTTCGACCAACTCATCTGAGCCATGCCTCACTGTGAGCAATTCAAGACCTCTCGTAGCTTTAGCCCAAACAGCTTCACCCAATTGATCAATCAACTTTGTCTCCCTGCCTTCGTTTGTGTCAAAGATGATGTCAAACTGTACAGCTGAATTCTGCATCATTCTAACATGTATGCCCGCATCATCTAACGCGCCAAAGACAGAGCTAAGGTGATCCTCCCCGACAAAAGACTGATCAGAAGGTCCGATTGACAAACGGGTTACATTGGGCCTGGAGATATACATCGGAAATGATGGTGTCTGTCCTGGGAAACGAGCGATCCTTGTTTGCTTCGCAGTTAAATCAACAAAGCTTCTTACGGTCAAAGGAATATCTAGGTTTTGAAGAGGTTTCACCGTTCTGGGGTGAATCACACTCGCTCCGTAATAGCTCAACTCAAGTGCTTCTGAGTAATCCAGCTCTTCCACAGTCTGTGTGCCTTCAAAAATTCGTGGATCTGCATTCAGCATTCCCGGCACATCCTTCCAAATCACGACCTCTTTAGCACCAATGGCACAAGCTAGCAAAGCGGCTGAATAGTCTGACCCTTCCCTTCCGAGTGTCGTTGTTTTTCCACCGCGACTCTTTCCTATAAAACCTTGTGTAACAATGATTGTTTTTGAGGACTTCGAGAGAGCACTTCTAAGAGGAACACCCATTTCAGTTAATCTACTCTCATCAACTCGCGCACTGTTGTGCCTTGCATCTGTTTCAACAATATCCCTCACATCTCTCCATTCCACATCACCACGCTTCACATCCAAATATGCAGATAAAATCTTTGTACTTGCATCTTCACCTGATGCGACCAATTCATCATAAGCTGCATCTGGATCACCAAGGGAATGTGATTTCTTTAAGGCAGCATGAAATAGGTTGCTTAGATCTAAATTTAATTCAAGATCACTGATCACCTGCTGATGTTCTGAGACCACTTCGTTTAATTGATCCAAGGCTTTGTCAAAACCTTCAGCAACCAAGGTGGAAAAAACCAATTCCAGTTTATTCGTTGTTTTGCCCATCGCAGAAACGACGACTACAGCGGGCGAAATGAAGCACTTGGATAAAATGGATTCCACATTCCTCACAGCATCTGCGTCTTTTACAGATGCTCCACCAAATTTATGGACAGTTAAATTTTGTACTTGAAATTGCACGCCACTAAGTTACTACATTGCATTATGGATTCATTACCAATACCCCTCACAGATGTCATTCTGCTTGTTGTTCTAATTTGGGGTGCGATTACCGGCTTTAAAAAAGGTCTAATTCTAACACTTGCTTCTTTTACAGCCATCATTGTTGGGGCTTTAGCGGCCTACTTTTGTGCGGATGCACTGGCATCTGAAATAAGCGTAAAAGTAGACTGGTCTGAGAAACAAATTGCTGTGGCTTCGTTTGCAACGGTATTTTTTGTCGTCGTTTTAAGTGTACACATGCTTGCAAAAGTACTTGAGGGAGCCCTTAAACTTGTGGCATTGGGGCTTGCAAACAAAGTCGTCGGTGCTGTTTTTGGGGTTGCAAAAAACGCCGTGATTTTGACATTTATCATTTTCGGGGTGAAAGGGTTTGGAAATGATGTACTGTTAGAAAACGCCACAGATGAATGTGTCGTCTTTCCCATTGTGGAATCAATCGCGCCACTTGTTTTGCCCTACTGGAAAGATTTTTACGTGACGACTGACTTAGATAAAATCGAAGAAAAAGTTAAGGGAAGTATTGAAAAGACAAAGGATAAAATCGAGGCGGTCAAGACACAACAAGCAAACTAATTCGCTCTAAAAGCTTCAAACAGATTTTTAACCCTGGTTTTCAACTCCTCTTTTGCCTCCTGATAATCATCGCCCGAAGTTAGATTCCCTTTCACACTGACGTAAAATTTAATCTTAGGCTCTGTTCCTGAAGGGCGAACTGTTACGATAGAACCTTTTTCTGTTACAAACTGCAGCACATTGGATTTGGGTAGGTTGTATTTGGTTCCCTCAGAACTGGCAAAATCAGAAAACTCAATCACTTTATCTCCTGCCAAGGTTTCTGGCGGATTCGTTCTAAATGATGTGATCATATCTGAAATCTCTTTCGCACCGTCTCTTCCGCTTTTCACAATTGAAATCAGCCCTTCTTGATAAAGACCAAACCTTCTGTGTATTTCCTCCAATCTTTCAAGCATGGTGGTTTCCTGTTCTTGCAATGTGTGGGCAAGCTCCGACATCACACAACACGCTGAGACCGCATCTTTGTCGCGGGCAGTGTCTTTAATCAGATAACCGTAGCTTTCTTCAGCGCCAACAACAAAGTTGCGGCTCCCCCTTTCCTGTGCAATCGCAGCGGCGATGTGTTTAAAGCCAGTGAGAGTTGTTCTAACTCCCAATCCATAACCTTTTCCGATTTCTCCCAGAAGCGGAGAGGTGACAATCGTAGAAGCAACAAATTCTTTAGAACCAAAGGGTGTGCCTTTGTCTCCACCACATCTGAGGACATAGTCGAACAGTAGCGCACCCGTTTCATTGCCATTCAAAAGTTGAAATCCACCCTGCCCGTTTGGAACAGCTAAGCCAACTCTATCAGCATCTGGATCGGTTCCCATCACAAGTGACGCACCTACCTTTTCGCCTAAAAAGATGGCTTCAGCTAGGGCTTGTCCCTCCTCTGGGTTGGGGCTTGAAACTGTAGGGAAATTTCCGTCTGATTCTTTTTGAGACATGACTTCATGGACATTGGAAAAGCCAAATAGCTTTAATGCCGGCGGAACACTGACTGACCCTGTTCCATGGAGACCTGTATAAACCAAACACAAATCAGAACCGTTTTTTTCAAGGGAGGTAGAACGTCGCAACTCTAAAACAGCATTCAGATAACCCTCGTCTTGCTCAGGTCCGAGCATGGTAATTCGATTTTCAGAAGTGATTGGCCCCTTAGACATCTTTACCTCCAGCAGAGATTTTACTTTTCGCACTTCTGAGATAATCCCAGAGTCATGGGGAGCGATGATTTGACCTCCATCGCTCCAATAAACCTTGTAACCATTATATTCTGGTGGGTTGTGAGAAGCCGTTATGACAATTCCAGCAACGCAACCTAACGCTCGAACAGTATAAGAAAGTTGGGGGGTCGATCTGAGTTCAGCGTAAAGCAAAGCTTGAATGCCGTTTCCTGCCAATACACGTGCTGTCACTTCAGCAAGTTCTGCACTCTGATTCCGGCAATCGTAAGCTATTGCAACTTTCAACGGCTCACTACTCTTTTGTGTAACTCCATGAATGTAATTCACCAAGCCTTGAGTCGAACTTGCAATAACAGACGCATTGATTCTGTTCGTTCCGGGACCACAAATACCGCGCATTCCACCTGTCCCAAATTCTATGTCCTTGTGAAAAGCCTCCATGAGAAGGTTCTCTTCATCATGGATTAGCCATTCTTTAACCATTTGTCTAGTTTGCAAATCATAGGGCTCTTGGGTCCAAACCTTTGCCCGTTCTTTCACGTTTACATATTCACTGTTTATACACATTTCTAATGCTTTTTGCCAAGTTATTTTAGTCAAGTTCAACAACTCTCTGAGTGGAGATCCGTCGAGATGGGAATTGGATGGTCGCTTTGTCTTGCTGGGATATTCCTCCGAGGTAATTCCCTCAACATCCACATCCATGTTCAGCTGGGCAAATATCTCACGGGCAAAAGAAGCCCAACAAGTAACGCCTTCATCACTAAAGTGTAAAATACCACTGTCTATTTTAGAACCACTGACGAGCAATGACCTAATTGCCTCTGAGAAAGAGCCTACGTAGGTCGGAGTTCCTCTTTGATCGTAAACAACTTTGACGGCACTTCTTTCTGAGCCTATTCGAGCCATTGTCGTAAAGAAGTTAGAGCCCTTGTTGTCATAAAGCCACCCTGTTCTTAAAATATAACAACTCCCTGTTTCAGACATCGCTTCCATCACTGCACGCTCACCAGCTTCTTTAGATTTGCCATAAACTCCAATTGGATTCACTTCATCTTTGGTCCCATACGGCTTCTTCGCAGTCCCTCCATTCTCCCCATTAAAAACGTAGTCTGTACTAATATGCACAAGAACGACCCCTCTAACAGAACAAGCTTTGGCAATAAATGAGGGGGCTTTTGCGTTCACGTCCCAGGCCAATTGCTTTTCTGTTTCAGCTTTGTCTACGTTAGTATAAGCCGCCGCATTGACGACAGCAAAAGGTTTTTCTTTGTCAAGAACATCTTCTATTTGAGAAAAATCTGTGATGTCAAGTTCTTCTCTTGTATACCCCGACCACACAATCTCTGTATCCGAAGTATATCTTCGCAAAAGAAAACCACCTAATTGCCCACCGGCCCCGAATACCAACACTTTTTTCACGATACTAAACTACAACAAACACTACCTTTGCTCTATCTTATTGATGAAAAAACTACTCCTCATTTATTTCTTCTTCCTTGCTTTGACTTGCAAGGCTGAAATTGCAACTGATTCTTTGTATAAAAACCCTGCATTCTTGGGTTATCTTTTGAAAGAAAAAGACAGAAGTGTAGAATTAAAACGAGTAACCAGGGTCATCACTTTGGCGGCTTTCAGTTACGAATTGGGTTTCAATTCCTTCATTGAATATCCACAGAAAGGTTTCGAAATTAATTACACGAAACAAAAGATGAGTCGCATCATCTCGAAAGGGATAAGTATCGGCTTACAACCCGTTTCAACCACACATCAAAATGTAACAGTCCTGGACACCGTTGGGATTCTGGAGGTGCGGGATCAACTCGTTCATGGACACATCAATCTTCGATTTTCGCCATTAAAGTTTCATACAGTACAACCTTACATAGACTTTTTGGGTGGAGCTCAAGGGGCTTTATTAACTTCCGAATTTACGGATTTGCTCCAAGAAAACGAAACAAAAAGAGAAACTGTATATTTTGCAAGAGCCTTTTTATATGGATATTCTGCTGGCGTAAGGATCAAGTGTGCAACCCATTTGTTTCTGGATTTCAGATATGCTAGAATCACCTATGGTGACTTAGCAAGCATCGCGGATATTGCCATCAAGGATAGCGGAGTCGTAACATATACAACAGGCCTTTGGGAAGCACCTCCGGGCTATTTGCGCGTCGGGATTTCGTTGTCGTATTAATCAGAAGGATCGGTCGGCTAGTTAGACCTCATGGCTTCAACTGGAGGCATCCTCGCTGCAGAGAGTGCTGGAGCAATTCCAGCAAGCAGCCCTGACACAATCGCTATACTCATTGCCATTGCAACACGTTCAATTGATACGGAAAGATGAATCCCAAGATCAGACGTGTTCACAGCAAACATGAGAAGTTCGATGGCTAAAAGAGCAAAAACCGCTCCCAAAACACAAAGTACAATTGACTCAAAAAGAAATTGAATTAAAATAAACGAAGACTTAGCTCCAAGAGCTTTTTGTACGCCAATAATTCTCGTTCTTTCTCTGACAGAGACAAACATGATGTTTGCAATGCTGAAGCAACCAACAAGAATTGCGAAAATGGCAATAAACCACCCACCCATCTCAACTTGCGAGAATATGGACGATATGATTCCTGTAAGCATGTCCACTTGATTGATTGAAAAGTCATTCACATCCGAAGGACGGACGCGCCTTACACTTCTAAATTGCTGTATAATTTCATCCTTTAAAACTCCCAAATCAACACCTTCTTTCGCCTTGACCATAATCGAGTTTCCCTCGTTATTTCGGGTGTCAAAAATTCTTGGGGCAAACGTCGCTGGAACCATCACAAATTCGTCAAATCCACTTGAAACAATCGAAGCTCCTTGCTGAGAAAAGGTTCCAATAACCTCTAATTTCTGGCCTGCAACCTTGAATTTCTGGCCTATCGCATCTTTCGTTCCGAAAAGGTTCATGGCGACATCGTGACCAATTAGAGCAACACCTCTTCCTGCGGCACTTTCCGAATCATTGAAAAATCTTCCTTGGGCAAGATCAATACTTACAACATTGGGATAAGTGTGCGAAACAGCGCCAACTGCTACGTTTGGAAATGAATTGTCCCCGGCTTCTAAATCGAACATCGCCTTCATTTGAAACGCTACATCTGAAGCTTGGGTAAGACGTGTGGCCAATTCGTCGGAATCCTTCAAAGTAGGTTCACGTCTTTGGATGTATTTCCACCAGGGATAATCACCACCCATACTCCAAGGCCACTTGCTCACAAAAAGAACATCATCGTCTAGCATGCTGAATGACTCCATTAGGTCATCTTCCATGGAGTCGACAACTGCAAAAATTGCGCTAATCACAAAAATCCCAACCATGACTCCTAAAAGCGACAAGAAAGTTCGAAGTTTATTCATCACAATAGCACTCCAAGCGAAGTTTAAACTCTCCCTAAATAAACGCAACCACATCATGGGCTCAAAGCTACACCTTGAGTTAACTTCGTTGGCTTAAATCAGAGGGAAATTTCAATGTCACAGTATCGCAAAATCAGTTCAGCGTTAATCTCAGTGTTTCATAAAGATGGACTCGCTCCCATTGTTGAAGAATTAACACGCCTGGGTGTCACTATATACTCAACAGGTGGCACACAAAAGCATCTGGAAAACCTCGGCGCCGTGGTTATCCCTGTTGAGAGCTTGACTGACTATCCATCAATATTAGGTGGGCGTGTAAAAACGCTTCACCCCAAAGTTTTTGGTGGGATTCTAGCTCGCAGAGATCTGGAGGAAGACCAAGTTCAGATGACAGAATACGACATCCCATACATTGACCTTGTCATTGTAGATCTTTACCCTTTTGAAGAAACTGTTGCAAGCGGGGCAGAAGCTGAAGCTATTGTTGAGAAGATTGACATTGGCGGAATTGCGCTTATACGAGGAGCCGCAAAAAACCACCAAGATGTGGTCATCGTCCCAAGCATGGACGACTATGGGACGTTGCTTGAAATGCTTCGAGCTAACGATGGAAAAACATCTCTTGAAGAGCGACGGTCTTTGGCAGCGCGTGCATTTCGCACAAGCTCACATTACGACACCATGATAGAGCAATACATGCTCAGTACGACAGAGAACTCCAAACCACTCGACACTCTTAACATCAGTGTTCCTGAGGTGAAAACATTGAGGTATGGTGAAAACCCTCACCAAGCTGGCCGATTCTTTGGAGGGCTCGAAGAAATGTTAAAACAGCTACACGGAAAAGAACTGTCTTACAACAACCTTCTTGATGTAGATGCTGCTGTGAGTTTAATGGAGGAGTTTAAAAACGACAAGCCTACGTTTGCGATCATGAAGCACAACAATGCCTGCGGTCTTGCAACTCGTGACACGCTGGCTGAAGCATACTCTAGAGCTTTGGAAGGAGATCCGGTGAGTGCCTTTGGAGGAGTGCTCATTTCAAACCGAACAATCAACTTAGCTACAGCTGAAAAGATCCACACCCTCTTCTGCGAGGTCGTAATTGCCCCATCATATGACGAAGATGCCTTAGACATACTTCAAGGGAAGAAAAACCGCATTCTTTTAGAACGCCAAGACTTGGCTCTTCCTACTTCAACTGTTCGAACGGCACTGAACGGTTTTCTGGTTCAGGAACGTGACAACACCATTGAAACTGCTGCAGACCTAACATGCGTTACAAAAGCAACATCTGACAAAAGTGCTGTTAAAGACATGATATTCGCCATGAAACTTGCGAAACACACGAAATCAAACACCATTGTTTTTGCCAAAGACGGGCAGCTTATCGCTTCAGGTACAGGCCAAACCTCACGTGTTGACGCCCTCAAACAGGCCATTGAAAAAGCTTCTGGGCTGGGACTTTCTCTGCAAGGTTCTTCGATGGCGTCTGACGCCTTCTTCCCCTTCCCTGACTGCGTTGCTATTGCTGCTGAGGCAGGGGTCAAACACGTCATTCAACCCGGTGGATCTATCAATGATCAGAAAAGTATTGACACTTGTAATTCGCTAGGCCTTGCGATGCATACAACCGGTGTTAGGCATTTCCGACACTAAAGACACAGCCATTTGTTCTTTTCGTGTTTTCAACACCCAATTAACAACAAAACTCAACCTTATTAACCTAAAACAAAACTTATTCACTAAGTCGAATTTAAGTGGTTAAATAAGAGGAATTGCAAAAGTGAAATTGTAGATTTGGATATGGGCTTGTTTAACTTTTTCGTACAGGATATCGCCATTGATTTGGGGACCGCCAACACAATTATATACTACCAAGACAAGGTTGTGGTAGACCAACCTTCGATTGTCGCAAAAGACATCAAATCAGGTCGGGTAGTAGCCATAGGCCGTCGTGCTCAACAAATGCATGGTAAAACACACAAAAACATCGAAACCATTCGTCCACTTAGAGACGGAGTTATTGCTGATTTTGAGTCCGCCGAACAGATGATCAAGGGCATGATCAAGATGATTAATGAGAATAAAAAATCTTGGTTTACACCCTCCCACAGAATGGTAATCTGTATTCCTTCTGGTATTACAGATGTTGAAAAACGTGCCGTGAAGGATTCAGCTGAGCATGCAGGTGGGAAAGATGTATTCCTCATTCACGAACCAATGGCTGCGGCTATTGGCATCGGCATTGATGTTGAAGAGCCGATGGGAAATATGATTGTTGATATCGGAGGTGGAACTTCTGAGATTGCTGTGATTGCTCTGGGCGGAATTGTCACAGACACAAATATTAGAATCGCTGGGGATGAGTTCACACGTGACATTGAAGATTACATGCGCCGTCAGCACAATATTTTAATCGGAGAAAGAACAGCTGAGCAGGTGAAAATTAATGTGGGCTCAGCGATACCGATTTTAGAAGATGAACCTGAAGATTATTCTGTTCTGGGTCGTGATTTACTAAGTGGACACCCGAAAGAAGTTGTGGTAACATATTCTGAAATTGCCGGCGCCATAGACAAGAGTATTAGTAAAATTGAAGAAGCCATTCACGCAGCTTTAAACCAAACCCCACCTGAGCTCTCAGCCGACATCTTCAAAACAGGCATTTACTTGGCAGGCGGAGGTGCTCTATTAAGAGGTTTAGACAAACGTATTTCCCTCAGAACGAAACTTCCAGTTCACGTCGCAGAAGATCCGCTTCACGCTGTCGCAAAAGGAACTGCAATCGCTCTGAAAAACATCGACAGGTTTCCTTTTCTTATGCGATCGTAACTCACTATAAAGTCAGGAAAGCAATGCTTCTCAAGTGCGTACGTTAATACAGCTTATTATTCGCAACCACCGTTTGGTGTTATTTGTGCTACTTGAAATGATAGCATTAAGCTGGGTTGCATCAACACACGCTCATCCAAGAGGGAATTTAGCGAAAATAGGTATGGAAATGTCTGCGAGTTGGACCGATGCTGTGGGCAGAACGATCAACTTTAAGAACTTAAAAGAAAACAACTCAAGCTTGTTAATTGAAAACTCTCGATTAAGAACAAAGAACTTGGGCTATCAAAATCGATCTATTACAAATACAATCTCCAAATTTGGAGGTGCCTGGAAAAGTACACCCGCAGAAATTGTTCGGTACTCGACATCTTTTAAAAACAATGTCTTGGTCGCAAACCAAGGTTCGTTATCTGGATTGCGTCCTGGAATGGGGATGTTAGAAAACGGTGTTGTTGCTGGACTTATCACCGAGGTTTCTGAAAACCATTCTTTGGTTCTTCCTGTCATTCACCTCAACACCAATTGGAGTGTAAGACTTGGCTGTTTTGGTGCTGTTGGCATCTTAAATTGGTCTGGTGAGAGCATCGAATATGCAACACTCACAGATATTCCTCTTTCAGAGCATATTCTACCAGGCGATTCTGTAATCACCTCAGGATTCCAGGGAACATTCCCAAGCGGGATACTTGTTGGCAAAGTTGAGGAGTTGATTGTGACCGAAGCAGATGAGTTTCAATCGGTGACCATCAAACTCTCCGCCAACTATAAGAAAATTCACTATGTTGAATTTATGAGTAAAAAAGACTCTGCTGAAATAGATTCCCTACTAATCACAACTGCACAATGAAATCCTTTATCCGATCTATTGGAATGGTGTTCTTAACTTGTTTGCTTCAAGTGTTGATTTTTAGATACGGGATTTTTGCTGGAGGATGGGTGGTGACCTGCTTTCATATTTACGGGCTGATTTTGCTGCCTACCGAACTTTCAAAAACAAGCTGTTTAATGATCGGTGCTCTTGTGGGCGCATCGATAGATGTCGTTCTGCTAACTGGAGGACTCCACATGTCAGCGGGCATTGTTACCTGTTTTATGACGCCTTGGCTGACTACTTTTATTGCACCCCGTGAAGGATTTATTCGAGAGCACTCTATCAGCGTCCTCCACGATGGCTGGGGGAGGTTTTTAGCGCTAAGTTCTCTAATCTCCTTCGTTTATATGTTTACATTATTTGCTGTCGAAGGGTGGAAATGGTCTTTGCTTCCTAGCGCAATCGGAAAGGGAATCGCTTCAACCACAATGAATGTGATTTTGTTTGCTATATTCCAAGGGTTATTTGGACCTAAACCTAAGAGCAAATCTCACACAACTAGCACATATCACTGGTAATGTCTAACAGCCATCTGAAAAACAGAAGTTATATTTTCGGTGGGATGATTGTCGTCATTTCCACGATTTTTATTCTCCGGCTAGCCCACATTCAATTGATCACTTCAGACTGGTCGAACTACGCTGGTCGGCTCACTGAAGAGCGTGAAACTCTGGATCCAATGAGGGGGCAATTCTTAGATAGAAATGGGAAACTCGTAGTAGCGAATATCGCGAGCTACGATTTGCTTTTTACACCCAGAAGATCTAAAAATCTAGACACTTTAAAGCTTGCGAAATTA
The DNA here is from genome assembly GCA_002339135.1 of Flavobacteriales bacterium UBA2619. GTDB lineage: Bacteria > Bacteroidota > Bacteroidia > Flavobacteriales_D > Sanyastnellaceae > UBA974. The sequence goes on along the minus strand of DDJR01000059.1, from coordinate 534 downwards.
CTGGGCTTAGAGGTGTCTGAACTTGGGAAAAGACTTGACAAAGCATCTGCCTATTCTCGTTATGTTCCTTCCGTGATTGAAAAGCAACTCTCAGCCATAGAGTTTGCCCGAGTCTCAAGGCAGCTTATGGATTATCCGGAAATTAAGTACAAAACTCAATCTATCAGATCGAACGTTGCAGGGGTTGCTGGTCATTTGATTGGAGAGTACCGAGAAGTGGACAGGGATGACTTACAAAACGATCCGTTTTATCACCTTGGGGATTACAAAGGCAAATCGGGGTTAGAGGCGAAGTATGAAATCCCATTAAGAGGTAAACCAGGGGCCAGATATCACATCGTAGATGTCAGGAACAATGTTCGAAATACCTTGGACGAACTTGACACAATGCCTGACCCAGGAAAGGACATCACCTTAAGTATTGACGTCGATTTACAAGCATTCGCAGAAAAATTATTGCAGGGAAAAAGAGGCAGTGTTGTCGCGATAGAACCCGAGACGGGAGAAATCCTTGCCCTAGTGTCATCGCCCTTT
>DDJR01000115.1 GCA_002339135.1 Flavobacteriales bacterium UBA2619 | reverse complement strand
TTTTCCTTTCTTACCGTGTCTTTGAAGGCGTAGTTTTGTAGCCATAGTGGAAGAACTTTTTATAAGGGTCCTAAACCCCGTTGTTAATCAAAAATAGGACTGCAAAAGTAGTTTAAAACCTCCGGTTGTGCAACGGTGAAATCAAAATTATTATTTGTTCGTTTTTGTGGTGATTTATGCACTTAACAATCATTGCCAAACAGACTTAGCCAGGTTAGTAAATCACCGATTGTCGTGCTGCTATCTCCATTTAAATCTACTTGACAATCTGAGACACAACCCAAGTTAGACAGCATGACGGTCAAATCACCCACGCCTATGTTTCCGTTGTTGTCGAAATCTCCAGGGCATTCTGGGCACGCATCAGCGCTGAGAACAGCCAACAACAGTTCGATGTCAGTCCCCCAGATTTCATCAAATATTTCTGAGGAGTAGTACCCTTCAGTTTCTATTGATTGACCATTCCAATCAAAAGGTGTCGTCGGGCAAACTTCAATCTGTTCTACTTCGATCTCCAGCACGAACAGTCCATTTGTGATATCTGAGATCAGAATCCGTCCTGAAGGCAGGTTAGAGTGTACTCCCCAAGCGCCTGCGTATCCTGCGTGAGAATTTTCTATAAACGTATCAAACCAAGCGATCTTTTTTGGGTTTTCAGGCGTGCTAACATCGAACACTTGCAATCCGTCATGGTAGTAAGACACAAAAACCAATCCATCTCTCATCATCATGTTGTGAGGTATCGACTCAGGGTCTACTTCAGAGCTCAGCAAGGAAACAACTTGAAGATCACTCACATCTGAAGTGTCGATGACTTTAAGTGGTGAGCCGTGAGTCTCATCAGCAAGTACATAAATATGATCTTCAGGAATCCACCATCCGCTGTGATTTCCGCCTTGGAATGGGTAGTCATCGAGATTTCCTATGACAGTAGGTGTTTCATCGATATGCATAACAAAAAGACCTGCTCCACCAGAGTTGATCCAAGCGGTATCATTCTCAACGTAGATGTCGTGACAATTATTTATCCAAGGAGAAAGGTCGGTAAATTCTAAGGGTGTGTTAGGGTTTGAAACATCCAAGACTTTAACCGGTGAACTGTTTCCTGTGCTAGAAGTACTGCATAAATAGAGCAAATCACTGTCATTGTCAACGAACACATTGTGGGCGGTGATGCAGAACTCATCAGAATCGTACACCGTTGTAATGGTCGCAGGCAACTCACTCAAGTCAAAAATCTGAAGGCTGCTTGCCCCTTGATCACACACCGCAAACAGCAACGATCCATCGATGTGGTAATCTCGATGTGTGACAAACGAACCTCCAGCGGCACCAGGTAAAAAGGCAACCTCTGTAGCCTCTCCATTCTCAGAAGAGATGTCAATAACGTGGGTCCCTAGTGTAGAGGCGATAACTGCATATTCGATTCCGCCCACTTCTAACCCCTCAACATCGTTATACGCTCCGCCAAAAACGTTCATCGGCAAAGATGGGTCGGTCCAGTTGCTTACAAGAGTCACATTATCACTTCTTCGCATGCAGCTTCCATCATCAACGTTTGCTATCGAATCGTAGTTAAATGCTTCAAGGTTCATGCATCCAGCGACAGGACATCCTTCTGCAAGAGCAAGAGCAAACGAGAAGAAATCTCCAGGATTTGAGGGTACCAATCCAGAACCGACTAAAACTCCAGATGAATCTTTTATCGACAATTCTGCACCTTGCCACCCATCGCCATACGAGTCATACAAAAGAACAGCATAACATTCAGGTGTCAGGCAGAAGGTCTCATTCGATTCTTCCCCGGTCACATAGTCGCCAAAGTTGCCATACGGTCCGGCAACTTGTACTCCATCTGCATCTACAACTTCCCATGCCAGTTCTTCCCCGTAAAGATCACCACTGATTGTCGCATAATAGGGGTCTCCCGTTCCGACCTCACACTCGAATCCTCCGCAACTAGTATCGGTTGATAAATCTATGGTCGCAGAAGATCCTGTAACTGTACCTGAAACAATTTCTGAAAAGTTGAAGGTGATGCTCCCACCTTGCCACCCGTCTCCGTAAGAGTCTTCTAATAAGGCGAAGAAGCATCCATCTCCAATGCAGAAAGGTTGGCTGTATGTGGTGTTGTCTTCGAAGCCTGAAAAAGGGCCTGCAATCAGTTCGTTGCTGTCATTAAAAATGCTCCAAGATATTTCTTCAGCCCAAATTCCAGTTGTAAGTTCTGCTGTAATCTCCACATTTGGAGACTCGCACAACAGTTGAGAAAATATATGTGCCTGAAAACCAATGTAAATAATCACCACCAGATTAATCAGCTTTTTCATGTCTTAAAGGTATGGACAATATGTTCAAAACATAAAGTCGTTTTTCACTACATTTTGTAAGATTATCAGTAGGTTAGAGCGATGTTTTTAATCTACGATACAGAGACGACAGGATTGCCTAAGAATTGGAATGCGCCCTTGACGGATTCCGAGAATTGGCCAAGGGTAGTCCAGTTGGCTTGGCAGCTCCATGACGTGAATGGAAAGTTACTTTCCAGGGGGAATAGGATTGTTTCACCGGATGGTTTTACGATTCCGTTTCAGAGTGTGAAGATCCATGGAATATCGACAGAGAGAGCTCAGGCGGAGGGTGTGGGTTTAGAACAAGTCGTCGATGAATTTAACAAGGACCTTGAAAGGGCGACTTATGTGATGGGTCACAACATCGAATTTGATGTGAATGTTTGGGGTGCAGAGCTTCACAGGTTGGGGATGGAATTGGAGCCACTTACGAATAAACCTTTGATAGACTCGAAAGACGAGGCTACCGAGTTTTGTGCAATTCCAGGAGGCCGAGGAGGAAGGTTTAAATGGCCAACTTTAACGGAGCTTCACACCAAGTTGTTTAAAAAAGGGTTCGGAGATGCGCATGATGCGGCGTATGATGTGGATGCTACGGCGCGGTGTTTTTTCGAGCTTTGTAAGCTGGGCGTAATCGGGAGGCCAGAGATAAAGGACAGATCTAAGATTTCATACGAAGCGCCTAAGCTTGAGGGAGCAAACTTCGCGAAGGCTTTGAAGTCGACTGATAAAAAGAGTTCTTCAGCAAAAGAGATACCGCTCGCAAACACTTTGAAAACAGGTTCAACCTCTACGAATAAAGCCTCATTGGCCGAGCTAGAGGGAGTCAAGTTTACACACCTCCACGCACATTCTCAGTTTACGATATTGCAGGCGGTAAGTTCCGTAGAAGAGTTAGTGGAGACAGCTGCTCAAGCAGGGATGCCTGCAGTTGCTCTTACAGATTCAGGAAACATGATGGGAGCTTTCCTGCTTGTGAGGGCTGCGAATAAAGCTGGACTTACGCCCATTGTAGGGGTGGAGTTGAATGTCTGTGAAGACATGTCCGACAGATCACACAAGGACAATGGTTTTCCAACAGTATTTCTCGCCAAGAATAAGAAAGGGTATCACAATCTCGTGAAGCTTTCGTCGAAGGCGTATATAGATGGGTTTTATTATACCCAGAGGGTTGACAGAAAGTTGGTAGAGCAGTACAAAGAAGATTTGGTGGTGTTGACCGGTGGTGTGTTTGGCGAAGTGCCCTCTTTGGTTTTAAATGTTGGTGAAAAACAAGCCGAGGAAGCTTTTGTATATTGGAAAAACTTGATGGGGGAGGATTTTTATGCCGAACTCAACAGACACGGATTGGAAGAAGAAACGATCGTCAACGACTTCCTGCTGAAGATGTGTGACAAACACTCTGTCAAGTACGTTGCTGCGAATAACAGCTATTACTCCAGGCCAGATCAAAGCAAAGCTCAAGATATCCTTCTTTGTGTAGGTTCAGCAAAAAACGTATCTCAGCCGAAAATGTATTTGGGGAAACTGGGAAGAGAATTTCGGTTTGGGCTTCCCAACAATGAGTTCTATTACAAGTCGCCTGATGAAATGAAGGCCTTGTTTGCAGATCTGCCTGATGCGATTCGAAATGTTGAAACATTGGTGAATCAGTTTGAGGGATATGAGTTGGCGCGAGAGATTTTGTTGCCTGAGTTTGATATCCCGGTGGAATTCGTTTCTGAGAAGGATTTGAAAGATGGTGGAAAACGCGGTGAGAATGCATACCTGCGCCATTTGACCTATGAAGGCGCGAAAAGACATTGGGGAGAAGAGTTGCCAGCGGATTACATTGAGCGAATCGATTTCGAGCTGATGATCATCGAGAAGACAGGATATCCTGGGTATTTCTTGATTTGTGCAGATTTCATCCAAGCGGCACGGGATATGGGAGTGAGTGTAGGGCCTGGGCGAGGCTCTGCGGCAGGTTCTGCGGTGTCTTACTGTACTGGAATCACGAACATAGATCCCATTAAATACGACCTTCTGTTCGAGAGATTTCTCAATCCAGACCGTGTGAGTATGCCAGATATCGACATCGATTTTGACGACGAAGGCAGGGGGAGAGTGATCGAGTATGTCATCAACAAATATGGCTCCAATCAAGTAGCTCAAATTATTACGTACGGAAAGATGGCCGCTAAATCGGCCATTAGAGATACCGCACGTGTGTTAGAATTGCCTCTGCAAGATGCAGATCGAATTGCCAAGCTGATTCCTGATTTGTCGCTTGCGAAAATGTTCTCTCTAGACGACAAAGCAATCAAGGATAAGCTGAATGGCTCGGAAGGTCTTGAGATGGTTAAGCAGCTGAAGAAGATTGCTGCCAAGCCAGGTTTAGAAGGTCACACTGTGAATACAGCACGTGTCATTGAGGGTTCTCTTCGCAACACCGGAATTCACGCCTGTGGTATTATCATAACCCCAACAGACATTACTGACTATGTCCCAGTTGCAGTTGCAAAAGACAGTTCGATGGTGTGTACTCAGTTCGACAACAACGTAGCTGAGGATGCAGGTCTTTTAAAGATGGATTTCTTAGGCCTGAGGACGCTAACCATTATCAAAGATGCTGTTGCGAATGTTAAGGCCAGAAGTGGGATAGAGATCAATCCAGAATCTTTCCCCTTAGACGACAAGAAGACCTACGAGCTTTTTCAAAGAGGTCATACGGTTGCTATTTTCCAGTATGAGTCAGCGGGTATGGCGAAAAATTTAAAGGAACTTAAGCCCACAGAGTTCGGAGATCTGATTGCAATGAACGCCCTTTATAGACCTGGGCCCATGGAGTATATCCCTTCATTTATTAAAAGGAAGCACGGATTAGAGCCCATCGTATACGACATCGATGTCACAGAGGAATACCTGAAAGAAACATATGGTATTACGGTCTATCAGGAGCAGGTGATGTTGCTGTCTCAAAAGCTTGCTGGCTTTACAAAAGGTGAAGCAGATACGCTGCGTAAAGCGATGGGAAAGAAGAAGGCAGACTTGATTGAAACAATGAAACCTAGGTTTCTAGATCAGGGGGAGAAGAACGGTCACAACAGAGAGAAGTTGGTGAAGATTTGGACGGATTGGGAGGCATTCGCTTCCTACGCGTTTAACAAATCTCACTCAACTTGTTATGCCTGGATAGCATATCAAACAGCTTTCCTTAAAGCAAACTATCCCGCCGAGTTTATGGCCGCGGTCCTTTCTAACAACATGAACGACATCAAAAAAACCACGATGTTCATGGATGAGGCAAGACGGATGGGGATTGATGTGTTGGGTCCTGATGTCAACGAATCTAGATTTAAGTTCGCGGTGAACGAAGCAGGAGCGATCCGTTTCGGAATGGGCGCAATACGTGGAGTCGGAGAGGGGGCAGTTATCTCAATTATCGAAAACAGAATCGATGCAGAAGATAAGACTGGGATTGAGAAACTCAAACGTTACACTTCGGTTTTTGATTTCGCCAAGAGAGTCAACCTCAAGGATTGCAACAAAAGAGTGTTCGAAGCTCTCGCTGTAGGTGGAGGTTTCGATGCGTTTAAAAAAGTTGGAGGAGATGAAATATTTCGATCTCAATACTTTGCCCTCGACGCCAAGGAACGCACGTTAATCGAACTGGCTATAAAGTATGGTCAAGCATTGCAAGCCAGTGCTGAGTCAGCACAAGTGAGTTTGTTTGGAGGTGGGGACGAAGCAGAAATCCCAGAACCTTCGATTCCTGAATGTGAGCCTTGGGCGAACATGGATCAATTGAATCGTGAGCGCGATGTTGTCGGGATTTATATCAGTGGGCATCCCTTGGACATGTTCAGGTTCGAGATGGATTACCTCACGACTAAGGGTGGGCTTGAAATTCTCGACAACATGGACAAGCTTAGAGGGAGAAAGATGAATTTCGGGGGGTTGGTCTCTAAAGTTGAGCATCGCATTAGTAAAAGCGGAAGGCCTTGGGGAAAGTTTTCCTTGGAAGATTATCACGGTTTTCAGGAGTTTACTCTATTTGGGGAGGATTACATCAACTTGAAGGAATACCTTGTCGAAGGGTGGATGGTCATGATGACCGGTTCTCCTGTTCGAAAGCGTACTTGGGGTGACATGGTGGGGGATCCTGGAAGTGAGTTTAAAATCAACAGATTGGATATGCTCGCAACTTCAAGGGAAAAACGGCTAGAACGTGTGAGGATTAATTTAAATCTGAACACACTCACTGGAGATTGGGTGGAGGGGTTAGAGCTTGCCATTAAAGGATCGCCGGGGAAGGTGGGGTTGACAGTAGATGTTTTCGATGGCGAGCATAAAATAGAAATGCCATCTCGTGGCGCCAAAGTGGATGTGACTCCAGCTTTCCTGAATGAATTGGATGCTTTATGCGTTCCTGGGGTTGCGAAATATCGTTTTGATCTCAAGAAGGCATAGCGCTCTGTCAAGATAAAAAAAACTTGTGCACCATGTAGTTGGATGGATGGTGGAAAAATCTTTGGGGAAAAAGACTGATGATGTTGCTCAGTTCATGAAGTCCTGATATCTTTACAGTACAAATTTATTTAAATACATTGTCATGGCAGTTGAATTTACAGATAGCAATTTCGAGGAAGTCGCTTTAAACAGTGGTAAGCCTGTAATGGTTGATTTTTGGGCTGAATGGTGCGGACCTTGCCGTGTAGTAGGTCCTGTAGTTGAGGAGTTGGCGAAAGATTACGACGGAAAAGTTGTCATCGGAAAGGTTAACGTAGACCACAACTCAGAGCTTAGCGCAAAATATGGAATCAGAAACATCCCCACGATTATATTCATCAAAGACGGTGAAGTAGTTGATAAGTCTGTGGGTGCTTCTCCTAAGAACATTCTTGAAGAGAAAATCGAGGCGATGCTCTAAATTGCTTTAAATCTTTTGAAAAACTCGAATCCCTACCTACCTTAGGTGGGGATTTTTATTCTCACTATTTTAGACTCAGATATGGCTCTCAGACCCACACCAGAAATGCAGCAGCGACTAAGTCGCTTAGAGTTCTTAGCAAAACAGGCCGTGGAAGGATTCATAACAGGCCTTCACAAGAGTCCTTTCCATGGGTTTAGTGTAGAGTTCGCCGAGCATAGAATCTACAACCCTGGTGAGTCTACCCGTCACATCGATTGGAAATTGTACGCTCGTACAGACCGCATGTATGTGAAGAGGTACGAAGAGGAGACAAATCTCCGGTGCCAAATTGTCATTGACTCCTCTTCTTCAATGCGATACCCTTCCGACGTCACTTTGGATTCTTCAAGCATGAATAAGCTCAAGTATTCCGTAGAGTCGGCCGCTGCGCTGATTGAGCTGTTTCGCAGACAAAGAGATGCGGTAGGTCTAAGTTTGTTCTCGGATACCTTAGAGCTTCAAACTCCAGCTAGATCGAGCATGTCTCACAACCGCATGCTGTATCACAAGTTGGAGGGTGTTATGGACACGCCATCATCTCCCAGAGCAACATCTGCGATTGCTGCGATCCACCAAATTGCAGAAGCGACACCGCGCCGATCCTTGATCATCATCTTTAGCGACATGCTAGATAAATCAGAAGATTTAGACTCTGTTATCGATGCTTTAAATCACCTAAGACACAACAAACACGAAGTGATTGTTTTTCATGTTTTGGATAAATCCACAGAGATTTCCTTTGATTTTCCTGAAAGACCCACAAAATTTGTTGATCTTGAAACAGGAGTGGAATTAAAGTTGCATCCCTCAGAAGTGAGAGACCAATACATAACAATTTTAGAGTCGAGGTTCAT
>DDJR01000097.1:3023-6802 GCA_002339135.1 Flavobacteriales bacterium UBA2619 | reverse complement strand
TCAACGAAAAAGAAGAAAGATGTCCAAGTTCCTACAGTTATTAAAAGTTGCCCCATGAGCGGTCCGGAGATTGCCCACCAAGCTCGAATCACCTCGCCATCAGGCCGTTTTGGAAGCTTGAAAAAACGAGGTTCAACTCGAAGCATGATCGCTACTGCAGTTGCCAGACCAGTTATCTCAGCAGTTAGAGATGCGCGGGCTGCTCCGAGATGTCCCATGGCTTGGAAACCGAGGTTCCCATCTATCCAGGCGTAATCAAGAACCAGGTTCGTTAAGGCCGTAGTTAAGCTGACAGCAAGTAGAAGCTTAGTCCTTGCAAGACCGGTCCAATAGGCTGTGATCGCAAACGTGATTCCGAATGGCATAAAACCCCACAGTCGAATTCCTAAAAAAGGTTCAAAAACTTCACGAGCCTCATTACTCGCAATCAATCCTCCCAATGCTCCTTGATTCAACAAAAGCAACAAGCCCAGCATGAGAGCCCCCAAAACTGCATTGATTACCCATCCCATTCGTCCGGTTCGGATTTGCATGGCGTCATTTCCTTCACCGTGCCTCCTTGCAACTAAAATCTGAATTCCTGTTGCACTCCCGAAGATGACCATCCCAAATGTGAGGTAAACCAGCCCTGCATTGCCTGCGCCATTGATTGCCGATTCGCTAACACGGGCTAGAAAGTAATTGTCGGTTAGCAGAACTAAAAACTGTACGAACGTGCCTATGGAAATCGGCAGTGCGATTTTTAAAAGACTCAACGTATCGACCCTTAATTGGTTAGGTGTATTCTCGTTCATTTTTCTATAGGCATAGTAAGTCCTGCTCTGTTTAGAATTGCATCGGGAAGCTTCACAGATCGATAAATCCATTGCAGTCTTAGATATTGCTTCTCATCTTCACACAATCCTGGTGCATTTCCTTCTTCCCGCAACCTTGCACAAACTCGATTCATCACCACTGCAGAAGCAACCGAAATGTTAAAACTTTCAGAAAACCCATACATGGGTATTTCAACGTAATCATCTACTTCAGCCATCATTTTATCTGACACCCCTTGGAATTCAGTTCCCATAACAATTGCAACAGGCTTGTCTAAGGGAAGCGTGTCTGGTGTGTGTCCGCCTTCATGTGGTGAGGTTGCAACGATTCGATATCCAGACTCCCGAAGTTTTGCGATGCATGCTGTGTGTGGATCCTCAGATTTGAGATGCCTGTGAAGCGTTAGCCACCTTGAAGCTCCTTTTGAAACACTCTGATTTTTTGACCAAACATTGTAACTTTCCACCATGTGTATATCTTGAATTCCCATTCCGTCAGCACTTCGCATGACGGCGCTTGTGTTGCGACTTTGGTATACATCTTCTAATACCATGGTGATGTGACGGGTCCTGTGTGAGAGCACTTTTTCAAAACGTGACAAGCGACTCTCTGTTAAGAGAGGTGTTAAAACGTCAATACAATTTTGGATTTGGCTTTTTATATCAGGCATAAATAGTGGTTGTCTTTTACGAAAAAAAAAGCCCCTCCCGAAGGAGAGGCTTAATACGTTAAGTCAAATCTGAATTAAACCGCTAGGCCTGATCCTGCTTTGAACTTTACTACGTTCTTAGCTTTGATTTGAATCTCAGCACCAGTTTGTGGGTTACGACCCTTACGAGCTGGACGGTGAGTTACAGAGAAAGAACCGAAACCTACTAGAGAAACGCGATCGCCTTTAGCGAGAGCTCCTTTTGTAGCATCGAGGAAACCTTCTAGTGCACGACCTGAGTCTGCTTTTGAGATGCCAGCACTTGAGGCCATTGCATCAACTAATTCTGCTTTGTTCATATGAATGAATTTTATTAAATTAAACAATATTGTTTTTACACATTCGCAATGTATGAACACAATCTTAACCCCGCCAAGGCTTATAGGTCATTTACCCCCATTTTGTGAACAAACTAACATCATTTGTTAATAAAGTCGATAAAAACTCAGGTTTTTCGAGCAAAACATGGGAGTTGGGAGAGGAATTAGTTTTGTTTGGTCTCTCTTAATGCCCAAATCACAAGAGCAGAAGCCGCAACAACAACAGTCAAAGGTCCACTTTCACCAGAAATGACCCACTGACCTAGACCTACAAGTGTTGCAACAAGACCAACTGTAATGTTTAAAATGCCTAAAAATTCAGTGTCAAATTCCGGTATTCGTTCCATTCTGATAGAAATAACGACGATCAGATGTGCCAAGGCAGATGCCATCCAAGCAACCGCACTTGGTACAATGTAAAGTTGAATTGCTGAAAAAAAGATTCCTATAACAAGAAGAATACTTAATATGTTGTTTCGTGTAAGCATAATGCAAAAGTACATTTATCTTCGCCGTCATGAGCACATTATATCGCCCTGAAATAAGATTCGCTGACATCGACAGTTACGGAATCGTTCACAATGCTAAATACTTAATCTACTTTGAGCAAAGTCGAATGGCTTTGTTTCATGAAATTTCTGAAGGTTGGAACTGGAAAAAGCACGGTGTTCTAGTTGCGCGTCAAGAAGTCGATTACAAACATCCTGTCAAACTTCAGGATGTGTTAGAAATTGAGGTCTGGATTGAGAAGTTGGGTGAAAAGAGCCTGACAATTGCATACAACGCTAACATTGTCACATCCGAAAACAAGATTTTGGCAGCTCAATCACGAACTGTGATTGTCTGCTTTGATGTTGTAACTGGCTTGTCAACTGCGATTCCCTCGACATGGAGAAAAGCAATTAATGATGCTGGTTTGCTCAAGGTGTAACAAGGCTCGCGCCATTCTAAGTTGTTCATTTAACCGTTGCATTTCATGGTGAAAGTGCAGATCTGTTTCCATAAACATTGCTGTAAATTCTAGGTAAGTCGATTCTCTCAACAGGCAACAACTCTTTTGTTTCACATACTTATAGTATGTGGGTGTTTATTCTGATTGAATTGGTTCAGTTTTATGAATGTTTTTAAGGTAAGCTCATAAAACACAACGATGGCTATAGATTTCCGGATTTTTTCTGTTACAATATTATTTATGCAAACCTTCATCTATATTTGCGTTTCAAATTGAAATTAATAATTATATATATGAAGCATTTGTTATTTGTTGCTGGTTTAATCTGTTCTTTGGGAGTCCAAGCTCAGCTTACTAGCATTTCAGTTGAGACCTATCAGGTCCACGACGGTACGTCGATTTCAGAACTTGCTGGTTTTACAACCTATCACGTTTATGCCAACACGTTAAACAGTTCGGATTTTGTTTCTGCTGTTTTTGGTGATTCGGACAACGCATTAAGTTTTTCTTCGACAGGTTCGGTTTTTAACTCAGCTCCCGGCTTTGTATATGGAAACGAACCCAACACAGCTCTTTTTGTAGCTTTTCCTTCTTTAGAATATGACAGCTGGATGACAATTGGAATGATGAATGCTTCTGATGGAGGCTCAATCAGCAATGTTGGAATGAATAGCTCTATGGAGTCATTTAACGCAACAGGAAGTTTTTACATTGATGACCCCATCGGTGGCTCTTGGTTTTATCCAGGTTTTCCTTGCGGTCCTACACCGGTTGAAGAGTGTTCGAATAATTACTCTGCATTTGGAGGTTCTGATAACAAAGTTCTGTTAGCACAGATCACAACAGATGGGTCTTTCACAGGTGTATTTAACGTTCAAATCTTCGTTGAGGGAGTTCAGACAAACACTGTGAATTACAATGGTTATGGTTTCAGCACCGATTCAAGTGATGTTTTTGGATGTACTGACGAATTAGCTTCGAA
>DDJR01000097.1:0-2635 GCA_002339135.1 Flavobacteriales bacterium UBA2619 | reverse complement strand
TTGGTTGTTGAGTCAGCGATTGCTCCAACTTGTTTCGGGGAAAACAATGGTTCACTCGTCATTACATCCACAGGAGCTCAAGGTTCTGACGATTACTACTTCGGTGTCGATGATGAAGTTGAGTCAAATTTCGGAAATTTCAACAGCCTAATAGCAGGCGATTACTATGTTGAAGTTGTCGACGGCGCAGGTTGTACTGCAGATTCTATGGTTACTGTTCCAGTGACTCCAGAGGTAACTCTTACGGCAACATTGTCAGATGCTATTTCTTGTTTCGATATGGGCGATGCTACGATTGAAATCTCAAATGCAATGGGTGGAAGTGGTGATTTGGGTTTTTACCTATCTGGTTTTCCTGAGAATGTTTCATCTAGCATGATTTTCTCAGATCTTGGTGCTGGTACTTATACCGTTGTCGCGGTAGATGCCAATGGATGCATGGGGTCATCTTTACCCACGTCAATCACCAATCCTTCAGAAGTGAATGTTCAAATAACCAACTCGTCACCTGCTTCTTGTGCAGAAATTTCCGACGGTGTGATTACTTGTGCTTCTTGGGGTGGAGCTGCTCCATCTACCTTGACTTATACAGTTGACGGGGTTTCAGGATTAACCAGTCCCCTTTATATTTCTGCTGGTACTTACAGCGTCGTCGCTATTGATGTTAATGGTTGTTTTGCAACCAGTGATGATGTTGTTGTTGGTCCTGACGTAATCAATGTAAACTCCATGTCTACCTCAGTAGCATGTGTTGATGACACAAACGGATCGATTTCATGGGCTCCATCAGGCGGAGTGGGTTCCTTTTCTGTTATGGTGGCTGATTCTATGATGGTGGGTTCTTCAATGATGGGCCTAGCACCAGGTGTATACAGTGTTTTTGTAACAGACGGAAACGGTTGCACTAGCAATGAAGATGTTGAAGTTATGAATGCTACACCTATTGAAGCTTCAAGTATGGTTTCTTCAGCTTCTTGTAATGGTTTGTCTGATGCCGCAGTTGTGATTAGTGCATCAGGAGGAACGGGGTCGTTCCAATACAGTGACAATGGAAACTCATTTGTTGACGAAGCTGAATTCAATGATCTTTCTGCGGGTGACTATACCTTTTATGCTCAAGACGAGAATGGATGTGTCTCTGAAATTGACGCTTCAGTTACTGAGCCAGAGGCTATTGTGATTACAGGAATTGCATCTGAAGGAGAAGATACAGGTAATGCGGTTATTGACCTTAGCGTCACTGGTGGTACTCCAGATTACTCGTACGAGTGGTCTGGACCTGGCGTTGACGGTACAACTTCTGCAGATCTTGATGGTCTAAGCAGTGGTACTTACGATGTACAGGTTACGGATTCTGAGGGTTGCTCAACTTCAGCAACCTTCAATGTTGTAACTGGTTTGTTCGAAATCGAGGGTGGTATTGAGGCTCAAGTTTATCCAAACCCAAGCTCAGGTATGTTCAACATTTCATGGACAGGATTTGAAGGTGGTGAAGTTGATTTTTCTATTGTCGACGCTCTTGGCCGCCAAATCACTTCCGGAAGCTGGTTGTCGACTGGATCATCATTTGACACCATTCTAGATCTGACAGGTTTAGAAAACGGCATTTATCAATTAAGCGTTGTTGCAAAAGGAGTTCCTTCTTCAATTCAATTGGTTATCGCGAATTAATCTAAGATTCATTCAATCTAAAAAGGGGAAGCTTCAGCTTGCCCTTTTTTTATGCTTCAATGTTTCTTGTCCTTATATTTTTAAGAAAAGTGGAATCAGGGTGAATTGGAGTCAGCACAATTCATTGGGTCACACTTTATCTTTATATCAATGCACTTTTGTCATTATTTCACTGCTCTAAACACCAGGATAATTCTTGTTATATGTTTTCATGAGTTTTTGAAAATCGAGATATTTTTGTAATTCACGTTTGTGATGAGAGTTTTATGCACGCGTATGTTTTATTTTATTGATAGATGTTAATATTTTATTGTGTAATTAAATTGATGAGCTTTGTGAATCGCTCTTTTTATTAGTATCTTGCTTTTTGAAAATTCATATTTTAATGACTCCCATGAGATTATTTACACAACTAACTACTTTAGTTTTCTTCTTTTTGAGCTTTACAACAAATGCTCAGGACTCTTACACTTTGACCATTGAGTCTAGTGAACCTGCTATTGCCACCGGCACGACCTATCGTCTATATGCAAACATGCTTGATCCTACAGATCGATTAAGTGCTGTATTTGGGAACAACGAAGACCCCCTTTCTATTTCTGCACCAGAAGGGGTTTACAATTCGTTGTTTAACTCAAGCTGGAGCGCTTCTGGAATTAATCCTGCATTCTTAGGATTCTATCCTGAGATGGCTGATGACAGTTATGCAACGATTGGCCTAACAGGTCCAGCTGGTAGTTCAGGAGTAGATGGCTCAGAAGATCCTTCTTTGGTAGAGGATGCAAGTCAACCATTGACACCGTTCTTCCTTATTGACGGTGAGTCAGATTTGCTTTTGAACACAATAACTGGAGGTTCTTATTATGTTCTTAATACAGCTTCTAACGGACTTGTTGATGCGGACATGAGGGTGCTCTTAATGCAAGTAACAACTGAGGGCAGTTTAAGTGGAACGATTAACTTC
>DDJR01000082.1 GCA_002339135.1 Flavobacteriales bacterium UBA2619 | reverse complement strand
CCTTCCAAAGCGAGGGTGATTGTACATTCTCTGAATTTGGATATGATTGTGATGGCGTATGTATTTCCGACACTGACGGTGATGGAGTTTGTGACTCTTTTGAAATCGGTGGATGTGATATCGAAACTGCTTGTAACTACATTCCTCTTGCAACTGACAACGATGGAACTTGTTTTTTCGCAGCGTTTGGATATGATTGTGATGGTAACTGTTTAAACGATACTGACAATGATGGTATCTGTGATCCATCAGACAATGTTATTGTTCTAATCACTCCAGCAAGTCTAACAGTTGAGTGTGACGAAACATATGATGAAATGGCAACAGCAACTGGAGGATGTTCAGAACTTGAGATTACTTTTACTGATTACATCTTTCCAGGGACATGTCCGAATACATCAATCATATTTAGATCATATGTAGCTTCTGACGTTTGTGGAAATAGCGCTACTGGACTTCAACAAATAGACGTTGTAGACACGACAGCTCCTGTACTTAGCATACCTATGGACACTGTTGTTGATTGTGAGCTTGATCTTGTTTTAGATGCGGCTACTGCTACTGACAATTGCTCTAGCAACATTGCGATCGAAGTCGTAGAGGTTGAAATCGAAGTAGGCTCTGAAGGCAATTACTTACTTACCCGAACATTTACAGCTACGGATGAGTGTGGCAACTCTTCTGTACAGGTTCAGACTATTACTGTAAACAACAGTGCCGAGGAAGGTGATTGTGATTGTAATGGCAACCAGCTCGATGCATTAGGTATCTGTGGTGGTGATTGTGAAGGTGACGTTGACGGCAACGGTGTTTGTGATATCGATGAGTTCTTCGGATGTACGGACCTCTGTGCATGTAACTATGATGCTGGTGCGAATAACGAAGATGGAAGTTGTGAGTTTACATCATGCTTAGGATGTACATATGATACAGCTACGAACTACAATGCTGACGCAACAGTGGAAAATGGAACATGTGTGTTCGAGGGATGTATTGACAGTGAATTCACAAACTACAATCCATTTGCAAATGAACAAGGACTTGAACTATGTTCTGACATTCCTGGCAATGCAGACTTCGTTCCTGATGGTCTAGTTCAAGCACAGGATTTACTTCAACTGATTATAGCATTCGGTGCTGAAGCTCCAACTTACGGTGGACTTACCTGGGTTCTTGATGCTTGTTTAATTGAGCCTTTATCTGATGAGGTTCTACTAGAAGGTGCTGGCTTTGTTGATGGAGATGCAACTGCAGCTTGCTATGTTGATGAAGGATGTATGTATCCTCTCGCATTGAACTACAATGATCAAGCTACGTCTGATGGAGGGTTTTGTGTCTTCCCTGGTTGTGTTGATAGTGCTGCCTTAAACTTCAACTCAATCGCTAACGTTGACAACGGAACTTGTAAATACACTCCTTGTCCAGACTTAAATGGAGATGGAATCGTACAAATACAAGATTTGATTACTTTCCTATTGGTATGGGGAACTGAGTATGAGTAATAAGTCATATTTCTAATATAAATTTAAGAGCCCTGCATTGTTTATGTAGGGCTCTTCTTTTTTGGTTGCGAAAGAGAAAGTTCGGGTGTACTTTTGCAACCTACTTTTCATTACATGGGAACGACTGAGATAATATTCATATTTGTAATTTACCTTCTGGTTTTTGGTTCGAAGGGACTCCCCTCGTTGGCAAAAACGATGGGTGATGGGATTAGACATTTTAGGAGTGCTACAGATGAAATACAAAGAGAGATTCTGAAAGGAACGGACGATATAAGCCGAGACTTTAAAAAGGCAACCGATATGAGATCGCAACCCAAGACAGAAGAAACTGAAAAAAATACTGAAAAAACAATTGAGCCGAAAGTGAACGGTGATTCCAATAAAAACAGCTCAGATTGATTACTGAATTATTACATAGCCCGTATTTCTTACTTTTAGTGGGACTAGGAATCCTTGTGATTGGTGGTGAGATTCTTGTGAGAAATGCATCTGGACTTGCAATAAAAGCAAAAGTTGCTCCAATTGTTGTTGGGCTTACAGTTGTGGCAATAGGCACATCGTCACCCGAACTATTTGCGTCAATGCAGGCGGCATGGAATGGGTCTGCTGGAATTGCTGTTGGAAACGTCGTCGGATCAAACATCGCTAACCTGGGTCTTGCATTGGGATTGACCGCAATTGTCAGACCGCTAAGCATAGATCGGGGACTGCTCAAATTAGATTGGCCCATACTGATGGCAGTAACTGTTCTATTTGGAGTTCTTGCTCTAGATGGTATCTATTCAAGAGTGGATGGCTTGATTTTTCTTTCACTGATGGCAACCTTTATGTGTGTTCAAATAGGGAGAAGTCGGCGAATTAAAAAAAATCAAGAACTGGTAAATAAAAACAACATCAGCGCAGATGAGACAAATGAAGACTTGCCAACAGGGTTTGAAGGAGATTCTAAGAAGAGATATATAGAACTCTTAGTTTGGATTTGTATCGGGTGTGTTTTGTTGTACGTTGGAGCTGATTTGTTTATCAAGGGAGCTTCCGACACAGCGAGAGATTTTCACATCAGCGAACACGTCATAGGTGTTACAGTTGTGGCATTTGGAACGAGCGTCCCCGAAATTGTAGCCTCTGTTACAGCAGCTCTGAAGGGTCAGTCGGACATTAGTATAGGTAATCTGATCGGATCCAACATTATGAACATTCTACTTGTCCTTGGAGCGAGTTCTGCGATTACAGATATTGCCGTAGATCAACAGTTAATCACCAATGACTTCTGGTGGATGATGGCAACAACAGCCCTCCTCTACCCTATTCTAATGATTGGTGAAAAAGTCAATCGAATCCACGGGGCTATTTATCTTGTTTGTTACGTAGTGTATGTTTGGCTTGCGTTGGGATAACGATTATCTTCGCAAGTATGAGTGTTCACAAAGAAGCGAAGCGCATCACAACCCAGGTGTTGCACGAAATGAAGCAAAACGGCGAGCGTATCGCAATGCTTACGGCCTACGATTATTCAATGACCAGGCTTGTAGATCAAGCAGGGATAGATATAATCCTTGTTGGAGACAGCGCTTCGAATGTGATGGCGGGACATGAAACAACACTTCCCATCACATTAGACCAAATGATTTACCACGCATCCTCCGTTGTTCGTGCAGCGAAAAGAGCTCTTGTAGTCGTGGATTTACCGTTCGGCACCTACCAAGGGAATTCTAAAGAAGCATTAAATAGTGCAATTAGAATTATGAAAGAGAGTGGAGCTCACGCTGTCAAACTAGAAGGGGGTCGTGAAGTAAGAGAATCCATCGAAAGAATTTTATCTGCAGGAATACCTGTGATGGGACACCTGGGTTTAACTCCTCAATCAATCTACAAGTTCGGGACATACACAGTGAGGGCCAAGCAGGATGAGGAAGCACGCTTGTTAAAAGAAGACGCAAAGATGCTGAATGACATCGGTTGTTTCGCGATGGTATTTGAGAAAATTCCTGCAAGTCTTGCTGGAGAGGTAACCGCGGCGGTCGAGTGCCCTACAATTGGAATTGGTGCAGGTGCCGATTGCGATGGACAAGTTCTTGTTTTGCATGATATGCTTGGAATCACTCAAGATTTCTCACCAAGATTTCTACGTCGGTATTCTGATATTGGAGATCAAATGCTAGGGGCCATACAAAACTACGTTTCGGACGTTCGTTCGCGTGACTTCCCTTCTAAGGATGAACAGTATTAATAAAAAAGGATTCGACACAAAGAAACAAGACGCCTCACGAAAGTTCGTGCGTCAACCTAAGAAGCCCATCGTAATGAGCACAGCTTCTACGCTCCAAGTTCTGTATGAAGACAACCACATTATCGCGGTCAACAAACGCTCAAGTGACATCATACAAGGAGATGGAAAAGGTGATAAGTCGTTGTGTGAAGTCGTTGCTGAATACGTAGCAAAAAAGTACTTAAAGCCTGGTAAAGCTTTTATCGGTACTGTTCATCGACTCGACCGCCCTGTAAGTGGGGTCATCCTTTATGCAAAAACTTCAAAGGCGCTGTCTCGTTTAACCACCATGTTTCGCCACCGTGAAATTCAAAAAATGTATTGGGCAGTAGTCATGCCTACGATCAATCCACCAGAAGACCACATTGTCAATTACCTGAAGAAAAACTCGAAATTAAATAAAAGTCACGCTCACTCTCGGCCTGGCGATGACAGAAAAGAAGCTGAGTTGCTTTACAAGGTAGTGGGTCAAAGCGATCATTACACCTTTGTCGAGGTTCTCCCAAAGACTGGCCGACATCACCAAATTCGTGTCACATTAGCATCCCTGGGTTCTCCAATCAAAGGCGATGTTAAATATGGTGCCAAGAACACCAACGACAATGCATCAGTCCACCTTCATGCCCGTCGCATCGACTTCATTCACCCTGTCAAGAAAGAAGCCGTAACCATCATTGCACCCCCCCAAGATGACAAACTTTGGGATGAATTTGTCGCCCTCGATTTAAAACTCCAGAAATAGCTTAACAAGAAGTAGCAAAGGTTACTTGGGGGTGGGCGAAGATGAGGTAAATTTGGGCTTCAGAAAAAATTCAACATGAGTACACCAGAACACGTAAATTGCCTCATCATTGGATCGGGCCCATCAGGATTCACCGCCGCCATCTACGCAGCACGAGCAGACATGAAACCAGTTCTTTATCAAGGCCAACAGCCAGGAGGACAACTCATGGAGACCACAGAAGTGGACAACTTTCCAGGATACGCAGAAGGTGTCAACGGCCCACAAATGATGATGGACTTAGAAGCGCAAGCGAAAAGATTCGAAACAGACGTAAGGTCAGGTTGGGTGACAAAAGTAGATTTCTCAGGAGAACTGAAAAAAGCTTGGGTGGGAGAAGGAGAAAATGCTGTCGAAATTCATGCAAATACAATTATTATTTCTACTGGAGCCTCTGCAAAGTGGCTTGGATTAGAAAACGAAATTAGACTTCGTGACATTGGTGGAGGAGTTAGCGCATGTGCTGTTTGTGATGGCTTTTTCTACAAAGGACAAGATGTGGTCATCGTGGGTGCAGGTGACTCTGCATGCGAAGAGGCTTCATACTTGGCTAAACTTTGCAAGAAGGTTACCATGTTCGTTCGCAGAGATCAAATGCGTGCTTCAAAGGCAATGCAAAACCGAGTGAAGGCAATCGAAAACATCGAGATCATGTACGACACTGAAACCGTGGACATTCTAGGATCTGATGGAGTTGAAGGGGTTCGCCTCCGCAACCGTGTTTCAGGGGAAGAGTCTGAAATAAACGTGACTGGATTCTTTGTAGCGATTGGCCACACGCCCAACACAGGTATGCTTAAGGGTTGGGTTGATTTAGACGAGCAGGGGTATATTGTTCAGTCATCACCTGGCACAACACACACGAATGTTGAAGGTGTTTTCTGGGCTGGTGACTGTGGCGATAAAGTTTACAAACAAGCTGTTACAGCTGCTGGATCAGGATGCATGGCCGCTCTTGATGCAGAAAGGTACTTGGCAGAAAAAGGGGTCCACTAACCTCATCTTTTTGAAAAAATAATATGAAAAACGTAAGAAGCCTTGCTGTAATTGTAGTGGGGCTTTTTTACGTTCAATGTTTATTCGCACAGAAAAATCCTGTTACAGATAAAGTAAATCATCTCACGTATTCAAAAAACGAATTGTTGGGCAGAATCGTGCCATCTCCTCCCCTCTTTTCTGAAATCCCCATGTCATGTTCTTCAAGATCGGGAATGATGCTTCGTGTTGAGGTTTTAAATGCGTTTAAAGAGCTTCATCAAGCTGCAGAAGAAGAAGACGTTAGACTTACGGTTATGAGTGGTACACGAACGTTCTCTCACCAAAAATCAATCTGGGAAAGAAAATGGGTACGCCCAAAATATATGGGTTGGTCAGATATAGAAAAAGCACGTGATATTTTATCTTACAGTTCAATGCCAGGTAGTTCTCGACATCACTGGGGAACTGATGTGGACTTAAATTCATTAGAGAACGAATACTTTGAATCTGGAGAAGGTCTGAAAGTCTATGACTTTCTGGAGAGATGTGCTTCTGACTTTGGATTCTATCAAGTGTATACAGAAAAAAACAGAGATTCTAATGCAAACACTCGTTCTGGCTACGAAGAAGAAAAATGGCACTGGTCCTATTTACCCATTGCTAATGAAATGCTTAAACAGTACAATTCTACGATATCCAATCAAGACATCGATGGATTTAAAGGAGCTGTTTCTGCAGACTCATTAAAGATAATTGTCAACTACGTAAACGGAATTTTTTGATACAAACACTCCCAATCTTTAAGGGTTCATGACTGAGAGAACAAAGACCTTGCTCCTGATGCACTTCGTGGTGGTTATTTTCGGTTTTACCGGAATTTTAGGTAAACTGATTACAATAGAAGCCGTCCCATTGGTGTTTTGGAGAACTGCGATTGGAGCAGGAGCAATCTACGTGTGGTTGAAGTTAAAAAATAAAATCACGAAAAAGTCTTGGACAACCATAGCAAAGCTCTGCGGTGTAGGGATCTTAATCGCCATACACTGGGTGACCTTCTTTGCCTCAATAAAAGCGAGCAATGTCAGTATAGCACTAACCATGCTTGCCGTGAGCCCACTGTTTGTCGGGTTTCTTGAACCGGTTATTTTTCGCAGGAAAATTGATCCAAAAGAAATTTTTATCGCAGCCATTATTGTAGTGGGTGTCGGGGTTACTTTAAGATACAGCAGTGGATATGAATGGGGCGTTTTTCTGGGGCTCATATCTGCACTTTTCGCCTCTTTGTTTGCAACAATTAATGGTGTTTTGGTGAAAACACACGACGCAAGCAACATCTCATTGGTTGAATTGTTCTGTGCAAGTTTAGCCATTTTTCTATTGATGGCTGTTCGTGGGGAGGTGGGAGTAGAATTGATCCAAATGAATCTAATGGACTGGTTCTATATCACAATCTTAGCATTGGTGGCCACATCATTTGCCTTCATCGCCTTCACACACGTGATGAAAATTCTCACCCCGTTTACGACCACAGTTGCAATTAATCTTGAACCCTTATACGCCATCATCTTAGCCGTCATTGTTTTTGGCGAAGAAGAAATCATGGATGTTCAGTTTTACATAGGTGCCTCGATGATCATAGGCGCCATAGTTCTGAATACGATCCTGAAACAGGAAAAGAAAGAATGACATGATTTACGCTGCGGTTCTCCTCTGAGTAACAATCATAACAGTTGTAGGTATTACATTGCGGTCATGAACATAATCATTCCAGAATACAAGATTGAAAGAAGAGTCAGGGCGATGGCCCACAGACTTTCCGATGAACATAAGGCGTCTGGCAATGACAAGACGCCAGTGATGATTTGTGTTTTGAACGGGGCGTTTATCTTTTTCTCTGATCTCGTGAAGGATATGGGAATCGACATCGAGGTTGATTTTATTCGAGCGAAGTCATATTCTGGAATGGACAATTCAGGGGGAGTGACCTTTACAAAAGACATCGAAACAGAACTAAAAGGCAAAAGGGTATACATCGTTGACGACATGGTTGACACTGGAAAAACGATGGCAGCTGTATTGGATAAAGTGAAAGAATTGGGACCCTCAGAAATCAAAACTGTAACTCTTGTAGACAGAGAGACAGGAACTTTTCAAGTGGATCACACCTGCTTTCCAAACATGGGCGAAGAATGGTTTGTCGGGTATGGATTTGACCTCGATGGCTTGTGTCGTAATTATCGAAATATATATGATTCAAAGAGCAAATAGCTCCTACACGTAGCATAAAATCTGGGTTAACGCACTTCAACTGCTTAGTCACAAATGCAACGTAGGATATGAATGTTTTTCCAAATGGCCGTTAGAAGTGGATTACTCTTTGATGAGACGAATGGGCGCAATAATTCTGTCTTCAGTTGTCAAAGTCAATGCATACAATCCGCCGGCAACCTCAGTAAATTCAAGACTTGAGGATCCAACACCTTGGAAGGTTTTTACCTGTTTACCATCCAGGCTGTGCAACTTAGCAGACCACGCTGTAGTTGGATCCAAACCATCGATAAAAACAACTCCATTGGAAGGGTTGGGGTGAACATCAAGGTTGAAGATGTCTAAGGTGAGATCGCTCACCGAGGAGATGTTTGGCTCACAGACCATGATCTCGTAAGAGCTCGTGGGGATGCTGGTGATGTCACTTTGGTCCACCACAATTGTATTGTTTGCATCGCGCACCCTATATCCCGTGAGTGTGGTCTCGAACAAAGGAGGAGAAACGATAAAGTCAAGTTCACCAGTAACCGCAGGAATGTTAAATGTTCTCTCCGGCCAGAATGGATCATAGTCGTAAAAATTGATGGTGGTCAAAGTGCCCGCATCGGAGTTGACCGTGACGCTTCCTCCGTACCAACCTTCTTGAGTTTCATCCAAAAATTGAATCGAGAAGTAACCACATGTTTGCTGAGTTCCGCAGGGCTTTAAGCCATATACACTCGAGGGCTCATTTCCAATGGCAGAGTATACAACCTCTTCGTTTTCGTTGACAACTTGGAAGCCTCCCTCGTTACCACGAAAAAGCAAGTCAATGGCATCTCCATTGTTGACTGCCATGTTAAACACTTCGATGTTGTCTGAAAAGAGTGTTTCGCTGGACCACAAGACACCGTTGACGAAAACATCCAATGAACCACCACCCCAACCGCCGAAATTTCCTGGAATCTTATGAATGGTCCAGGTGCCACAGGTGCCTTCTAAATCTGGAATAAATGGCTGAATTACGGCATCGATAACATGTACGACTCCATTGTAGGCAAACAGGTCTGTGGTTGTGATTTCAACAACATTTTGTGTCCCATAAACTAGAATTGCATCATCTGATATTTCAATCTGAAGAACATCACCATTGATATTTAACAAGTTTAAACCATCAAAAATATCTGAGCTGGGCACGATGTTTTCCACAATGTGTGAACGAACAATGCTGGAGATAAACTGAGAGGTCAGCAATTCATCAATGGTGGTTCCCATTTCCTCTACAAGTATGTCGAAAGCCAAATCAGTTGGTGCAAAAACGGTATATGGACCAGGTTGAGATTCATTGTCATTAAGAATGGGTTGAGCGGACAAATCCTCACTGAGATTCGCAGCAAAAATAGCATTTTCAAAAATGGTGTGGTTTTCACTGTCTTCAATCAACTGCATCACGGTTGATTCTGGAACACCTTCTGGAGCAAGACATTGATCAATGACATGGATTACACCGTTGTACGCTGTGAAATTGGTGGTCGTGATTTGTGCGTTTTCTACAGCAAATCCCTGAGAAGTTTCTGAGATATTTAGAGGTTGACCTTGAGCCGAAGGAATCACCAGACCATCAAAGAAATCTTCCTCTAACCAAAGCCCTTCTGCAATATGAAATTTCAAGATCTCCGGAAAATCTGGAATACCCAGACCATCAAACTGACCTAGATTCATGTATTCAAGAATTTCAGAGACAGCATTGTCATCTGGAGCAAAGATTGTCCATGGTCCCTCGCTGGTAAGAAATGAAGGTGTAAAATATTGAAATGCATAAGCAGATTGCCAAACAGGTGCACTAGGTTCGCTATCTTGTTGTTGCAACAGTTGAAATAAATCATTGAGATCAAAAGCATCAACATCAATCGTGAGATTCATTCCAAGTTGAGCGTTAAAATCAAGACTACAATCAAAGTTGTACAATCCAAGTTCTTCGAAAGTGAGAACACCCATACAAACACCTGAAGAAGACCCAGTAGTTTGTTCTAGGAAAAATTCTTCAGGGTTTCCGAAAGGTTCACCTGTCACTGTGTTGGTTATTCCATTTACTGTGTGATCGCCTTGAATATTGATGAATGCGACCGTTTCACCGGGAGATATTACGAGTTCAGAAGGTGTAAATTCAAAATTGGTTAAAAGGATCGTATGGTCAGCCTCACACTGAGAATAAAGATTTAATGAAAGAAAAACCAACAACAAAGCAGAAATAATTTTCATAAAAATAATTTTGATTATTATGATAGAACTTAAAAATGTGATTGCAAATAAACAAATGGTCTCTATTTCAAATGTTACTGTTAAAAAGTAAAAAGTGTGACATCCCCAGTAAACAAAAAAAGGCCTTGCTTGCGCAAGACCTTAAACTTTGGGTGGATAATGGGATTTGAACCCACGGCCCCTGGTACCACAAACCAGTGCTCAATGCTTGTAAAGTGTTGAATACAAAGGGATTTATAGCTTTGTTGTGAGACTGTGACACTAAAGTGTGACACTATGGTCTCCAATTATTCTAAATTACGTCTATCTGAATATTCATCAGGTAGACAATTCGTTTCATTCTACATCTCTAATAAGAGATACAGATTCTCTAATGGATCTGCCTTAGGTTCTAATCTTAAACCCAACCTCTATGAGGGTGAGAAAAGGCATCAAGAAGCCTTAGATCTTATCCTTTTATTTAAGCTGCATCTAGAC
This sequence comes from Flavobacteriales bacterium UBA2619, assembly GCA_002339135.1. Taxonomy (GTDB): domain Bacteria; phylum Bacteroidota; class Bacteroidia; order Flavobacteriales_D; family Sanyastnellaceae; genus UBA974. The sequence goes on along the minus strand of DDJR01000082.1, from coordinate 364 downwards.
AGTGGATGGTCTCCAGAGTCTGTTATCGACGACTGCACAATTCTACTTGTCCTTCAAGCTTATTGTCCTCCTCCTGAGCTTTCACTAGATTATCAGACCGAGCTAATAAGGAGCAGAGAAAAACTCATATCATATGTGTCTAAACAGAATTGGAAGGATTTTAATCTTGAAAAACTAGATAAGGGGCATATATCTAAGTACCTGGAAAGGACTACAAACAACAACTCTGGGTTTAATCATGAGAAAGCACGCGTAAGTAGTATTCTAGGTGGCGTACTAGACGATCTAGATCTTCCTAACCCTTGCAGAAATATCAAGCCTAAGAAGGTTAAACCAACCCTCCACAAGCCCTTTAGAGACGTTA
>DDJR01000024.1 GCA_002339135.1 Flavobacteriales bacterium UBA2619 | reverse complement strand
ATCACACAGGATGAATACAACAAACTGTTAATGTGGATTGTGGATGAAAAATACGAGAACGTTCTATACAAGTGCATACGGTACACTGAAAACGACAAAACCAAGAAACTTCCCCTCCCTTATATCTATATGGCCCAAGCCTATTTAGGGATACATGTAAGCGACGACCACGAACTTAGAGAACAATACCAAGCTGACAAAAACAAAGCCATTAAAAACAGCTTAAAGTACACGTCGAAATTTGTAAAAAAAGACAAAGAATCTGAGTACTATTTTGAGTATATGGAGTTCTATGATGACCTTTGGGAACATGCCTCCAACGTTGCAGAAACAGAGATGGACAACGAAAAGTACACAAAAGCCAAGTCTTACTACAAGTATCTCACCAGCATTGATGCTGAAGATCCAGGCGCTTGGTTGATGTTTGCCGCTGCATATCAGCTCATCAACTCTAAGAAAGAAGCAACTGAAACATATGAAATCGCAAGAAACCTTCTCATCGAACAAGGTGGGAAAGGACTTCGCGAAGTCCAAACAAACCTGCTTCACTATGCCATCATCTACAATGCAGAACTTCTCTCAACAATTGACAGATCTGCCGCACTAGAGTGGCTATCACTTGGTGAAGACCTCTTTCGTGGCGACAGAGAATTCGAAGCGGTGAAGCGCAGTATTGGAGGATGAGTGTTGAAGTCGTTGACAATGCGTTAACTCACGACAAACCCTTTCTCTGCTCTCCATGGTTAGACAACTGCGGAGCTCAATCTTTTGTTTTTAAAATTAACAATACACATTCTGCACTCTCAACTTTTTCCATGAAAGGGTTGAAAGTACTAGCAACTCCACCTTGGGCTCTTGATTGCGGATTGTCAACTGACTGCACTCTGCCAGAAATTAAAGCTCTTTTTGAACACTGGCTATTGCGAACTGAGTCAATCAAAATGATTGACCTCCCTCCCTCCGACTGCATTTCGTCGTTTGTCAAAGACAATGAGCCTGTGGGATTTAAAACCCAATGGAGACATACCAGACAATCGAACCTTAAGACTCCTCTTCCTTCAACTCGCCGAAAACAAATACGTCGCGCAGCAAGATCTGGAATAAAATGCAATCTGGTCGCAGATTGGAAATCAGTCATTCATCTTCATGCTGAAAGCAGGAACAGAAAGAACTTAAAATCTAACAACGCCCAGCTCTCAAAACTTCTGAAGGCTATTTCTTCAGAATCTTTCAGCTTTGCCGTAGAGGCGATCGACTCAAATGGAGACTGTATCGCAGCCGGTGGATTTGTGTTCACCACACCTGACACATGTCTTTATGCATTCGGAGGCCAAGTGCGCAGTCAACATTCTGGAATAGCATCGATTTCAATGCTTGCTTTCGCGATGGAACATGCGCTGGAAAAAGGAGCATCTACATTCGACTTTGGCGGAAGTTCAGACCCTGGGGTTGATCAATTTTATAAAGAGTTCGGAGCGAAGTCTGTTTCGCGCGCTAGGCTAGTTTCCATCGCATGGTGGCTTCGACCAGTTGTTTGGATTTTAGCGCCATTTGTAGACTCTGCAAAAATGCTCCGCTAAGAAACCACATGATCATGCACCAACTTCACAAAGGGCGTGGAGCAGAAGCATACATTGACTCTATGATTTCTACAACATCCACTCCCTCAGAAATGGGAGTCGCGAGAGTCGCTCCATGGCGAAGCACATCAACGACATTTGCCATAACATGGTGGTGGTTGGAAGCGGAGCCTTTAAAGGAGCCATAATCATTCGGAGGAGCTGCAATGGGGAGAATTGGGAGTTTGTAGCCCTGCACATCACAGTGAACCACTTGATTCATATACTGACCGCCAATACGGACTGTCCCTTTTTCTGAAATAAGTGTCAGTGAGCTTTCAAAATTGGAGCGGTCAAGCGCTGTTGAAAAGGTGAAAGTCCCAAAGCCTTCTCGCTTAAAGTCGAACGAGACTGACCCCGAGTCTTCAAATTCTGTATTGTGCAAATGTGATTGATTTCGAAAAATCGCTCGCGGTGATTCAATACCTCCAAAAATCCAATACATCACATCGATAAAGTGTGAAAACTGAGTAAACAATGGCCCCCCATCTAAAGCCAGGGTTCCCCGCCAGTGAGAAGCTGAGTAATAAGAGTCATCTCGGTTCCAAAAACACTGAATGTGAACTTGATGTATTTTCCCTAGATCTCCAGATTCAACCAATCCTTTTAACCAAACAGATGGTGGTGCAAATCGATTTTGCATCACACAAAAAACATGTTTACCTGAAGACATGGAAACCTCCGATATAATTCGGGCATCGGAAAGTGAAAGTGCGATTGGCTTTTCTAGAACCACATGACATCCAGCCTCTAAAATGGCTATGCAATGCTGAGCGTGAAGACCATTTGGAGTGCAAACACACACCACTTCGGGAAGATCAACAGTATTTGCTTCAGAGCATGAAAGCAAAGATTCTAACGAATCGAATATCAATGGTGATTCCAAATCGTCATCATGAGCATACACTACAGAAGAAATATCAGCAATTGCATGCAGCGAAGCACCCGGATGCGCAGAGATCGAAGCTGCATGACGTCTTCCAATGTGACCGTAACCGAGAACGGCAAATGTTACGGGAGTATCGACCGACTTGTTTTCTTTGTGATTCACGTGCACAAAAGTAAGGGGAATCGGACAGGGTGTCAGGTTTAGATGAATAGAATAAATGAAAATGACATATAAAACTGACAAGTTGAACGTCGTATCAAAAATAATTTAACTGGCAAGGGATTTGCCTTAGAGCGGATATAAACAAAAAATAAATTCAATTATGAGTAAAATCATCGGAATCGATTTGGGAACGACCAACAGCTGTGTATCAGTAATGGAGGGAAATGAACCTGTCGTAATCAACAACAGCGAAGGAAAGCGCACTACGCCTTCTATCGTTGCTTTTATCGCAGATGGCGAAAGAAAAGTGGGAGAGCCAGCAAAGCGTCAGGCCATCACCAATCCTACGAAGACTATTTCTAGCATCAAACGTTTTATGGGCTCATCGTTCGACGATGTAGCTGAGGACATTAGACGCATGCCATATGAAGTTATCAAAGGAGAGAACAACACTCCACGTGTCAAGATTGACGACCGCTCATACACTCCACAGGAGATTTCAGCAATGGTTCTTCAAAAGATGAAGAGAACCGCTGAAGACCACCTTGGAACTGATGTAACTGCAGCTGTCATTACTGTTCCTGCTTATTTCAATGACGCGCAACGTCAAGCGACTAAAGAAGCCGGTGAGATTGCTGGACTTGAAGTGAAACGTATCATCAACGAGCCTACAGCTGCTGCTTTGGCATACGGTTTAGACAAGAAATCGATCGACCAAAAAATCGTTGTATTCGATCTTGGTGGTGGTACTCACGATGTGAGTATCCTCGAATTGGGTGATGGTGTCTTTGAAGTTCTTTCTACCGATGGCGATACTCACCTTGGAGGTGACTACTTCGACCAACTTTTAATCGAGTGGCTCGTTGCTGAATTTAAAGACGAGAATGGTGGACTTGACTTAAGCAAAGATCCTATGGCTCTACAGCGTCTTAAAGAAGCTGCTGAGAAAGCGAAGATTGAGCTCTCAAGCACAACAACGACTGAAATCAACCTTCCTTACATCATGCCAGTTGACGGCGTGCCTAAGCACCTTGTCCGTTCTTTCACCCGTGCGAAATTTGAAAAGCTTTGTGACGATCTCATTAAGAGATCGATCAAGCCATGTCAATCGGCTCTTAAATCTGCAGGTCTAAGCAAAGGAGATATCGACGAGGTTATTTTGGTAGGTGGGTCTACACGAATCCCAGCTGTTCAAGATGCAGTCAAGGCGTTTTTCGGCAAAGAGCCTTCCAAAGGTGTGAACCCAGACGAGGTTGTTGCGATCGGAGCTGCCATTCAAGGTGGTGTACTCACAGGAGATGTGAAAGATGTTCTTCTTTTAGACGTGACTCCACTTTCTTTAGGTATCGAGACTATGGGAGGTGTTTTCACTAAACTCATTGAGGCTAACACAACGATTCCTACAAAGAAGTCTGAAACGTTCTCTACTGCAGCGGACAGTCAACCAAGTGTTGACCTGCACGTTTATCAAGGAGAGCGAGCTATGGCGAAGGACAATCACCGCATCGGTCAGTTCCAACTGTCTGACATACCACCTGCTCCACGTGGAGTACCGCAAATTGAGGTTACTTTCGATATTGATGCAAACGGTATCATTAACGTGAGTGCAAAGGACAAGGCTACAGGAAAAGAAAGCAACGTACGTATTGAAGCTTCTTCAGGTCTATCTGAAGCGGACATCGAGCGTATGAAGGCGGAAGCTGAAGCTAACGCTGACGCTGACAAAGAAGCGAAGGAGAAAGTTGAAACAATCAACCAAGCTGACTCTTTAATCTTCCAAACTGAGAAGCAACTTAAGGAGTTTGGTGACAAGATCCCCGCTGAAAAACTGACTCCAATCAACGAAGCGTTGACAGAACTCAAGACAGCTCATGAACTGGGTGACGTTGATGCCTGCAAAGACCGCATCGAAAAGCTGAATACTGCCTTCCAAGCTGCAAGCGAAGAAATGTATGCTCAAGACGGCGCTGCAGGTTCTGGAGCATCTAACGAAGGCTCAACTGGAACTGAAGAGAATGCTTCACCAGGAGAGAAAGAAGTTACAGATGTTGACTTCGAGGAAGTTACTGACGAAGAGTCAAAGTAAATCCAACTGTGTTTTTAATGACAAAGGTCCCCACTTCGGGGACCTTTGTTGTTTTACAGCGCATTGCAATCTGATCGACATTTGCCCCAGACTTATCAGTTAAATATTTATCTACAAATCAAATCTTTTACTACCTTGGAGGCATGAGTCAATCAAACAAACCAAACCGAAGGAGTTTCATTGAAAAGCTAGCCAAATTTGGTGGATTAGTTGGACTTGCACCCTTTGCTATTCACCGAATGATCGGAGCTGAAATCGCCAAACCTTCAAGCACAATTTTACCTTTAGGCAAAATAGGAGCAACAATGGTAAGCACATGGAATCATGGGATACAAGCGAACGCGGCTGGCTTTGGGGCACTTTCTAAGGGAGGAACTGCTCTAGACATGATTGAAGCTGCTGCAAGAACGGTTGAAGAAGATGCTGAAGGCCTTTCTGTAGGTCTTGGAGGATTACCTGATAGAGATGGAATCGTAACACTGGATGCATGCTGTATGGACCACACTGGACAAGCCGGTTCTGTCGCTGCCATGCAAGACATTATGTACCCGCTTTCAGTTGCACGAAAAGTAATGGAAGAAACACCTCACGTGATGCTCGTGGGCGAAGGTGCTAAAATGTTTGCCTTAGAGTCCGGATTTAAAAGCACAAAACTCTTAACAGACAATGCCCGTGAGGCTTGGGTTACTTGGATGGAGAAACATGAATACAAACCTGTCATCAATATTGAAAATCACGACACCATAGGGATTCTTGCATTGGACAATGATGGCCGACTCTCAGGTGGATGCACCACAAGTGGTGTCGCGTTCAAGATGCACGGCAGAGTTGGCGACAGCCCCATCATCGGAGCCGGACTTTTTGTGGACGGAGCTGTGGGAGCCGCCACT
>DDJR01000015.1 GCA_002339135.1 Flavobacteriales bacterium UBA2619 | reverse complement strand
GTAATTTTAATTGTATACTGATGAAAAACGTGTGTGGAGTTGGGGTCTCTTTTAGGGATTTCAACTCCTTGAACATCGTTCAAGAGTTCGTCATAAATCTTTGCAGATTTCTGTCGTGCGAGATTAAATCCGTTAAGGTGAGGAAGTTTTACCCTCAGAATAGCTGCTTGAATTGCGTCCAATCTAGAGTTGAGCCCGACGATATCGTGCTTGTATTTTATTTGGCCTCCATGGTTGGCAATGGACTTGGCCTTTAAGAATAACCCTTCGTCCATCGTAAAGAGCGCACCACCATCACCGAAACAACCTAGATTTTTACTAGGAAAGAAACTGGTTGTACCCAAATTTCCGATCAACCCGGACCTCCCACTGGTTCCTTCACCGTTGCAATACATACTCATCAATGACTGTGCAGTGTCCTCTACAATTGGAATGCCTGTCTTTTTAGAAATCTCCATCAATCTTCCCATGTCGGCACACTGTCCAAACAAATGAACGGGCACGATGGCCTTGGTTTTGGAGGTGATTGCTTTTTCCACGGCATCGCAATCAATGTTGAACGTGTCCTTCAGGACATCAACGAGAATAGGTTTGGCACCTAGGAGAGCAACCACTTCTACGGTTGAAATAAAAGTAAATGCAGGTGTAATTACTTCGTCTCCGTGCTTGATGCCTAACGCCATCAGTGCAATTTGTAGAGCATCGGTGCCGTTAGCACAAGGAATGACATATGGAGTTTTTCCTTGTTCGATTTTAAGCTTTTCTCCAAGTTCGTTCACAAACATAGCCACTTCGTCACCCCCGATAAATTTCTCAGAATCGATGACTCGCGTTATAGCATCATCAAGTTCAGGCTTCATCCGCGCATTCATGCCCGATAGATCAACCATTTTAATGTTTTCCAACTTGTCTAGCATCGCAAGCGAAGATACACACCCTACCTTCGCTATTATGAATTCCACAAAGTCGATTTTTGCCCTCACGTTTTTTTTGTTTGCAGCTATTCAACCTTTAGCCCAAACAAGACGTGATGTTGCAGCCACTCCTCTTCGTGCTCCACACGTATCTTTTACCTCCGGTGGGTTCTTACCTGTTGCGGATCTAAACATCCGATACGGTGCTTTTGCTACCGTAGGTTCATCGTTTGGTGTGAAGACAGAGTCGAATACTTATTTTGGTTTTCGCCTTACGCTGATTACAGGTGCCGAAGCCCAGGAGCCTGGTCTGCTTTCTAATCTCCTCACTCCAGATGGAGAAATCATCGACAACGAAGGACGCGTCGCGAAAATATCTGTCTCCGGACGTGGAGCACTTGTTGGCCTCCATGCAGGTAAAATCATCCCTCTTTCAAATTCCAATCTGAATTCTGGAATTTTTATCCGAGGAGGCTTAGGGTCTCTCCATCATAAGATTGGTTATGACTTTACAGAAAACCACATTTCACAACTTGAAGATCCTTATCTCGCAGGATATGACAGGCTGGCTTGGGGGGTATACACCTCTGGATTTGTTGGATACTGGCACATGGGTGTTTCACGTAGAGTGAATGTATACGGTGGAGTGTTTGGTTTTGCCTCAAGAACAAGTCCGCTTCGGTCCAGTAATTTTGACACAGGAGTCCCCGATACAGACCCTCGCTTTGATGCCGGGATAGGTTTAGAATTCGGCTGGGTACTGTATATCTACAAAAGAGCTCCGAAAGAGTATTGGTACTAACGTGCACATTCTGTATAACATATTTGCATCAGTTGCAGTTGGTGTTTTACGCTTTGTAGCTTTCTTAGGTCACTCTCGTGCCAGAGCTTTCCTTTCGATGCGGTCTTCTGAATATGCATCGACCCCAGTTCATGCTCCGAGAAACCCATATGCATGGTTTCACTGTGCTTCACTCGGAGAATACGAGCAGGCGTCCACTGTGATTGAATCCTACATCTCAGGTCATCCAGAAACACCTATTCTTCTTACTTTTTTCTCTCCCTCAGGATATTTTCCGCTTGTGAAGAATCCTCCCAACTGGATGCGTGAAGGCGACTTTGTAAGTGCTCTCCCTTTAGACACACCAAGTGCAGTTCGAGAATTTCTAACCACAAGGGCTGTTCATGTGAAATTCTTTGCGACCTGTAAATATGAAGTCTGGCCTGAACTGATGAAGCAACTAAGCGCTGCGAAAATTCCTTCATTTGTATTCGCAACATACTTCACGGCTAACGCTTATCTACTGCGTACCAACTTGACAAGTAAATTTTTATTCTCTGCCTGGAGTCGGTTTGAGAAGATTTTTACTCAAGATGACTCTTCATCGCAAATGTTGCGATTTCGTGGATTAGACTCTGTTGTCGCTGGAGACCCCAGAGTTGATCGTGTTTTGCAAATAGCGAAGTGCGCAACTCCTCCAAGTGATCTGAAAAACTGGAAAGGAGAGTCAAAATTAGTGCTCGCTGGAAGTTCATGGGCTGAGGAGGAGAGAGCGCTCGCGTCTTTGACTTGGGATTCGCAGATGAAACTTGTGATCGCGCCCCATGAAGTTAACGAAGCTAACATTCTTAGAATCCTTAAGCTCTTCCCCCGTTCCACAAGATACTCTTCAGGTGATTTCGATTCTTCAGTCCTAATTATCGATTCGGTGGGTCTACTTTCCTCCCTTTACGCTCTTGCTGACCTTGCTGTAGTGGGTGGAGGATACGGCTCGGGCTTACACAATGTCCTCGAGCCTTCAGCGTTCGGAATCCCTTCACTTTCTGGACCTAAAATACATCGTTTTCGTGAAGCTCTGGCCCTTCAAAAAGTTTCAGCTCTCTGTATTTCCGAGAGTCCATCGGATCTTTCGCGCCTAGTGATCAGGCTGCTTTCCATTGAAAATTCGGAAGAACTCAAGAACTCTGGTCTGGCCGCCATGAGTTGGCTCCAATCTCAAAAAGGTGCATCCGAAAAAATCACCACCTATTTACCCTAATCTTTTAAATAACTACGTAACTTCGCAACCGCCAATGCCCGGATGGTGGAATTGGTAGACACGTCAGACTTAAAATCTGATGGCCGTAAGGCCGTGCGGGTTCAATTCCCGCTCCGGGTACATAACGGGAGATAA
>DDJR01000058.1:4053-5754 GCA_002339135.1 Flavobacteriales bacterium UBA2619 | reverse complement strand
ACTCTTTTTTGGGCCAAAAGAAGAGAACTCTCACTGAGCGAAATGTCGGTGGTTTGGGACTCTTCACCATTGCACAACAAAGTGAAATCACTCGTTGAACCTAATGTTCTTCCAGCAACACGAGCATCAACCCAACCTGTGTCACCAACAAGATTAGGCATGTTGAAGCTGAATCCATAGATCTGACTCCCCAAATAAGTGAACTGTTCTCCATAAAACTCCCTACCACTTTGAGCAATGTTGTAAGATTCAACCTCGTGAAAGCTGCGCGCCATGTGCTTTGAAAACTCCTGTGCAACAGGTAGATTATTTGCAGTCGGAGTGTCTACTCTACTTCCCAGGAGATTGGCAGGGCCATCTATTCTTAGATAGTAATAAGCACTGTCTGACCAATTGTGCTTTTCGTGCTCCAGTCGCTGAAGTGAACCACTCCATTTCCATGAATCAACACCAGAAGCATGAAAGAAAATGGCGTCTTCTGAATTAAAAACACCATCTTGCTCACCTTGGGTTTCAATTTTCAGAAGAGGAAGATCGAGCGGTCTGTCAACATCGTTTTCTAAAGGCAACATCCGTCCGCCATTTCCATAAAGCTGCATCTGTGAAAAAAGCAACGTGTCAGGGTTGATACCTGAAGAGACCAAGTCAGAATAGCCAATCCTGAAAACACCTTCTTGACCAGTGGCAAATTTCAACCACTTGCCTTCAGACAACATTGAATGTTCAGGCCAAAGTCTGACAACGCGACTCTCTGGTGCAGGTGAACTTCCAATGACACCATCCCAGCTCATTAATTTCTCAACAGCACCATTCTGTGTGACTCTGAACCTGGGAGATCTAAATTGCGCGAACCACTGTCCCGTATTTGAACCCCTAACAACTCTCCAGGTTTGATTTGTCGTCTCATCAATTGCAAAATCCTCGACCGACTCACCTGCTAATTCCCAAACATCATGTGAGCTTAAAATTTCAATCCCTGTCCATTTTGACTGAATTTCAATCTCTCCAATTACAACTTCTAAATCATTTTGATTGGGGTCGAAGGTGAAATGAACATCGACGACTTGCCCTGTCAATGCAGTTGCTTTCAACAGGAGAAGAGAGAAAAACAAAGCAAACACACGAAGCTGTGTGTATATCATTTGAAAATGTATGTTATGAACCATCATTATTTTGCCAAATTTCGTCCCTAAACATGAAACAAACGCAAACAAGCGGGAGATATTATTCATGCTTGTTAACTAAAAATTCCGTATTATTGTGAGTTCAATGGGAACATCTATGTTGAAAACACCACTAACAACCGTTTTAGGATTCGCGCTTTTTGCGGGAATCATGTTTGTATGCACTCCAAATGAAGTACATGCTCAAGATCCGGAATTCACGCAATATTATGCGAATCCTCTTTTCTTAAACCCTGCTTTTGCCGGAGGGAATCGAGATCCAAGGCTCGTCATGTCTTACAGAAACCAATGGCCAGCCATGAGCGGATCATACGTTACTCAGGCTGTATCGTACGACCAACATGTGAAAAACATTCAAGGTGGACTTGGATTGACCGTGATGAGTGATCAGGCCGGACAAAACACTCTGAAGACAACTCGTATAACCGGGATGTACGCATACCAGCAAAATTTAACGCGCAAGATCTCCTTGAGAGCAGCTCTTGAGGCGAGTTACTTCCAGAAGTCATTAGACTGG
>DDJR01000058.1:0-3673 GCA_002339135.1 Flavobacteriales bacterium UBA2619 | reverse complement strand
AACACAAGACACACCAAGAGGTGGGACAATTCAAAATGTAGATTTCGGAACAGGAGTGATCGTGTTTACAAATAAATTTCATTTGGGATTTGCGGCTCACCACTTGAATGAGCCCAACGAATCATTGGTCGTAGGGTTAAGTCGACTTCCGATGAAGCTTACCATCCACGGTGGAGCAAAGCTTCCTATTAAAACAAACATCAAAGGAGAGGAGGTTGCGTCCATTGCCCCAAGCTTTCTTTTTCGTCAACAAGCTGAATTTAAACAGATGAATTTGGGCTTGTTTGTCAACAAAGGTCCTTTGTTTGGTGGTGTTTGGTACCGAGGAATTGCATTTACTGACTACAGAGATGCGTTGATTGCTGTTGCAGGTATAGAAACTGACATCATGAGATTTGGATACAGCTTCGACATTACAATATCAGAACTTACACCAGCAACTGGTGGAGCTCACGAGCTTAGTATGACCTTGAAGTTTGACAGCAAACAAAGAAAAGGCAAGTTCCGCAAAATACCTTGCCCTACTTTTTAGTTATAGAGAGACATTAAACGATTTATTATCGAACTGGCCTACCTGCAAGAACGATAAACTAACATAGTAAAACAAAGAACAAGATGACCTGGAAACTACCCACAAGCATTCTTTCACTTTTTGTCATGATGGCTGCACTTACAGGATGCTTTAAAGAGCGTTCTGGAGCAACTGGCTGGTCATACAACTCATCCGTCAATGGAGGATTTGAAAAACCTTCTTTTTACGAGCAACAAACTGGACCCGGTCTTGTTTTAGTTGAGGGCGGTACATATACTATGGGACAAGTTGAAGACGATCTCATGGGATCGTGGGACAATGCACCCAGACGTGTAACAGTTTCTTCATTCTACCTAGACGAGACTGAGGTAACAAATATGTTTTGGCTAGAGTACCTCAATTGGCTTGAAAGAGTTTATGGAAATTCCTTTCCGGAAATCGTTGAGCGTGCACTCCCAGACACATTGGCTTGGCGAGAAAAGCTTGCTTACAATGAGCCTTTGGTAAAGTACTACCTTCGACACCCAGCATATCGTGACTATCCTGTAGTCGGAGTCTCTTGGAATCAAGCAACTGATTTTTGTAAATGGAGAACTGACAGGGTAAATGAAGATATTCTCGTGAGGGAAGGTCTTTTAGTTCACAGCCCAGATGCTCAAATGGATGAAGAACATTTCACCACCTCGAGCTACCTGAACAGACAATACATCGGTGAGCGTGAAGTAGAAGGAGTGAGAGACTTTAGAGGAAATTCAAGTGGTTATCGTGACATTAAATTAGAAGACGGTTTGCTTTTACCTGACTACAGACTTCCAACTGAAGCTGAGTGGGAATACGCTGCACTTGGGTTAATCGGCAACAGCAACGGAGAGTTAATTGAAGAAAGAAGGACCTACCCTTGGGATGGTCACTACATCAGAAATGACGATTTAAGAAACAAAAAATACGGCTCTGTAAATGCTAACTTTGTGAAAGGTGGTGGAGACTACATGGGTGTAGCTGGTGCATTAGATGACGGAGGTGATATTACTGTAAATGTTCGCAGCTACGCTCCGAATGACTACGGTTTATACAACATGGCTGGAAACGTTAACGAGTGGGTGATGGATGTTTACCGCCCGCTATCAAATCTAGACAACGCTGACTTCAGATCGTTTAGAGGAAATGATTTCCAAACAATGGTAAAGAATGCTGAAGGAAAACCTGAAGATAAATATGACTTCGTTGTCTATGACATCGACAGGACAGCTCTTTTCTTAAAAGCATATAAAGCTGACAACAAAGGCATCGGCTTGTCCCCAGAAGATGAGGAACTTCTCGATGGTATTGAGTTGAAGCTTGAAACTGCAAAAGAAGTCAGTTTAAAAAACCAAGAAGAAGAAAGTCAATTGATTATGGCAGAAGCACTGGAATTAATTATTGACAGTGAAGCGCTTGTTGCTTCTGATTTAAGAAAAGGGTTTAGCAAAAACATTGTCGCCATTCCTGGAGACATGAGATACCGTGATGTAACTCTAGAAGAAAATATAGGTAGAACCAACTACAGAGTAGCTGACAACATTGATTACCGTGATGGAGATATCAACAGCTCTGTAGATTTCGGAAACCCTGATGACGCTTCTGAAAACTCCAGTCGCATGTACGACTTCGGAAAGTCAACCCTCGTGAACAACGAATCAAGAGTCTACAAAGGTGGAAGTTGGGATGACCGAGCTTACTGGCTCGTTCCCGGAACACGTCGCTTTATGGATGAGCGTCAAGCCTCATCGACTGTTGGATTTCGTTGTGCGATGACAAGAGTGGGAACACCTGTTCCATACTCAGGTCAATAATTCACAACATTGAAAATATTTAAAAACCCTAACGTACTTTGTGCGTTAGGGTTTTTTTAATAGATGTAGATAGATGAAAACTGAGGAATTGCATGAGATTTTCTTAAGAGCGGAAAACGGAATCACAACTGACACTAGAAACTGTGGCAATGGGATGATCTTTTTTGCCTTGCATGGAGAGAATTTTGATGGGAATAAATTTGCTCTAAAAGCTTTAAAATCTGGGTGTATCGCCGCAGTAGTAGATGACCCCCATATGGGTGATTCAGATAAAATGATTGTCGTCGATGATGTTCTTGAAACTTTGCAAGAGCTAGCAAAATACCACAGGAAAACTTTTGCAGACATCCCTGTACTGGGTCTAACAGGCAGCAACGGAAAGACAACAGTGAAAGAACTCACAGCTTCTGTTTTGTCAAAGAAATTTAAAGTGCACGCTACCAAGGGCAACCTGAACAACCACATCGGTGTTCCGCTCACCATAATGTCCACACCAAGTGACTGTGAATTTTTGCTGGTGGAGATGGGCGCGAATCACCAAGGTGAGATTGCTGAATTATCGAAGATAGCTCAACCCAATTTGGGGATAATCACAAATATCGGTCTCGCGCATCTTGAAGGATTTGGCGGGGAATCGGGAGTGAAAAAGGGGAAAAAAGAATTGTTTGATTACCTAAGGGAGGTAGAGGGCTCAAGAGTTTTTGTCCATGGGGGTCATGAAACATTAATGGAAATTAGTGAAGGTTTAAACCGAAGCGTCTTCGGAACCAACAACATGATGCCTGTTGTACAATTTGAATTAAGTAGTGGGAGAAGGTTTGTTTGGTCTGAAGAGGGTTTTGTAAGTGAGCCTAATTCTCTTCAACTGCAAGGGGATTACAATTTGGACAACATTGCAGCAGCGATTGCAATTGGGCGTCATTTTGGAGTTGACCGTGGAGATGTCGGAGCTGCAATCTCAGAGTATATTCCTACAAACAACAGGTCCCAGCGAGTAAAAACAAATCGCAATCAAATTCTGCTCGATGCCTACAACGCCAATCCCTCAAGTATGGAGAAAGCTCTTGAGTCATTTGCGAAAAACAGTGACAACAACAGGTTGGTGATTCTGGGAGAAATGAGGGAACTGGGTAGCTTTTCAACGGATTCTCACAAGAAAGTGGTTGAACTTTGTGCTAAACTCAAATTGAATGGCGTTTTTGTGGGAGAAGCGTTTTGCAAAGTGAAAACTTATTCAAATGGGAAGGATAGATATTATCTAAATGTGGATGATTTCATCATCGATATAAAAGAAAATAAAGTGGAAGGG
>DDJR01000052.1 GCA_002339135.1 Flavobacteriales bacterium UBA2619 | reverse complement strand
CCCCGCCAGCATGGAAGCGAACCAACCGCTCGTGGCAGTTAGAACAGGGTTGAGAGAGTTTCGCAATACATGACGAAATAAAATACGAGATTCGGAAAGACCTTTCGCTCTGGCAGTTCTAATGTAAGGTTGTGCTAATACTTCTAGAGCAGAGTTGCGTGACAGTTGAATGATGACTGCAAGTGGTCGGATACCGAGAGTGAAAGCAGGGAGTATTAAATGAGACCAAGCAAGACTAGGTCCTTCAAAAGGATCAACAAGGACCATCCCCCCTGTCATGGGCAAATGAGTATACGAATGAAGAACATAGCCAAAAAGCCACGCCACTAAAATGGCGACTACGAAGCTTGGAGCGCTCATTCCGAGTGCGCAAATTGAAAGCACGAAATCACCCATTTTTGATTTAGGAAACAATGAAAGAGCCAAACCAATCGATATTCCGAATAAGGTAGCAAAAAACATCGCTACGGATGCAAGGATTAGCGTAGCTGGGAGCGCATCTTTCACAGAATCAATCACAGGACGGTCAGTAATGTAACTCGTCCCAAGATCTCCAGTTACAGCATGGGAAATAAATTTGATATAACGAGAATGAAGGGGCAAATTGAGACCGTGCTTCACACGAAAAGCTTGAACTACGGACTCACGCTCTGCTTGGCCAGCAAGTTCGCGAGCTGGATCCGGAACGAATGAGAAAATAAAGAATACGAGCGTGAGCGTTCCAAGTAAGACACCAAGTCCTTGCAAAAATCGCTTGAGAATAAAACGCACCTCGAACTAACTTTTATTGAATATAAACAATGTCTGAAAAGACGGGGACATCTCGCCATGACCACTTTTCAACGATGACACCCTCTTTCATCAGGACAAGACCTGGATTGGATCGTATCACAATTTTAAGCTCAATTTGATCACAAGTGAGAAATCCGTATGGAATTGAGTTGGCAGTCGCAAATTGGGCGTTAAAATCAGCACCAGCATTGGTCAGTCCATAAAATTTAACTCCTGCTTTTTGGGCGGCAACAGCCAAAGAATTGAACTCTGTTTGGCCAGGCGCACCCTCATCAGCAACGACCTCGATGTCTTTAGAAATATAGAGGAAAGTATAGCCTTTGTGTGACAAGATTTCGTCAGTAAGATCGTCACCCAAATCGTTCTCCATAATTAAATCCATGATGCGTGGCTCATATCCGTCAGATATTTTCACTTCAGCACCATCATATGACACTATTTCATAAGTAGATTTAAATGACTCATCATTGTATACTTTCAGGTAATCCGAGCTTAATACAATGCTATCAATGCCAGTTTGCATGTTTTTGAAGGTATACTCTGTAGCATAAACTGGTGCATCTAAACCCAATTCGTCTGCAGAAAGACGGTTTTCGATGACGCTTTCTCCTTCAGCATAAGGACGATAATCTTTGATGGGAAGATGTGTCAGCGTTTTAATTTGGACTAAACCAGAAACTAGAACGACTGAAGCTGCCATAATCCACTCTACTCTTGGGTGCTGAACACGACGTCGAACCATCGAAGCGGCAAGCAAAAGAAAAGTAAGGTAGAGCATTGGAAAATTCCAATCTAGCATTATGTAACCGAAAAAGAAAGTCAGCACCAAGGCACCTGTGTATAAAATAACAGAAGTTTGGCTATCGTTAAGCTCAATTTTATTGCGGAAAGCGGCAATAAAAATGGGGATAATTAAAAGAAGTAGAAAGAGGTCTTTCAGAAAACTTTGGTATGCCGTCAATGGAATAGCATTCCCGAAACAACCACATTCCAACACACATTGGTTGGCAATTTCCACCATTGTCCCATCAGCACCAGAGATGAATTTCATCCCAAAAGGGTCGCATGTTGCCGTGTACCAAGTGAGCCATGTAAAAAACACCATCATCACCATGGTTAAGACTGTGGTGAGCTTAGGAAGAGCACCTACAAGAAGCGCAATTCCCAATAAAACTTCTGCAATGCAGACAAAAATAGCAATCTGTAATGCGTAGGGTGTCAGATACTCTAAATTGAGGGCTCCTGGCTCAAAATACTCCTCAAGTTTATACATAAAACCGATGGCATCGTTCGATTTAATGAGACCGGAAACAACAAATAACGCACCCACGAACATTCTACTGAATAGCGTTAAACCATGTGATAGTTTAGAAATAATCATTGTTCTTCTATTTTGCTTCTGTTTGTTCTGATAATAAAATAAGAGCGAATAAAGCGTAATTCGCAATGTCCATATAATTTGCGTCTATCCCCTCAGAAACAATTGTTTTGCCTTTGTTATCTTCAATTTGCTTCACCCGGAGGAGCTTCATTAAAATCAGATCAGTGAGAGAGCTTACTCGCATATCACGCCAAGCTTCACCGTAATCGTGATTTTTATTAATCATCAGCTCTCTTGTTTTCATTGCAGCATTTTCAAATCTTTCGTTAGCCTCTTCTGCAGGAAGATCTAAAGTGTAGTTCGCAGGCATTTCAAGCTGAACCAAAGCCATCAAACTGTAATTCACAATTCCGATAAATTCAGGAACGATACCTTCATCAACTTTCGCGACTTCAACTTCTTGAATTGTTCGAATTCGGTTCGCTTTAATGAAGATTTGATCTGTCAGAGATGATGTACGTAAAATCCTCCAAGCGGTACCGTAATCCGCTGTTTTATTCTTGAATAGCGAATTGCATCGGTTAAGCGCGATGTCATACTTGTCAATCGTAGGTGATAGATTCTCCATAAAACACAATAATTCTCCTCAGGTTGAATAACTTGCGCCAAGTTACGATGAGAGATATCACTTACATAGATAAATTTCGTGAAGGATTGCGAAATTTCCATACGTCCTCAGATGTGGGTATAATGGGCATTTTGAATGTCACACCAGATTCATTTTATGACGGGGGGATCAATTTCTCCATAAAGGCAGCGGTTAATTCTGGTCTTAAAATGCAAAGAGATGGTGCGAACATCATCGACATTGGCGGTGCATCTTCACGTCCGGGATCTGCGCCCGTAAGCGCCTTTCAGGAATGGTCTAGAGTAGAGCCCGTGATCAAAGGCTTGTTAGATGCAGCTCCAGAAGTAAATATCAGCATTGACACATACAGTTCTGAAGTGGCGCGCAAAGCAGTTGAAGCTGGAGCAATGATGATCAACGACATCTCAGCGGGTTCCTTAGATCCAGATTTATTCTATGCAGTAGCTGAAGCCGAAGTGCCTTATGTACTGATGCATATGCAGGGAAGACCTGAGACAATGCAAATCGACCCGAGTTATGAAAATGTCGTCAATGAAGTCAAAACATGGTTTGAAGAAAAAACAACCGCGCTATCTAAAGCTGGTATCAAAGATGTCATTTTAGACCCTGGATTTGGATTCGGAAAAACATCAAAAGACAACTTTGCACTTTTACAAAACCTCAATGAATTCAACGAATTAAATCGACCTATTCTTGTGGGTACGAGCAGAAAATCCATGATCTACAAAACGCTAAATTGTCAAGCCTTCCAGGCATTGAATGGTACGACAGCAACTCATGCATGGGCATTAGACAGAGGAGCCTCCCTCCTTCGCGTTCACGATGTCCAAGAGGCACGTGAAGTTGTCCTACTTCATCACCATCTTTGTGACTTGAAAACAGTCAAAAAAAGAACGTGAATTTTCTCCTCGAATCTTGGGAAGCCCTACTTCCATTGATCCAATTTGGAGCACGCATACTGGATGTTGTTCTTGTGGCTGCAATTGTGCTTTGGCTTTATAGACTCACTAAAGGAACACAAGCCATCCCCGTTTTCATGGGACTTCTCGCTATTTATCTCATATGGAAAGTCGTTTCGCTTGCTGGAATGCCCGTTCTTGCTGAACTTCTAGGGCAATTTATCGGAGTAGGAATTCTTGCGATTATCATTGTTTTTCAACAAGAACTCCGACAATTTCTATTCTCAATTGGTGACAGAGCAAATATTGAAAAGCCCAAAAAGTGGTTGAATAAAATCATTTCTGTCAGACACGAAGATCGGGCACCGCTTAAAGTAGATGAAATCTGTTCTGCAGTTGTTAATTTATCTTTGCGAAAAGAAGGTGCGCTCATTGTACTTCAAAGGTCATCTGATCTGACATTGCATCTTCAAGGTTCTACAAAACTCAACGCAGACATCTTTGGGCCTTTAATCGAGGCCACCTTTCACAAGGACAATTCGATGCACGATGGGGGGATGTATATTGCCATTGGACGAATTCGTGCCGTGAGATGCGTACTCCCAGTAACGC
Source organism: Flavobacteriales bacterium UBA2619 (assembly GCA_002339135.1). Taxonomy (GTDB): domain Bacteria; phylum Bacteroidota; class Bacteroidia; order Flavobacteriales_D; family Sanyastnellaceae; genus UBA974. The sequence goes on along the minus strand of DDJR01000052.1, from coordinate 13,029 downwards.
AGAGAAACGACATCCCTGCTGAACTTGGCATGCGGCACAGAGCGGCCTTGGGGTTGGCAGAAAAAACAGACGCCCTCATCATCATCGTAAGTGAAGAAACAGGTCTCATCAGCATCGCAATGGACGGTGAGCTACACCGTGGACTTGCATCAGACGACCTCAAGGAGATTGTTGAGAAAGAGCTCAATCCAGTCAACGATTGAATGAGCCTATTTGGCAGAAAGTATGAATTTTTCAATGGCTTTCACTTCTCCTGACTTGACATCTGTGAGCCGGATCAAGTAAGCCCCTCGGTGGATCGAACTGAGGTCAATGGTAAGTTCATTTTGAAAGGATGTGCCATTCATTCGGAAAACTTCGACACCTCTCAAGTCACAAATAGAAAGATCACAATTCGTGTAAGGACCTGAAATAGTTATTGATGACGAGGATGTTGGATTGGGTGCAACAATCAAGTCACATGGAATTAATTCAGAGTTCTCTATTCCGATATAATCTTCTGAGGCTCGAAGAATAAAGAGACCGTCGCGGTTACTTACAGCAATGTTTTTACTCGGAAAAAAAGGGTAGTTGGACCAAGTTCCTGTAAAGCCAGATGCATCATCTTCTACATAAGTATCGAAAAAACCATAGCTATCTAAAGAACCGTCCTCAAAAATGGTAGAAACTCGAAGTCCACTAGAATTGTTAGAAGCATAAACCAAACCATTGTGAACATAAAGATTGTGGTCTGTAGATTCTGTTTCATACTCAAAAAAGCCTTGATTAACAGGGTTATTTAAGTCAGAAATGTCCATGACAAAAGTCCGTGTATTGGTTCCCGAAAACAATTCATCTTGCTCGTCATTGTAATAAAGCATGCTGTGATCTTCACTGACCCATCCTTGGTGTATGTATACAGCTTGTGGATTCGGAATCACCGAAAGAACTTGGATGTCAGACTTGTCATCTGCGTTAAGAATGGTTACGTTGTCACCGTTGAAACAAAAAACCAATTCGCTGTTGATGTAATCTACGTCAGGCCCATCATAAACAATGGATTGAACATCGTGGGTAGGAGACTCATCATAAGAACCAACCAAGGCAGGTTGCAATGGATCATCAAGATCAACGATAAACACCCCTTCAGCATACTGATCAGTGCCCACAGCGTAACCGAATTGAGTTGCTTCATTGATGGCGAAATTGTGAGCAAAACTGAAGCCAGAATAATGTGCTGACTCTGACAACAGCGTCGGAAAATCACTGATATCTAACAGCTGGGTTAATTCGAGGATTTGCATTCCGTGCCCCTCAGCCATACTCACGATGTAAGCATAATCTCCCAAAACCTTCACATCACGCCAAGTACTTTCTAGAGCAGCTGAAGGCAACACAGCTGTGAAAACTGGATTTGAGGGGTCTGAAATTTCAACAACAGACAACCCAATGGATCTGCAGTATAAGACAAATTCCCTTCCTGATTCTTCATGAGTCCAACCCCAACAATCGTTTCCTTTAACGCCACCTCCTAACTCCTCGAGCGTAAAGTGGGAGCTTAAATCAAAGCCACTGCAAGGGTAAATGTCGGCGTAGCCATTCTCGCATGGAGTTTGAGCTTGGGGATCAGATATCAGAAAGAGACCTGAAAGAATAAAAATACATGTCAAGAACATTTTCATGATAGAAAGTTAGGCAATAAAAAAAACCCAAAGCAGACTCATGCCTCAGGTTTTTTGATTTCTGAAAGATGGTTTATCTGGGAGAAACCACAAGCTTTTCAGTCGCTTGAACGATTCCTGTTTTAGAGTCAATGACACTAATGACATACGCACCCTGAGTGAGCTTGTTGATATCAAGATTCAAACCATTGACTGCTGGAACAGTCTGTATCCTCAAAGCTTCACGACCACGTAAATCGAACACGACAATATCACAGTTGGTGAACGGGCCGGAAAGAAGAACCGAAGCAGATGCTGGATTGGGTGTTAGTTCAAATGAAGGAGCTTCAACATCAGCATCTACAACACCAGTAGAGGTAGAAGCTCGAAGAATAAATAGACCATCAAAATCACTCACAGCGATAGATCCGCTGGGGAAATATGGATAGTTTGACCAAGTGCCTGAAAACTCTGTTGAATCGTCTGCTGGATAAGTATCGAAGAACCCTTGTGGCTCGATAGATCCATCCTCTAAAATTGAAGAAACACGGAGTCCACTGGTATAATTAGAAGCATAAATACGGCCGTTGTGTGTGTACAAGTTGTGATCAATCGCTGTATTGTCTGATTCGTAGAAACCCACAACAAAAGGGTTGTCCAAATCATCTACATTCATCATATAGGTCCTTGTGTTGTTGCCGTTATTTGTCTCATCGAGTTCGTCATTAAAATAAAGCATGTGGTGGTCTTCACTTAGCCATCCTTGGTGTGTGTAAAAACCATTTTCATAAGAGATCTGACTGATGAGATACACATCACTCTTGTTCTCAGCATTGACAATTTCAATTCCTGTTGTACCATTAAAACAGAATACAATTTCTTGGCCTTGATAGTCTGTGTCCAATCCTTGATAAATCACTGGCTGAACATCGTGAGAATATGCTCCGTCATAGGATCCTGCTAGAAAAGGAGCTTCAGGGTCACTTACATCAACAATGTGTAGACCACCTTCAAACGTATTTGTACCTACCGCGTAAACAAAGTTTGTCTCTGAATTGGCCGCTAAGTTGTGGGAATTGCCAAACCCCATGTAATGCGATGTGGCTGATAAGTTAAAAGGAAACCCACTGAGATCAAGAACTTGAGTCAAATCTAAAATTTGCATCCCATGCTGCCCTGCCTCACTTCCAATATATGCGTAATCACCAATCACTTTAATATCTCTCCAAAGAGAGGGGATTGAAGCGGTAGGAAGTGTCGCAATAAAAGATGGAGAAAGTGGGTCTGTGATTTCTACAACAGACATTCCATCAGAGCGACCGAGAAGAACGAACTCACGTCCAGAGCTAGAATCTACCCATCCCCAACAATCATTTCCATTTTCACCCCCTCCGACTTCTGAGAGAGGGAAATGAGCATACAAATCGTATCCATCGCAAGGATAGATGCCGGCAAAGCCATTTTCGCAAATTGTTTGGGCTTGAGTAATCGAAGACGACGCGACAAGAAATGCAATCGTTAAAAGTGAAAATGTATTTTTCATTGTGCTGGTTTCAAAAGCTTGTGAAATTTAAAAAATCTTAGTTTAAAGAATTTACATCAGGTAACAGATTAAATTGAGAACTGTAGTTCTTCATCTGTGTTGTAAAGTTATCTGGGTATGATAGCTCTACACTTTCGATGTTTCCTGAAGCATCACGAGTAGCCTCCATCCAAGGGTTGATGAAACCTCCATATGGAGCGATCCCTAAAGCTTTAGAACGTTCTAACACTTCTGCGTGCAACTCTTGGTCAACCTGGACACCATAGCCCTCAACCAAGGCTTTTGCAGCTTCGTAATCACCTTGAGACTTGATTCGCTGAACCTCTTTCAACAACTCTCCAAACAATCCTTGTAAAGCAACATAATCAACAACATCAACATAGGTCTTGCCTTCTCTTTGGTATTTCTTAATCACGCCTTCAGAAAGACCTTTCTCATAACACCAGTGGGTTACCCAAGCTCGGTTGCGCATGTGTGACTCTTCAATAATATCTCCGAGATCAAGTCTGCGAATTTGAGTCATCATGCCATTTCGAATGTAGCTATCGTATTCAGCTCTTCCCACTTCAATGGTATTCATTAAACCAAGCTCAATCATCTTTTCATCTAAAAGAAAGTACAAGGCAACTAAATCGGCACGACCTTCTTCGAGTGTTGAACTGTATTCCATAATTGTTTCCTTTGGAGTTGCAACACCTTCTTCCAACTTTCCTGAAGCATGCCCGATGACTTCATGCATCGCAGTGTGAAGCTTGCCTGCAAGAGCTCCGTGAGCGTTAACTCTGAGACGTTCTACTTCATCATGAGAAAACTCGCCCAGCATACCTCCACCCGAAGCTTTATCATAGGCGCCAACGATGTTGCCTAAGCTGACTGATTTAGATCCGTGAACTTGACGTATCCAATTTGAATTTGGAAGGTTCACGCCAATAGGCGTTGAGGGAGACGCGTCTCCTGCTTCTCCAGCGACGTTGACAACATTGTAAGTTATACCTACCACTTCATCTTTTTTATGTTCTGGAGCAAAAGGCATGTGATCTTCGAACCACTGCGCATTTTCCATCAATGTTGCCATTCTAGCTGAAGCATCAAAATCCTTAATTTGCACAACTGTTTCATAAGACCCTGTGTAACCTAAAGGATCGTTGTAGACTTCAATAAAACCATTGATGTAATCAACATCACCGTCGACGTCCTTTACCCAGTTGATGTTGTACAAAGACCACTTCTCTAAATCACCGGTTTCATAATAAGCGATGAGGTTGCGCATTGCAGCAGCTTGCTTGTCGTTCTCGGTGTAATTAAGTGCTTCCCTAAGCCACTTCACAACTTCAATTAAAGCGTCATTGTAAAGACCGCCGATCATGTAGGTTTCTTCAACCACTTCACCTGCATCATTTTTTACAAGTCTGGAATTCAGACCATATTCTACAGGACTTCTATCACCTTCAACCTTAATAGACTCAAAGTAAGCTTTTGCATCTGCCGTTGACACATTTGGACCATAAAAATTGACAGACGACCCTTCAACCAATCCCTTATCGCCATCAAGTTCAACCTTCTTAGGTTCAATTGTAGGATCCAGAATCACGGCCTTAATCTCATCCGAACAAGTTAAACCAGTAGATTCTAAAAGATGTGCGAAATAGTCAGATGAAAACTCAGGAATGTGCTTCTTATTTGAGTAATGATGGTGGATCCCATTTGAAAACCAAATGCGTTTTAAATAGATTTCAAAACGGTCCCAACCAAGTGTTGATCGATCTCCTTCATAAGTCTCGTGAATGCTTTCTAGCATGCGACGGATGCGAAGATTGTAGCGGTTGTTTTGATCATACATCATATCGCGACCACTTAAACCTGCCATGTTCAGGCAATACACCAAAGCTTGCTGACTTTCACTTAACTTTTCCCAGCCAGGAACCTGATATCTTACGATCTTGAGATCTGCGAATTGCTCGACTTGCCATACAAAACCATCCTCATCTGGCTCTCCAACTCCACTAGAAAAATCAGTCATATCTTTTCTTTGGAAGTCCTCGCCCTCCGGAAGAGAGGTGCATCCAGTGAGAAAGGTGATGGCCGCAAAAGCAGCAATCAGTGTGTGGGTATAGAATTTTTGCATGGTCTTAAAATGGTCTGTAGGTATGTTTTATGAGGGCAAGTTACAATGCTATCTTTGCCTTACAGCACTCAACACCTTGCATAAAACATCTATTCTTTTATTAAAGGCATTTATCCGCCCATTGGCTGTGACATTTCCTGTCGCACTTTTCGTCTTGGATATGCAGTTTTTATGGGTCTATGCTGATGATTTCATCGGAAAAGGAATAGAGCCGTGGGTGATCGCTCAGCTGATGTTTTATGCGTCAGCTAGAATCGTGAACCTGGCACTGCCGCTTGCAATTCTTGTGGCGAGCATCATGGCGATTGGAAACTTGTCTGAAAGCAACGAACTGACGGCCATGAAATCAGCTGGAATGTCGCTTTTAAACATTTTGAAACCACTAATTGTATTCATGTTGATCGTTTCTGCTGGATCTCTGTGGTTTTCAAGCAGTGCATGGCCAAGTGCAAATGTGAATTTCCGTGCTTTACTGTATTCTGTGACTCGACAACGCCCCGCCCTGAACATTCGACCAGGCGTTTTTTACACGGGCATTGAAGGGTTTTCGATACGAATCGAAAGCAAAGACACTGATGGCATACTCACAGACATCTTAATCCACGACCACAGGAATCCAGAAAATGGCTCTTCACGAATCATCCGTGCTGAAAGTGGCAGAATGCACCACGACTCTCAACGAGACGATTTGGTGATTGAACTCACAAATGGAACGAGTTACGAAGATCAAACAGAAAAAAATCTCAGAAGAAAAGAAAAATTACACCCCCATGTTATTTCTTCTTTTTCTGCCTCGACAATGCGAATCGACCTCTCATCTCTGGACTTCGATCTCGCCGATGAAGGATTGTTTAGAAGATCCTACGAGATGATGTCCTTGCCAAAACTGAGAGAAGCAATCGATTCATTAGACAATATGTCTGAGATCGAAAGACAGCAAATTGTGAACTATGGAGTTAAAGCTATCCGGCTGTTGCAAGACTCCATAAAACTACCAGAAATAAGCCCCAATCTGTCATCAACCACTTGGTTTCAAAATTTAACCCGAGTTGAAAAAAACAGCCTGTTTGCAAAAGCAAAAGAACTGTCAAGAAATCAAGTGAGAGGAATCGAAAATGCCCTGGACAAAGTCGAAGGTCGAGAACTCCGAAGAGATCGACACTCCATTGAATGGCACAGGAAATTTATCCTTTCAGTAAGCTGTTTGGTGCTGTTTTTTGTAGGAGCATCGCTAGGAGCTATTACAAAAAAAGGTGGCATGGGAATGCCCGTTGTTCTTGCCATTTCTGTATTCCTTGCATACTATATCATCTCCATGGTTGGAGAACAAATAGTCAAATCAGGATCACTTGCACCCTCAATTGGCATGTGGCTCAGTACGATTGTTTTAGTGCCACTTGCAATAGCTTTAACCACATTTGCAATTCGAGAAGGCAGAATATTTAAATAAGTAGCTTTAGCAATTTACAACATATGCGAATCCTCCAACTGTGCCCCAAACCACCTCGCCCATCTCTAGATGGGGGCTGTTTGGCAATGGATGCAATTACACAAGGATTCCTATCTCAAGGTCACCATGTTAAAGTGCTTGTCGTGAGTACAGAGAAACACCCTTTCGACATCAAAAAACAAGATCCTGACTATGTCAATTCGACTTCCATTGAAGCTGTCACAATCAATACAGCTGTAAATTTAAAAGATGCGATTAAAAACTTAGTGGTGAAAAAAAGTTACCACATCGCACGGTTTTCATCTCAAAATTTCACCGACAAACTGAACGAGATCCTAGATTCCACTCCATTTGACATCATCTTTATTGAATCCTTGTTTTTAGCATCTTACGCAAGCGCAATCAGAAACAAAAGCAATGCCAAGGTTGTTTTGAGAGCTCACAACGTGGAACACACCATTTGGGAAGGACTTGCGAATGAAAAAGGCAACAAATTAAAAACATGGTATTTACACAAACTTGCTGAACAACTTAAAAAATACGAATCAAAGAAAGTGAACGATTTTGATGCCCTGATAACCATCACAAAAGAAGACGCAAGTACATTCAAGTCCTTAGGAGCTGAAATACCCATACACACTGCACCATTCGGGATGGATTTCTCATCGGACATCACCATCAAGAGTCAAGATGCAAACCATGTATTTCACTTTGGGTCTATGGATTGGAAGCCAAATATTCATGGTGTAGAGTGGCTTAAAAAAGATGTTTGGCCGATCGTTCGACAATCGATAGCAGATGCAAATCTCGTCCTGGCAGGCAGAAATATGCCCCGTTCATTCCGCTCAGAAGAAGACAAAGGCATCGAGGTTGTCGGTGAAGTTAAGAGTGCTGCAGAATTCCTCAAACGACCTGGCATCATGACCATTCCTCTCCACAGTGGGTCTGGAATGAGGGTTAAGGCAATTGAAGGTATGTCTGCGGGAATTCCAACAGTCTCTACTACTATCGGGGTTTGTGGCCTGGGGGTCATTCACAAAAAACACGCTCTGATCGCAGACAGCGCAGAAGATTTTGCCTCCGCCTTAATCGCTCTTCTGCAAGACAAACACCTCGCAAATCAACTCGCTTGTGCTGGCAAAGAACACATTCAAAAGACATTTTCCAACAAGCTTATTATTTCAGAACTCACAGCGTTTTTACACGAAATAAAACCATGATTTTCTATTTATCTTCGCGCCATGATTTCAACTAAATTTTCAAGAGGTCTTTGTTTGGGCTTTGCAGTCGTCCTTTCGACAGTTACATTGCTTTCTACTGGCTGTAAAAACAGTGCTGATGATGGAACATCAGAGATTCAAACTAAGATTACGGAAAACAACCCCAGTGTACCAGGATTTGACTGGGCGAACGACCCCTTACAGGTAGTGGTGAACGACCAACTCATCAATTCGAACATGGGGCTGGATACTCTGGGGCATATCGCAGATGATTTGTACATCTACATGCACACCATGAATACCATTGACTCTGCTGACTGGCCTATCCACCTGAGTCATTTTCCAATGCACAGATATAGTGACACAACGGAACTGAATAAACAATTTGCCGGTTCAAGCCATTGGAAAGAAAAAGGATTCGCAAATCGTGTGGGCAACATTGACATTCAATATGCCAGTGAATGGATATTTGAGGAGGACCAAATGGTCGCACTCATAGGACACGACATCGATTTCTATCAAGATTTTTTACCTCATTTTGTGGGCAATCCTGAAGGGATGAAATTCATGCTTGAGGACAAATACGGGAGAGGGAATTGTACCTACAACTCCTACACAGACATCAGAGAAAATGGAGACTCTTTGCTTGTAAGAAACTGGCACGCTCACGCATACTCGAACACCTATGTACTCTGCAACCTCGACTCTCTTCACTTCACGTTTCTCCCTGTTGGGTTTGAAAAAGCAGCTTTCGGAGCTCAAATGATGGAATCAGAAACCATGCTCGCTCTATTGAGAGATCACCGCGAGCTTTTTAAGGAAGAAAATTGATCGACTTATTTTGTAACGTCAACAACGAGTGGAATACCCTCCGAAAAGTCATCGTAGGAATTTCGACCTCTTGGGGACCTATACCTACTGCCCAAGAAGCTGTAGACCCTAAATCTAGGGAGCATGTTTTGGCTGGAACTTACCCTACGGCTTCAGATGTTTCTAAAGAGCTAGAGGGCTTAGTAACGATTCTACAGAACAACGGGGTGGAAGTTTTACGTCCCACAAACTCTGAAAACTTAAACCAAATATTTTCACGTGATGTAGGCGTTGTCATTGAAGATAAACTCATTAGGTCTTCAATGATTGAAGAAAGAGCACCTGAATGGGAAGGCATTCGTGACATCTTCAGCCAACTTCCATCGGAGAACATTTTAATTCCACCAGAAGGTGTTCGGATCGAAGGAGGAGATATCATGCCTATGGACGATGAAATTTGGGTGGGATATTCTGAAGAGGAAGATTTTAACCATTATAGAACTTCCAGGACGAATAGACATGCTCTCATTTGGCTTCAAGAACAGTTTCCTGAAAAACATGTTCGCGGATTTCAGCTACACAAATCAGATACAGACCCCAGAACGAACGCCCTTCACCTGGACTGCTGCATCTGCCCTCTGAGTGGTGGCCATGTGATCTTTCACCCACTGGGTTTAAAACTTGAAAGCGACATCTTTTGGGTCAGAAATCGCTACAAAGAAAAAACATACGAAGTGAATGCTGAAGCCATGTACAACATGCATTGCAATCTATTCACCATCTCTCCTGACACTATCATAAGTGGAAAAGGGTTCACCGGTGTGAACACACAACTTAGAGCTTGGGGATACAACGTATTGGAGACTTCTTTTCATGAAACCGCGAAACTCGAAGGCCTCCTTCGCTGCGTAACACTTCCAATCGTAAGAAATGAACATGTCTAAGCAAAACACACAAAACATCTTGATGATTCGTCCTTCTGCCTTCAGAATGAACGAGGAAACCGCTGGCAACAATTTTTACCAAAAGACTTTACAAGGCTCCTCCGCTGAGGAAGTGATAGACTTAGCCTTAGAAGAATTCGACAACATGGTCGACACCTTGAGGTTAGAAGGAGTGAATGTTTATGTCGTGGAAGATCTGCCTGAAACTGACACGCCTGATGCACTCTTTCCCAACAATTGGATTAGCTTCCATTTCGATGGGAAAATTGGACTCTACCCCATGTTCGCGAAAAACCGACGCATGGAAAGACGCGAGGACATCCTTATCGACCTTGAACATAAAGAAGGTTTTCAAGTGAAGGAAATTATTGATTTTACAGAATTCGAAGATCACAATGTATTCTTAGAAGGAACAGGAAGTATTGTGATCGACCACAAAAACAGAAAGGCATACGCTGCGATTAGTCCACGCACAGACAGGGCTGCTTTTGGGCAATTTTGCGAAGCTTTCGACTATGACGGAGTGGTGTTTGAATCGCTTCAAAACGTCGGAGATCAAAGAAAGCAGATCTACCACACCAACGTGATGATGTGTATCGGTTCAGGTTGGGCGACTGTTTGTCTTGACAGCGTAGACCACCCTGAAGACAGAGAACTGCTCGAGAGCAGCCTCATCAATGACGGATTGAAGATTGTGACACTTTCTGAAGAACAAATTTCACGTTTCGCAGGAAACATGCTTGAAGTAGCATCTACCCATGACGAAACACCTAGAATTGTCATGAGCAAATCCGCTTACGAAGCATTAGATGCAACCCAACTCGACACACTATCTCATTTCGGAAAAGTAATTTCCATCCCTCTTGACGTAATCGAAGCTTGCGGCGGCGGCTCGGCCCGTTGTATGATGGCTGAGATACACTTACCTAAAGCTTAAAACAGATGCTCTCTCTTGATTCAATACTCTCGCAATCTGTCTCTGATGCATGTCTGGAGCTCTTCGGATTTCTCCCTGAAGAAAAGCAGATCTCTATACAGAGCACACGAACAGAATTTGAAGGCGAACGCACCCTTGTCGTTTTCCCATTCACGAGACTGGCAAAAAAGTCTCCCGAAGCTACCGGAGAGGCCATCGGGGAATTTCTCTTAGCAAATCAAAACATCGTGACTGGCTATGGTGTTGTAAAGGGATTCCTGAACCTAAAGATCTCAGATGAGTACTGGGCTTCAGCTTTAAATGCAGCTGTGCTAGATAAAAACTGTTTTGGTTTGCAACCTCTGGGCAGCAAACCTCAAGTCATGGTGGAGTACTCCTCCCCCAACACTAACAAACCATTGCATTTGGGTCATCTTAGAAACATCTTCCTTGGCTACAGCGTTTCGAATATCCTTCAAGCTGCCGGCCACGATGTTGTAAAAGTCCAAATCATTAACGACAGAGGCATCCACATCTGCAAATCGATGATCGCGTGGCAACTTTTCGGAGGAGGTGAGACACCTAAAACTACTGGAGAAAAAGGTGATAAATTCGTAGGCCGTTTTTACGTCGCGTTCGACAAGCAATACAAAATTGAAATAGCAAAACTTCTCGCTTCCGGACACGATCAAAAATCTGCTGAAGCAGAGGCCCCAATTCTTCTCGCTGCCCGTGAACTACTTCACAAATGGGAAGCTGAAGATGTTGAAGTCCGAACGCTTTGGTCTACCATGAACGGGTGGGTATATGAAGGGTTTGAATTCACTTACACAGAGATGGGCGTAGACTTCGACAAGCTCTACTACGAATCTGACACATATCTCATCGGCAAAGACGAAATTAAAAAAGGAATTGTTTCCGGAGCTTTCACCCAACGCGAAGACGGGTCTGTTTGGATAGACCTCTCCGATATCGGACTAGATGAAAAGCTACTTCTACGAAAAGACGGTACTGCTGTATACATCACGCAGGATATCGGAACAGCTATACTTCGCTTTGAAGAATACCCCAATTTGGACCGCCAAGTTTACACCGTAGGCAATGAACAAGAATATCACTTTAAAGTCTTATTCGCCACCCTAGAGAAATTGGGATTGCCACAAGCCTCGCGATGTCACCACTTGTCTTATGGCATGGTTGAGCTTCCCGAAGGGAAAATGAAGTCACGCGAAGGAACTGTCGTCGATGCAGACGACATCATGGCAGAGATGAAAACAACTGCTGAGAAACTAGCGCGAGAAGCTGGCAAACTTGACAACATCCCTGAAGGGGATCAAGAACTTTTATTTAAGGATGTTGGATACGGAGCGCTTAAGTACTTCTTGCTCAAGGTAGATCCTAAGAAATCGATGATGTTCGACCCCACTGCCAGCATTGATTTCATAGGCAATACTGGTCCATATATCCAGTTCAACTACGTGCGTGCTCGTTCTATTCTTCGCAACTCAGGAGTCGACGATGTCACTTCCCTCTTACCGATTGTTCCAATACAATTCGATAAATCTGAGCGTGCACTGCTCATGTCTGCTCTCTCTCTGCCAGGAATCATTGAAGACGCTGCTAGAGCCTATGACCCTTCTCTGGTAGCTAATCTGTGCTACGACATCACGAAATCATACTCGAGTTGGTACCAAAACCATCCAATCTTAAAAGAAGAAGATGAACAAATTCGATCTGCCAGATTGGCTCTATGCGCATTGTGCAGCTCAGCGGTAAAAATCGGCATGTCTCTCCTTGGAGTTTCTATGCCCGAAAGAATGTAACGGTCACGAGCCAAATATTTTCCTTTACAGAGCGATTATTCCAGGAATATTTGCAGCTGCTTCGTAGCGATCAAAAACTTCATCTGCTCCAGACACCCGACTTAAAATCGTAAACGATCTGTACTTTCCTGTACTAGATTCGCGCATCTTCATTTTCGACTTTAGACCAAATATCACTCTTAACGCTGCCTCATTTTCATTGCCTTTAGGCACGATAAACTTGAACATAAATTCACATGGCCACTTGTGCGTCTCATTAAGTTGAGTCCTCATACGCTCCCTTTCACTCACTGGGTTAGAGTTTTCTTCTGGCTTTTCTTCTAACATTTTACAAATATAGCTGAAATAAAAAAGGGCCACCCGAAGGTAGCCCTTTTCTTAATATCAATCTAGTGTGATTACTCACATACGTTACCCCAGAGCTGGAAGAAGTCAAGTAGGTCACTTACGTCAACTTCACTGTCTCCGTTTAAATCACCAGGACAAGCACAACTCTCAATCTCACATGAACCATCATCCATATTGGCTGACATGTCATAGTTACAAGAGAAGAGATAC
>DDJR01000080.1 GCA_002339135.1 Flavobacteriales bacterium UBA2619 | reverse complement strand
TGTGAGTAAGTCCTCTTTTGTAATCGCTCCGCTAGATCTTGCGCAACCTGACTCACTTTATGGAATTGTGAAAAAAGTTTTGAGCGACGTCGTCACGATTGATATTGTGATTCACTGTGGAGGTATAAGCCAACGATCTTTGGCCATTGACACATCGCTTGAAGTGGATCGGCGTGTCATGGAGATTGATTACTTCGGCACCATCGCACTCACCAAAGCTTTGCTACCACATTTTGTCAAAAGACAAGCTGGTCAATTTGCCGTTGTAACTAGTTTAATGGGTGTTTTCTCGTCACCAATGAGGTCTGGATATTGTGGAGCTAAGCATGCGCTACATGGTTTCTTTGAAGCTTTGAGAGCAGAACATTACAAAGATGGAATTGGAATTACAATGGTCTGTCCAGGATTTATAGCGACAGACATTTCGCTCAACGCTTTAGTGGGTAACGGAATCAAACAAGGTACCATGGACAAGAAGACGGGTGCTGGAATGAGTCCGCTAGATTGCGCAAAAAGACTGGTGAAAGGTCTAGAGAAACGTCGATCAGAAATACTGATAGGCAGGTCAGAGCTTATCGCAGTTTATCTCAAGAGATTCTTCCCTGGGCTGTTGCGCAGAATTATGCGCAAGGCAGCTGTAACTTAGGATTAGAGTTGTTTTCTCAACATCAAACATTTATTGTTTGAATGGGTAACATCAGAAAGCTACGTGTATTCTCGACCTTCGACATCTAAGAATTTGGTGCGTTTTTTAACAAAACGCAATCCCAGAAAAAAACAAGTACTGGAAAGAAGGAAATACTGCATAAATGGACTTAGAGCTTCTGTAAAGTGAATCTCCGAAGAAAAATTAGTTCTTAAAGAGTGAGCAAAATCAATCGCCGAGAACGAAACAACCATAGCATAAGCACCATTGTACTCTCGCTTAAGCACGTTTCGAAAAGAGAAGAATACGCCAGGAGAGTGCCACTTTAAAGTGCGAGGAAAAAAAGCGGGGATGTCTGCAGCCCAATCTAAATACTCTTGACCAAATTTTTCTCTTAAATATCTTTCCTCAGTCATGGCAATCAGCGTATAGTAGACCCAGAAAACTGCCGAAACAGCAATTGCAAACAACAAACTACCTGCAAGCATGACAACTCCAAGCCACATGAAGTAATTGCCTGTGTAAAGCGGATGACGCATATATCCATACATTCCTGTGGAATTAAGAGTGACAGCGACTTGACCTTCAGAAGTATTGCGTCCAGACGTTCCCTTAGGTACGTAGGCTATCGTAAAGGCGCGAATAATTAATCCTAAACAACCTACACCTAAACAAGTTGCTCGCCAACACGGGTCATTAAATGCAGGGAACGCATCATCTAGATAAGCAACGTACAACGCTATCGGGACGAGTATAACCGGGAGAAAACTGCGCCAGCGAAAAAGCCATCCGCCTGTGCGCTCCATATCTTCAATTAACGGCATTGACAATGTCTTCTGGAGAGTTTAAAGCAATAAATTCGTGGGCACTTTCAAGAAACGGAGACATATAAGCATCCTCTTCTAAAAAGGGCAATTCAACTCTAAAAGCATCGTGAAGCATTTGGAGTTTTGGAGACATATCACCTAGGCCAGCAAATTGACCCAAGTCGGATGCTTGAGCCGCACAGAGCGCTTCAATCGCTAGAACCTGCTCAGCTTGTTCGATGACTTGCCAAAGCTTAAGTGCGGCATTCGCTCCCATACTGACGTGATCCTCTTGCCCATTTGAACTATCTGCATTGTCAGCAGAACTGGGAGTTGTAAGCTGCTTGTTGAGTGAAACAAGGCTGGCCGCTGTGTATTGAACAATCATAAAACCAGAGTTGAGGCCTGGATCCTTCGCTAAAAAAGCAGGAAGATTTCGAGTACCGCTCATCAGTTTAAAAACCCTGCGCTCAGAAATAGAAGCAATCTCGTGAACTGCAAGCGTAAGTCGATCTAAAGTTAGAGCTAAAGGTTGTCCGTGAAAATTGCCACCTGAAACAATTTTATCTTCATCTGGAAAAACAAGAGGGTTGTCTGTGACAGCATTTATTTCATTCTCAAATAAATCTCGTGCCTCGACAAATACATCAAACGACGCACCATGAACTTGAGGCATACATCTAAAAGAATATGGATCTTGAACATGACTCCTTGGCGATTTCATCTTTTCAGAACCGTCTATCCAATCTCTAACAGATGCAGCTACATCCATCGCTCCCTCCTGGTTTCTTACTCTGTGAATATCATGGTCAAATGGTGACTCAAGCCCACTCCAAGCCTCCAAAGACCAAGCACCAATGGCGTTAGCCCATTCCATAAGGTTGTCAATACGCAACATCGAAGCAACACCATAGCTAAGCATCAGTTGGGTTCCATTAATCAGCGCAAGCCCTTCTTTGGGTCCAAGATGCAATTTCTCCCACCCAAATTCTAACAAAGCCTCTGATGCATGGACAGGATCACCTCCACGAACACTTACCTCCCCCTCACCTATCATCGGTATTACGAGGTGTGAAAGAGGCGCCAAATCACCTGACGCACCAAGAGATCCCTGACATGGAACAATTGGAATCACATCGCTGTCAAGAAAATCCAACAATCTTTCTATGGTCAGCGGATTCACTGCGGAATGACCTTGACCAAGCGCTTTTGCTTTTAAAAGGAGCATCATTCTGACAATGAAATCCGGGACATCTTCCCCCACACCACAGGCATGAGAAATAAGAATTTTATACTGTAATTCAGAAAGCTTATCGTCCGGAATACGGGTGTTTGCAAGAGACCCAAAACCTGTATTTACTCCGTATAGAGCAACGTCTTTTGTAGATATTCTATCCGCCAAGTAGGTGTGACATTTCTCTACTCTTGCCTTTACATCGGGTGACATATCTGAGATGAATTCACCTGAATCGAAATTAGGCAAACGATCGTACACATCCTCGAGCGTCCACCACTCGGAATCAACCATAAAATTATCCGCTTTCATAGCGGCAAGATACCGCTGGTTCGTGTTAACTTGGCTCCCTATTATTCAACAGTTCTATCCATGAAACTTCTCCTCAGCTGTTTGGCGTCATTCGCTATTTTACCTGCTCTAATAGGTCAAGAAGCCACCTCCATCGACTTCACTGAATTCGATCTCGAGAACGGTCTTCACGTTATTCTTCATGAAGATCACAGCACACCAATTGTCGCCGTCACAGTGATGTATCACGTAGGGTCTAAAAATGAAGATCCTTCTAAAACCGGCATGGCTCATTTTTTCGAGCACCTGCTTTTTGAAGGTTCTGAAAACATTGATCGCGGTGAGTTCGACCACTACGTTGAAAATGCTGGAGGAGTTCTGAACGCAAATACTTCTCAAGACCGCACCTTTTATTACGAGTTACTTCCATCCAATCAACTCGAACTTGGTCTTTGGCTAGAGTCCGAGAGAATGCTTCACGCGAAGATTCAACAAATCGGAATAGACACTCAAAATGAGGTTGTCAAAGAAGAGAAACGTCAACGATTTGACAACCAACCTTACGGATCCATGATCGCAGAGACGATGGATGCTTGCTATGATGTACACCCCTACCAGTGGACTCCCATTGGATCTATGGACCACTTGGACGCCGCTACTCATGCTGATTTTATGGAATTCTATGAGACTTTTTACGTGCCCAACAACGCCAC
>DDJR01000068.1 GCA_002339135.1 Flavobacteriales bacterium UBA2619 | reverse complement strand
CAAACAGAAGCCCCACTCGTTATTCGTCCCTTCATTAAAACAATGACAAAGTCAGAGCTTTTTGCTGTCATGTGTGGTGGTTTGGCTTCTGTGGCGGGAAGTGTCTTAGCAGGTTACGCTTCTATGGGAGTTCCTTTAGAGTATTTGATCGCAGCGTCATTTATGGCTGCTCCTGGCGGATTACTCTTTGCAAAGTTGATTGTGCCAGAGACGGAGAAGTCGACATCTCATTTTACCCAAGAGAATGAAGTGGACGATGATTCCCCCGTCAATGTAATCGATGCGGCCGCTTCTGGTGCAGGATCTGGTCTTAAACTCGCCTTGAATGTGGGTGCGATGCTCCTCGCATTTGTCGGGCTTATTGCTCTTGTAAATGGCATCTTTGGTGGTATTGGAGGTTGGTTTGGAATGCCTGAGCTAACACTGGAATTAATCCTGGGATATGTATTTAGTCCTCTCGCCTTCTTAATTGGTGTGCCTTGGCATGAAGCAACTACAGTCGGGTCTTTTATAGGACAAAAACTTGTTGTCAACGAATTCGTAGCTTACCTAGATTTCATGCCCTACCTGGCTGAAGACACAGTGTTAGTCCTGTCTGAAAAATCCAAGGGGATTGTAGCATTTGCACTTTGTGGATTTGCAAACCTGAGTTCTATTGCTATTTTACTTGGAGGTTTAGGAGGTATAGCACCAACGCGACGTGCTGAGATCGCCAAATTTGGTCTGCTAGCTGTTGCAGCTGGAACTCTTTCTAATTTAATGTCAGCAACGATTGCTGGTTTATTTTTATCAATTTAATCTTTGAAATAAAAGATGGTTAAAGTTAAAATGTTTGAGGCGCCGGAGCAAAAAAGTCGACCCGTTGCGGAGGCTCCAATTACGGATGCGAAAGCTTTCAATGATATCGTAGATTCTCGAAGAAGTGTCAGATTTTATTCTTCTGACGATATTCCTAACAATGTGATTGAGAGTTGTTTAGACGCTGCTTTGAAAGCTCCCAATTCTTCCAATCTTCAGACTTGGGAAATTCACCATGTCATTGACTCTGAGAAAAAGAAAGAACTTGTCAGGTTGTGTTTAGGCCAGCCTGCAGCCTCAACTGCAAAAGAGATTTTTGTGTTCGTAGCAAGACCTGATATGTGGAAGCGGAACAACCAGTGGATGATCGATGAGTTCGATCGCAGAGGTGATATGCCTGAAAAGGCTTATCAGTATTTCAGAAAAATCACCCCCATGATTTATTCGACTGGATTTTTAGGAGTTTTAGCTCCGATTAAGTGGTTGTTTTATAACATCCGTGGAATACGTAAGCCCACTCCAAGAGAGCCAATGGGTCGATGGGGGATGAGTGTTTGGGCTCACAAAAGCACTGCTCTTGCCTGCGCTCACTTTATGTTAGCGATGAGAGCACATGGGTTTGATTCTTGCCCCATGGAAGGTTTAGATTCAAAAAGAGTGAAGCAATTGTTGGGTCTTCCAAGGCAAGCGGGAATCACGATGGCCATTTCTGCTGGCAAAAGGGCAGAGGGTGGTATTTTCGGTGACAGATTCAGGTTTGACAAAAAACATATTGTCATCAAGCACTAGCCCTTTAAACTTGATATAAAGTTAAGTCCCATTTCTAGTCCCAATCTGTAGTCAGCGTCGATGTCTTGGACATGTAAATAATAGCCTTCGGATCTTAATTCAGTTGGTGGCGCTATTTGAGTCCAGTTTACACCTTCGGGCTTGGGGCCATTTAAAAATTCGACGCAATTGTTGTACCGTTGGTGTCCAAGCGAAAATAAATCTGAGATGTTGTTGTTGTTGTAATTCCAATATTCAGCCATGAGAGAAATGTAACTTTTCTCAATCTTTAAACCTGCAGGGCGTGTTCTGATTACCAAGATGTTTTTTGCTCCATCTTCAATGGCTTTTTTAATTGGAACGCTGTCAGAATACCCTCCGTCGAACATCCATGTGCCATCTACATCAGTTCTGCCCTTTGTAATGATTGGCAGAGTGGCTGAGGCCATCATATAATTCAGCCATTTTCCTTTTTCAGGTTCCAAGTAAATGGGTTTCCCTGTCTTGTGATGCGTAGCTACGATGATTACTTTTTTGCCTTTGCGGTTTTTTTCAGCATCGTCTTCGTTAAAAGGAAACGAATTCTTTACGTAGCTTTTTAGAAAATCTAAATTCATCAATCCATCGTTGGAAAACGTGTTTTTGTAGCTTAAGAATTTTGGGTTTTCGACCAATGCTCTCGATACTTGAATGAAGTTTTTTCTTTGTTTGGCGAGATAGTATGACATAGCCATTGAGCCACTTGACACACCATAGTAGTATTCAAATTCAGGAAAGTCTGCATCTAAAAAGACATCTAGTATTCCAGCTGTAAAAGCGCATCTAAGGCTTCCTCCCTCTAAAACCAAAGCGTCATACTTCATTTCTGGCCCTTTGTCTTGTTTTGTTTGCATGTGGGTGGGATGCTTTTGAATGTCCTGTTTTTGTTTTGAAACCTCAGGCCATGTAGGTGCATCAATTCTTTTTAAGGTCACACAGTTTGCAACCGACTCGTTCTGTTGTTGTTGGCAATTTACGCCAGATAAGCTATTTATTTAGATTCGAATAAATATAATTTTTTAGATCAACCCGTTGAACAGTTTTGTGTCCGGCAAGCCACAAGAATTTCCCGTTCGGAGAAAAGCGACCTGTGTAATAGGCGTCGTCAGAGATGTGTCTCCAGTTCACCCCCGAATCCATAGAATAGTCGATCCCTTCGGATCCAATTGCGATACATTCTTGTATTTTTATGGGGTGCCAAACAATGCAAGATCTGTATCCAGGTCCCTCACCCTCAGATCTCAAGGTCCAAGTTTTACCGCCATCAGAAGTGTATGCCAGGTTGCCCGAATTTAAAGACTTGTCTTCCCAATCTCCTCCCATAATTAGACCTTCTTGTTCGTTTTTAAAATCCACACAAAAGGCACCGGTCATTTCCCTGCCTTGTATAAGTGGAGTGTCGTATGCGACCCAATTTGCCCCTTTGTCCGAAGAGTGAAAAATTCTAGATGCTATTCCACCTGTTGCTATCCATGCGCTTTCAGCAAAGCATGAGATGTTTCCGTTGCTTGCGGCAAATGCAGCTTCACCTTTAATAGGATTAGGTAAGTTGGTGCAGGGTACTCTTTCCCAATGATTTCCTGAATCTGATGTAATGTAAATGGAAAGGCACAAATCACCTTGTTTGTCGGGTGTAGCGTCGCCCATTACAACACCATTTTCTGCATCGAAAAATTGCATTGAATCGAAAAAAGAACCTTCATCTGTCACTTCTAAAGTTGTTGTTGTTGAAGACAGGGAAGTCAGTGGGGCTTTTATCACCAATCCAGGAGATTCTATGCTAGCTGCAATCAAATGTTTGTTCACAACTGAACAAGCTCTGTAGGATCTGGTTCCCCATCGTGTCGTGTCCCAGCTCACTCCTCCATCTTCAGTGTACCCGACCAAACCGCCAGAGCCTGAAAACACAGCCTTGCTTGAGTCGATAACGTGAAGTGCTCTGATGCTGGAATTGAAAGATGTTTGTCCTAAAAGTGAATTTAGGACCATGGTTAACAATGCAAAGCTGATCATTCTCATGGATAAAATGTGTTTGGGATATGAGGTTTGAATTATTTGCACGTAAGATATTACTGTAATTCGAAATGAGAAAGTATATTTGAGACAAAAATGAACACATGCGTTTTGTCCTACTTTTATTGCTCGCCGGCACTTTGGTTTCATGCGGTGAAACTTCATCTTCCGTTTTGAATACGACTGAGATTATCTATCCGCTGAGTCGAGTCACGGATCAGGTAGATACTCTTTGGGGTACAGAAGTTCCTGATCCATATCGTTGGTTGGAGGATGATAGAGATCCTGAGGTTGAGCAGTGGGTCATGGATCAAAACAAGACCACGCGAAACTACCTCGATTCTCTGCCATTGAGAAATGAGATTAGAGCTCGGTATGAAACGTTATTTAACTATGAGAAGGTGGGCATACCACGCAAAGTGGGCAATCAGTTTTTCATCACCAGAAATGATGGGTTGCAAAATCAAAGCATTACTTATGTTTTTGATTCGGTTGGATCTGAAGAGCGTGTTTTCTTAGACCCGAATAAGTTAAGTGAGGACGGTACTGTTACAGCTTCTCTTGGCGGAGCATCGGATGACGGTAAATATATTTCAGTCATTCAGAGTTCAGCTGGGTCTGATTGGCAAGAAATTCGTGTCATGGATGTGGAGTCGGGGATGGAGCTCAATGACATTCTTAAGTGGGTAAAATTTAGCGGTACAAGCTGGGTTGATGGTGGCTTTTATTACAGCAGATACCCTGAGCCGGAAGGGAGTGCGTTTAGTTCTGAAAACACTTTTCACAGCGTTTACTTTCATAAATTAGGGACACTCCAGGCTGAAGATGTCTTAGTGTTTCTGGACGAAGATGAACCCAACAGATACCATTTTGCGTGGGCCACGGAAGACAACAAATACCTGGTCTTAAATGTGTCAACTGGTACCGATGGGAACAGTCTTTTGATTAAAGATCTCACGACAGACGATGCTGATTGGCGTGTTTTAGTCGATGGTTTTTCGGATCACAGCAATGTTGTGGGATCGGTCAATGGAAAAATATTGCTTTTGACAGACATCGATTCTCCCAAGTACCGCCTGGTTGCGGTTGACCCAAATCAAGACTTGGCGAATACAGATTTGTGGACCGACGTTATTCCGCAATCCAATCACCTGCTTGAATCTGTTCAGGTCTCAGCTGGTCGTCTTTTTGCGACATTTTTGCGCAAGGCATGTCATGCTGTAGTCTCTTATGATTTTACGGGTGGAGATTCTAAGGAAATCCTGTTGCCAAGTCAAGTTGGTTCTGTTGGTGGCTTCAGTGGAAAAATAAATTCCACAGAGATTTTTTACGCATTCACATCTTTTACGCATCCAACAAGTATTTATCAATACGACCCTGTTGTGAATGAGAGTGTTCTTTTTAGTGCCCCTGATGTGAACTTCAATCCGAGTGAATATGAAACAAAACAAGTTGAGTATTCTTCTAAAGATGGTACTTCAATCCCGATGTTTCTGGTCCACAAGAAAGGGTTGGTCTTGAATGGTTCTAACCCTACTTTGTTGTATGCTTACGGAGGATTTAACATCAGTCTTACACCTAGTTTCAGTGCCTCCAATGTTGTTTTTCTTGAGAGAGGAGGTGTATATGCTATGCCTAATTTAAGAGGCGGAGGTGAGTTTGGTGAAGATTGGCACAAATCAGGAATGCTGTTGGATAAACAAAATGTATTCGACGACTTTGTCGCTGCTGCTGAATATTTAATCGATAAAAAATACACCTGTTCTGATAAACTAGCCATTGAAGGCCGGTCGAACGGAGGTTTGCTTGTAGGTGCTGTTATGTGCCAAAATCCTAATCTCGCAGCCGTAGCTTTCCCTGGAGTCGGAGTGATGGATATGCTTAGATACCACAAATTCACCATTGGCTGGGGATGGATTCCTGAATATGGTTGTGTAGATAGTACAGAGGTTGATTTTAAAAATCTTTATTCGTTTTCACCTGTCCACAACTTGGTTGATGGCGTAAACTATCCAAGTACGATGGTGACAACTTCTGATCACGATGATCGAGTTGTTCCAGCACATTCCTTTAAATTTGCTGCAAGACTTCAAGCTGCTCATCAAGGTGCTGAACCAGTCCTCATTCGCATTGAATTAAATGCGGGTCATGGTGCTGGAAAACCCACTTCTAAAATCATCGATGAACAGGCAGATAAATGGTCCTTCCTTTTTCACGAAATGAAGAACCGATAGAACCCGCTGAATGAAATACTCCATGTTTAAAACGCTTTTTTCACAGACACTCTCTTTTGTATGTCTCAGTCTTTTTTGTTTCAGCCTTTCCGCCCAAACATCGATGTCGCTCTTCGGAGAAGTTGTCGAACAATCTTCCAACTCGATTCTACCGGGAGTCACCGTACAGATCGTTTGTAATGGGGAATCGATCAAGGCTGTCGCTGCAGATATAAACGGTCATTTCGAAATTGAGGTTGAAGGATACGAAATGTGTCGCTTAGAATTTTCTTTTGTGGGATATTCTTCGGCGTCCTTTTTAATCTCAGAAATCAAGTCACCCCTTCAAGTGCGTTTAAGCGATGCAACCCAATCTTTAGGTTTGGCTGTTGTATCCGCAAGTATTTCAGAACGTGCTGTTGAAGAGGAAGTGGTTCCCATTGAAGTCTTAAAACCGTACTTGGCTGAAAATACGAATTCTGTTGGTTTAAAGGGCTTGGTTGCAAAAACTTCGGGTGTTTCAATCATGGATAGCCAGGTAAGCATCCGAGGAGGAAGCGGATATAGCTATGGCGTTGGTTCTCGGGTTTCATTGCTTTTGGATGGGCT
>DDJR01000020.1 GCA_002339135.1 Flavobacteriales bacterium UBA2619 | reverse complement strand
CAAGAAGCTTGTTTAAACTGAGGTTAATTGGACATCATTGATACCATCAATGGGTCGAATACATATCTCTGTACAAGCACCAATTGTCCATCTGATGTCAGGCCATACATATGTTCACCATCGTGGTTGTTGTCATCTGGACCTCCCATGCCAGTTCCCGGTGATTTCCAAAACACATCAAAGTGAGAAGTTTTTCCATCATAATCCGAAACCTCGTAGGTAAAGCATGGAAGCGACAACTTCACACTGTCTGCATCTGTTTGTGACAGATGGTTGTTAAACGTTTCAAAGTGAACCTTGCGAAATCTCAGAAATTGATCTTGGACTTTTACAGTATCTAAAAAAACCACTTCAGAACCGGATGCATTAAACAGTGAGATCTCACCCGATACTGAAGAACGGATAGAGTACGATTTTAAGGGTGAGTTGTGATCGGTCATCTTTACCTCAGCTAAAGTTCTTCCTGGAAAATCAAAAACACCGGTATATCTCCACTCTGTTTCATCTGTGAAAAACCGCGTCGACAAAAAACCTACAAAACCTTCTAAGTGAACCACAAATGGCTCTTGTGACTTCCCCTGTTCGGGAGTCTCTAAAAGCATATATGTCCCCGTATGGCTAGGAGTTGCTGTTCCTATATACCATGTTTTCTCAAGTTTATCTTCACCCAAATAAATCTCTACTTTCTTCCCTGAACCACTGAAATTACGAATGACAGTTGATCGCTGCAACTCAGACACTGCACCTTTAACCTCTGCTCTTGCAAAGGTTTTTAACAGCAAATCGGTGGCGTCCTTCCGCGCAAGAAATTGACCATTCAATGTCCAAAATCTAGTATCCGAAGATCTTTCTAAAAGCGCAGACTTCCCATCAGTTCCTGCAATAAATATCTTAGTGACTAAGGAGGTGTCAGCAATTGCAAAATCTGCATTTGCTTCGTACGAAAGATCA
Source organism: Flavobacteriales bacterium UBA2619 (assembly GCA_002339135.1). GTDB lineage: Bacteria > Bacteroidota > Bacteroidia > Flavobacteriales_D > Sanyastnellaceae > UBA974. The sequence goes on along the minus strand of DDJR01000020.1, from coordinate 7,456 downwards.
CCTGTAGATCCTTCTTGCATTTTCCAAAGTAAAAAAGTAAATACAGTTACAATGATTAGAATGAGTAATATGCGAAGGTTAGATTTCATTGTTTAAAAGGTATTGATGAATCAAATAGAATGAACACTTTCAAGTCTTAGAACCGTATTTACGAGAACGTAATTTCAAGATTGTTAAACCAAACAAGAGCACTACAAAAAGAGGAAGTCCAAGTGCTACAGACTGATAGCCCAATTTCGCTCCCGCTATTCTGTTTTCGTCTAAAGAGCGAAGACTTATCGTCCTAGATCGAATTGAAATCATCGATTTTTCATCTAAAAGATGATTGATGGTGTTGCGTAAAAACTCCTTGTTGTCGTATACAACACGGGAAGCATACCTGTCGTATCCCAAGGGATAAATTTGCCATCCATCTGGCGTGTTGATTGTTTTGTTTTTTGCAATATCTCCATCTCCAATCACAACCATTGCTGAAGGCAATCCTTCTGACCTAAACGCAAAATCACGATTTTTTCGAAGAGTGTCAGGCAATATGTCTGTAAAGTGAGATTTAAATTCACCCTCCAAAAGAACTGCAAAAGGAACGTGAGGAGTGTTGTTAGAGCTGAAATAATCAGGCGTGAGGTCTACAATGGCACTGGAGACTCTAACGGGAGCTAAGTAAGTACGAGCCCTCGCAGAACTGCTTAAAAGTACAGTTTTCGATATGTCTGCATCTGTACTGACAGTGTCAATACTGGAAACGAAGTCAAAGTGAATGGGATCCAGGTTTGTCGTTATAGGGTGAGAGACAGCTGGTGGAATAGAAAGTGGAGCGAAATACCAACTGAACAACTGCATGTTGCGTTGATTTCCATTTGGACCTGCGTCAAATGCAATAGGCGCACACTGGGGGTCGATCACGATATTGCGATTCAACCGCACGCCATAATCGAAGAGTTGATGAGAAAGTCCCAAGTCATTAGGCGTGGACATTGTGCCAAAATTGATTCGAAGAGAATCGAGATCTGTAATCATTGGATCTACCATCCAAAGAATGCGACCCCCACCCATTAAAAATTGATCTAAAATCAACCTGTCTTTTGAAGGCAACTCCTCGGTTGGCGCAGCTACAATTGCCAGATCAAATCGATTTGTTCGGTATTCAAGACCATCAATCTTTTCAGACAGGACATTTAAACGTCCACCTATGGGCGTTCTTTCAACGGAGTAATCTTCTGCAAGTGAACTAGAAAGGTCGGCGATCTCCATTTCACTCAATTCGCCATGCCCTTCAATAAAGACAATCCGTGGGACCTCATCCACTAAAACACGTCTTAAAGAGGATGCCAACTCATATTCTATGGTGTTTATGGACCCCTGAATCATGGCATCCGTTGGCTGAGGTGTTTCAGATTTAAAAAACTGAACAGGAACTTCCTTTTCACCACAACTTATGAGCGCAGAAGGCCAAACGTTTCGAAAGGTCTTTGCTCCAGAAGATTCATAACCAATTCTGGTAAAAGAAAGCCCCAGCTCAATGAGTTTATCTTCGTTCTGACCTCGGGTTCTTCTGTCGTCAGTGCTGTATATATCGATGAACTTGAAGCGCAAACGGTTGTTGCTCGCACCAGCAAACTCTTCAAGCTTTTCTCTGATAGCATATTCTAATCTCTTCCAAGATGCGGGGAAATCACCAGTTAAATAACAAGTGACTACAACATCCTTTGAATTGTCCGTGAGCTCATCAAGCAAAACAATTGAGCCCTCAGTAAGAGTATGACGTTTCTCCGCAGTCAGATCGAAAGAAGTATGGAGGATTTGGGTCGCAAATAAAAGCACAGAACCTATGCTAACAACCATCAGCAACCTCATGCCTTCCCTCCCCAATCTCCCTCTTTCAAGCGCAAGAACAAACCTTGCAAATTGTAAGAAAAGCAAATCCACAAAGATGAAATACGCAACATCTCGAGTATCAATCAAGCCACGACTTAAGGATCTATAGTGGGCTTCAAAACCTAGGTTTACAAAGTAGTAATCCCAATTCCCCAACAATGCAAAATCCCCCAATGCTGTAAACCCGATATAGCCCACCGTAGAAATAAGCATCGCAGAAAGGAAAGCCACCAAAGGTTGCGAAGTCGAAGCGGACATGAAAATTCCGATGGCAGCTAGCGAAGATGACAACAACAACAAACCAACATATGAACCCCAAATTGCTCCCAAATCCAAGTTCCACTGAGGACTGCCAAGTTCCCCAAGAACATATACAAACCCCAAAGTCGGCAACAGTGCCAAAGAAATCAATGCCAAGGCACCAATATACTTAGCGAAAATGACTTGACTTTCCAGCAAGGGACGGGTGAGCAAAAGTTCAAGGGTTCCGTTCCTTCTTTCTTCTGCAAAAGACCTCATGGTAATCGCAGGAACTAAGAAAAGCATCACCCAAGGAGCCAATGTAAAAAAGGGATCCATGGAGGCAACACCGCTTGACAAGACATTCCATGGCCCTGGAAAAACCCACAAAAACAACCCCATTAAAAGAAGAAAAGCAGAAATAACAACATAGCCTGTTAAGCTACTAAAAAATGAACGTATCTCTTTTAAAATCAAAGCTTTCATAAACTTTACCTTTAGTTAAGATTTATATAAGTAACAACCTCCGGAGCCTGTGAGAAAAGCTGCTTTGTCGAAGGCCAAACTTTGCCAAACAACTCCGACTTCCTGTAGGCATTTAAACTCTCTTCACTATCCCAGCGGCTTACAGTCGCTCTGACCAATGGGTGGTTTAAATCGATCACCAGCTCAACATGACAACAACCCGGCTGCTCACTGATGGCCTTTTCATTCTTTTTAAAAATGCTCTCAAATTGTGAGACGTTTTCTGGGTGAAAAGTCATTCTCACGATCCTGATAATTCTTGCCTTACTCATAATATCATAAAATTATTCAGAGAACTCTATTCTTATCACGTCATCCAACTTAATCCCCAACATGCTTGAAGCCCCACCATTTGCTGAACCAGGAGCCCCTTTATAAATTGCTATTTCTAAAAATCCCAAATGATTAAACACGGCAACGGACTCACCCACAGGAACATCACTGTAGTTCTCACATATTTTCCTAATGTCACTTCTGCTCGATCGCATTACGATGACAAACCCTCTGTCCGTTCCAACATCTTTAAACCTTCGCTTGGTGATGTCGGTTATGCAGTTTCCAAATCCATCGATGTGAATGACGTGTCCTGTCAAAACCCTGTTTTCAAACACCGGGTGAAGGATTGACTTTGGTTCTGCAATTGCCGCAGGCCGACCTAAGAGCTCAGGTATACCTCCCTTAGACAAATGGGCTGCCGCAGGAACAAAGATTGAACGCTCAGGAAATGTCGGGTAATCAAAGTCTGCCATCATGTTGGATAAATCATACACAGCATCTGGTTGTTTTCCGAAAATTAAATGAAAAACACCAGAATCTGCACCGACAAAATACTGGTCTTCGATTCGCGCTATTCGATGTGGATGTTCCACTGTCGCTTCAGACATCACAGCAATGATATGCACTGTGCCTTTGGGGAAATGTTTCACACATGATTTCAGAAGAAGTGCAGCATCAACAGAACTAAACTTACGAACATCGTGTGATAAGTCTACAACTGTTGCATCAGGAGACAATGCAGCAAGCGCCCCCCTTAGGATACCGGCATAGAACCTTTCTGGTCCATAATCAGATGTAAGTGTAATTATAGGCACGGAACAAAGGTGGGGTGATTATTTTTGCCAACGCAATGCATGAGACACTGATTTCTATCGAGGGTTTAGACCCACTTGTTATTCTCGGAAGTGAGAATGCAAATTTACATGGCTTACAAGGACTTTTCCCTAAACTTCGCATCGTTTCTCGAGGGCACGACATCCGTGTAAAAGGAAGCCGAGAAGATGTTGGTAGATTTGAAGAGGTAATGCGGATGGTCGTATGGCATGTTGACAGGTATTTAAGCTTGACATTAGACGATCTTGAAAGGCTTTCGAAATCTAACGAGACGATGGTCATGAGAGATGCCGGAGCCGATGACGTACTCGTTCATGGACCAGGTGGCAATAGAATTATCGCCAGAACTCCCAACCAACACAAGTTGGTAGATGCTGCCTCCGAACACGACATGGTTTTTGCTGTTGGCCCTGCAGGAACAGGGAAAACATACACCGCTGTTGCACTTGCGGTCAGAGCATTGAAAGACAAGAGAGTGAAAAAAATCATTCTCACCAGACCTGCTGTGGAAGCCGGAGAAAATCTGGGGTTTCTTCCCGGAGACATGAAGGAAAAACTCGACCCTTACTTACAACCACTCTACGATGCCCTGACTGACATGCTTCCCTATGACAAAGTCGCTGAGCACATGGAGAGCGGAGTCATCGAGGTTGCCCCTCTCGCATTCATGCGTGGACGAACCTTGGACAAAGCGTTCGTCATCCTAGACGAAGCCCAAAACACGACCATTCCTCAAATCAAAATGTTCCTCACCCGAATGGGGCGAGACGCGAAATACATCATCACGGGAGACGAAACCCAGGTAGACCTCCCGAACAGACAGAAATCTGGCCTTGTTCATGCTTTAGACATACTTAAAGACGTAGAGGGAATATCAACTGTCAGATTAACCGGTGTTGACGTGATGCGCCACCGCCTAGTCCGAGCTGTCATAACTGCCTTCGGAAAGGAACAGAATAAATAAAAGCAAAAAGAGACTACTGTGACTCAAACTACCCCCATTACGAAAACAGACTTTCATTTTTCAGGCCAAACATCAGCATACTTTGGCAAGGTCCGAGACATGTACACCATAGGCGAAGATCTAATGGTAGCTGTTGTTTCAGACAGAATCAGTGCCTTCGACGCCATTATCTCAAATGGGGTCCCCTTTAAAGGGCAAGTCTTAAATGGCGTAGCATCCATTTTCCTAGATGCAGTATCAGACATCGTCCCAACCTGGAAAATTGCCACACCAGACCCAAACGTAACCATCGGCTATCGTTGTGAACCTATTCGACTTGAAATGGTCATACGTGGATATCTCACAGGACACGCAAACCGCGAGTACATCTCCGGAAAACGAACACTGTGTGGCTCACCCATGCCAGAGGGACTTAAGGAACATGATCCATTCCCAACCCCCATAATAACACCTGCTGCTAAAGCGGCGGAAGGCCATGATCAAGACATCACCCCTGCTGAAATTCTGTCGCAAGGTATTGTCACTCCTGAAATATACGCAGAACTCGAGCGTGTAACTCGAGCGCTTTTCGCTCGCGGAACAGAAATCGCCGCATCCAAGGGCCTCATCCTTGTGGACACCAAGTACGAATTTGGAATGCGAAACGGAAAGATCATGCTGATCGATGAAATTCACACACCCGACAGTTCAAGATATTTCTACGCTGAGGGGTACGCAGAACGTCAAGCTGCCAGAATTCCTCAAAAACAACTCAGCAAGGAATTCGTTCGCGAGTGGCTGATATCAGAAAATTTTATGGGACTTGAAGGACAAACACAGCCTGTTATCACAAAAGATTTTATGTCCCAAATATCCATGCGTTACATCGAACTCTTTGAAAAAATTACCGGTACTGAATTTAATTGCGAAACGTCAAATTCACCACTAAAGAGGATCGAGAAAAACGTAGAAGAATGGCTGAAAAATAAAGCCTGAAAGGAGACCGGAAATGAGTCGCAAAAAGAACAACAACACACCCTGGAGGGATGATGCTTTAAAAGCTGTTGGCACGTTGCGTGCTGGAGGAGTCATTCTGCACAGATCTGACACTGTTTGGGGAGTAGCGTGTGACGCCACCAACCCGGCTGCAGTATCCAAGTTGCGAAGGCTCAAGATGCGTGAAGAATCTTCCCCAATACTTGTTCTGGTGGCGGATGAGGGTCTGATTGAGAAACACATTTCAGCAGTACCCGATGCCGCTTGGGATCTATTCGAGCACAGCGACAGACCAACAACCGTTATCATGCCGGGTGGCAGAGGCGTCGACCCAAGCATACTGGGAGCTGAGTGCTCTCTTGGCATTCGACTTGTACACGACGAGTGGACACAATTTGTGTCACGTGGCCTCGCCCGCCCGATTGCGAGTTCGAGCGCCAATCTCACAGGATCGCCAACACCCAAAAATTTCGAGACTGTGGACCCTGAAATCATCGATGGAGCAGACTACATCAGCTCACACAGACGCTCTGAACCCGACAGCTCACGCCCCTCGTTCATTGCAGCTTTTGATTCTTCGGGCAGATTTCAAATTCTACGCAGCTAAGTATACATAGCTACTTATCTATCGATTAGATTTGCAACCTTTGAAATTCGACTTTTGTATTGAACTATAAAAAATCCCTAGAGCACCCTGTTTTTAAAGCAATCGGAAAAGCTTCCGACAAGCGGGGGGAACGCGCGTTTGTCATCGGAGGATTCGTACGTGACCTCATCTTAGACAGACCGTCAAAAGACATCGACATTGTAACTGAAGGAAAAGGAATTGACTTGGCGAAAGCAGTAGCTAAAGAGCTAGGTATTCGAAACGTAAATGTTTTTAAAAACTTCGGAACAGCCATGTTTAAGTGTGGAGATCTGGAAGTGGAGTTCGTGGGTGCACGAAAAGAATCATACAAGCGCGGAAGCAGAAAACCCATCGTAGAAGACGGAACCATTGAAGACGACCAAAACCGACGCGATTTTACCATTAATGCAATGGCCTTGTCGCTAAGTTCTGTCAACTATGGAGAACTCGTGGACCCTTTCAACGGTATGCGAGATCTCGATTTGGGGGTCATCCGCACACCTCTTGATCCAGACATCACCTTTAGCGACGACCCTCTGAGAATGATGCGGGCTGCAAGGTTTGCAACACAGCTGGGCTTTACAATCGTCCCTGAGAGCATCGATGCACTCAAACGCAACGCCTCAAGATTAGAGATTATCTCTATGGAGAGGATACATACAGAATTGAATAAAATTATCCTAGCAAAAAGACCAGGTCGTGGATTTAAAATACTCGCAAAGACTGGACTTCTCGAGCAATTTTTCCCTGAGATGATTGCACTACAAGGTATAGAAACAAGAAATGGAATAGGGCACAAGGACAACTTTATTCACACCCTTCAAGTGTTAGAAAACGTTTGTGACAAGAGTAACGATTTGTGGTTGCGATGGGCAGCCATTTTACACGACATCGCTAAACCACCCACAAAGCGGTTTGACAAGCGAAACGGCTGGACTTTCCATGGGCACGAAGACAAAGGAGCCCGAATGACTCCCCAAATATTTAAGCGTCTCAAGCTGCCACTGGATGCTAAGATGAAATTTGTCCAAAAACTAGTGCTCCTCCACCTTAGACCCATCGCACTGACAAAAGAAGTCGTAACTGACAGTGCCATCAGACGTCTTTTAATTGTAGCAGGAGATGACATTGATGCGCTG
>DDJR01000042.1:4027-13529 GCA_002339135.1 Flavobacteriales bacterium UBA2619 | reverse complement strand
TATTCTACCCCATTGTCTTCAAAAGATAGCAAATCTTCTACAGGAGGCTTCCTTGGTTCAAAACAACCCAAACCTGCTGCTATTGCAATAATAGGGGCACGGTGCTGAGTGCCGCGGTTGGTGGTAACTACAAACTGATCTTCATCATCCTTCTCAATACTCTCAGCTCTTTCTCCCAAAGTAAAGCCTGGGCTAAATGGCTTGATTTGTTCCATCAGTTGATCTGTCAAATCTCCAGCTAAAATAGATGGATAGGCAGGGATATCGTAAATGGGTTTTTTAGGATAAATCTCTGAACATTGTCCTCCGGGCTGAGGCAAAGAATCAATTAAATGACACTTTAACTTGAGAAGTCCGGCTTCAAAAACCGTAAATAGACCTACCGGCCCCGCCCCAATAATAATAATATCTGTTTGAATCATAGGTTGATTGCTTCTATCTCTTTTACTTCTGGGGCGACAGCTTTAATTGCTGATTCCACCCCACCTTTCATTGTCATATCAATCAGAGAACATCCCGCACAAGATCCGTGAAGTTCTACTTTTACAATTAAATCATCTGTGATTTCTTGAAGGGTAATATCGCCTTGGTCAGCCTCAAGATATGGGCGGATTTGAGAAAGCGCGCCCTCAATTCTCGCAGCCAATTCAACAAGATGTTTGGGAATGATTTGCTTTGACATTGTTTTCTTATTTAACTAGAACTTCTAGCAATTTATCGACAACAGCACGAAAGGCTGCTGAAGCTTCTGAGTCATCTTGCAGCACTACCGGACGCCCTACATCACCGGCTTCTCTAATGGTTTGAAGCAAAGGCAGCTCGCCCAAGAATGGCACATCTAAAGTATCCGCCAATCTTTTAACACCATCTCTGCCAAAAATGTGGTACTTAAACTGGGGAGCATCTGGAGGAATGAAGTAAGACATGTTTTCTATCATCCCTAAGACAGGAACGTTAATCGATTCAATTTTAAACATCCCTACTCCTTTTCGCGCATCTGCAAGAGCTACGTCTTGGGGTGTAGAAACGATCACAGCACCTGTAAGGTCTAACTCACTGACCAACGTTAAATGGATGTCTCCCGTGCCAGGAGGTAAATCTAAAATCATATAGTCTAATTCTCCCCAGATCACATCTGTAAACAATTGCTTCAGAGCCTTTGTAGCCATGGGGCCACGCCAAACAATCGCTTGGTCTGGATCAGCAAAAAATCCAATGGACAACATCTTGACACCGTGCATCTCCACCGGCTCCATCATTGACTTTCCGTCTACATCAATCGGCTTGGGGTTGTAATCTTGCACGCCAAACATCGTAGGAATACTAGGTCCATATATATCTGCATCACACAGCCCAACTTTGTATCCCCTTTGGGCTAAAGAAACTGCAAGATTAGAACTCACCGTACTCTTACCAACTCCACCTTTTCCGGAAGCTACTGCAATGATGTTTTTGACACCTGGAAGAATTTTCCGTGTTTCAATGGTCCGTTCTTCAGCAGCAAGTGCACCAACATGAACTTCGGTTTTAACACCTGATCCGAACGCTCTTTCAAGGGCAAATTCAACAGCCTCTTGCATTCTTTTTCGGGCATGAAGTGCTGGATTACTGGATTTTACCTGAACTTTAATCAGACCCTCCGAGATATCAATTCCAGCGATTAGGTCTAATGACACTATATCTTTCCCGAACTCAGGCTCCATCACCGCGCTTAAAGCGGATACGACTTTAGGTTTTGTTATTTCAGACATTCTTTAAGCTCAATTTAAGAACTTCAAAGTTCGGTCATAGGGTCCCAAAAACACTTATCTAATTCAACTACTTGAGCATCTTTCACCTGAATACCTTCTTCACGATGTTCAACGACCATTGAATGCTCTCGAGGAAAGTGAAGCTCCACGGAAAGCATCCCCAACCTACTCACGTCTCTATGGAAAAGCCCCTTGGATTTTGCCGAAAAACTCTTGTTCAAAGCCCAAGCAAACCACCGCATTAACCTTGCTTCACCCAAATACATTGCAATCGCACCATACGCGGTTACCCTTCCCTTGGGTATCAACCTTACAACCGCAAACACTTCTTCGTTCACACCCAATCGATGCGTTAAACCTCCAATTGAATAAAATGAATTTTTTTTCCCTCAGACAGCCACCTCTTCTCATAATATGTGACTATTTCTAAAGCATTTTTTAAATCTTGTGGCACTCTCGAAACCAATTCTCCATACACATCCTGACTGTCATACAAAAATTTATATCCCGCCTCTACATATCCCTCTTTCGATAAATCGTAAAGCAGAACTGAATCAGTTTTCACATTAATCAAACTACCTGTCTTGAGTATTTTCTTGTATCGCTCTATATATACGGGTGATGTGATTCTCTTGGTGCCCTTTTCATCTTTGGGTTGAGGGTCCGAAAATGTTAACCAAACCTCACTCACCTCATCTGATCCGAAATACATCTCAATAAACTCCAATCTTGTTCTCAGAAAAGCAACATTGGGCAAGGATTCTTCTTTTGCAGTTTTTGCTCCTCTCCAGAATCTGTGACCCTTAATATCGACACCCACAAAGTTTCGATGAGGGTACTGTCTTGCAAGCCCAACAGTATACTCGCCCTTCCCACAACCCAACTCGATGGTAATGGGATTGTCGTTTTTAAACACTTGCTTTGCCCACCTTCCTTTCATTTCAGACTCGACTCCTTTCACTGCTTCCTGTAAGCACGGCTCGAACACATGATTAAATGTTTCATTTTCCGCCCATTTCCTAAGTTTATCCTTTCCCATTTTGTTAATTTGCAGATATGATTTGCACTGCAAAATTATGAATTTGTTGCTATGTCTCGAATATTAATTGCTGTACTAAATTGGGGGATGGGCCATGCAAGTCGCTCACTCCCTTTAATTGAAGGTGCGATAGACCTTGGATGGGACATCGACATCGCAAGCTCAGGGGACGCTATGGTTTGGTTGAAAAGTCGCCTGAAAAATAACGAGCAAGTGACGTTTTTCGAAAAACCTGGCGCAAACATCAGATACAGCAGACATTTTACAATGCTTGCTATCGCATCTCAAACTCCCAAACTGCTTAAGTCGATTTACGAAGAAAGACAATGGACAAGGGATCACCTGCAAAAACGAACCATCAGTAAAATATTTTCCGACAATTGCTATGGAGTTCACCACCCGGATATTCCGTCTTTATTAATGACTCATTTGTTGAAATTCCCTGTTTCAAATGCATTAAGCCCTTTTGCTCAAATCATTATTAAAAAATTAGTTGCTCAATTTGACGGAATTTGGGTGCCTGACAACCCCAAGGGAAGCAATTCAATAGCAGGGTGTTTGACATCAAAATCCATTCATCCCAACACAACGTTTATTGGGCTATTAAGCCGATTGAAACCTGTTAAATTAACTGCTGACGCACCACTGGTCGGATTGGTTAGCGGACCAGAACCTCATCGAACGATTATGGAAAATGCCCTTCGAAAGTGGATGGAACTTCAGGGTGAACGAGGACTCATTCTAGCAGGTAAACCTGGAGGAGGGAAAAGTGAAAAAAACAACATCACAACACTTTATGACCCAAGTGATGAAGAGATTTCTAAAGCGATCTGTGGTTCTAAAACATTAATTTGTCGAAGTGGATACACCACACTTTTAGATTTGGCCTCCTTGGGGAAAAGAGCGATTTTGATTCCAACTCCAGGCCAAAGAGAACAAGAACTGCTAAGCAAGTTGTGGGCAAAGGAATTTGGGTTTGCACAGTGCACACAAAAAGACCTGGAAAATATGAGGATACCTGAAATTTCAGGAATTGCTCCAAAAAGCAAGGGCAACAAAGTCGCAATCAACGAACTTGCAGCATGGCTGAAAAACTAATCCTTCAAAATACAGCTGAGCAGCTGATTAATGATGAGCGATTTATGCGAATTGCTCTTCAGCAAGCTGAAGAAGCGGGCTCAATAGACGAAGTTCCCGTAGGCGCAATTGTCGTTTCGAATGGCGCAGTCATCGCCAGAGGCCACAATCTATGTGAAAGACTGAGAGATTTTACAGCCCATGCTGAAATGCAAGTCTTTACCAGTGCTTCAGAATTTGTGGGTGGAAAATTTCTTGATCAATGTACACTTTATGTCACTATGGAGCCCTGTCCTATGTGCGCTGGAGCTGGATTTTGGACCAGAGTAGGAAGAATCGTATACGGAGCTCGTGATCTAAAACGAGGTTACACAAGGTGGGAGGTAAATGAAGAAAAGAAAGGACACGGGGGCGCCATTTCTGAAAATGGATTGCTTCATCCGAAAACCATGATCACTTCTGGGGTTCTAGAGCAAGAATGTTCTCAACTGGTGAAAGACTTCTTCCAGACTAAGCGCAAAAGGTCTTAAATCTCATTTACCTTTGCATTTGTATTACATAGGCTATGCTAGAAATTACTAAAGAATATCTCGATGAAATCCAAACCCTGATAGAACAGGGAAAAGAGGGGTCTTTGATTTCTCACCTAGACGAACTTCATGAAACAGACATCGCTCTCATTCTAAATCAGCTTAGAATAGAGGACGTTAATTATGCATACCAACTTTTAAAGGACAACATCCGACCTGCTGTATTGTCTGATGTTGACGATGATGTTCGAGAACAAATACTGAACTATTTATCTTCGAATCAAATAGCTAAAGATGTCATTGACGGACTAGAATCTGACGATGCTGCTGATATACTCGGGTCCCTTCCATCAGATAAAATGATGGATGTGATGTCAAAGGCAGAAGACAAAGAGTCTGTTGCGGACATTCTATCCTTGCTGTCCTACCCCGAAGGCTCAGCAGGAGCTTTAATGGCTAAAGAGTTAGTGAAAGTTGAGGAAACTTGGTCTGTAGCAACAGCAATTAAAGAGATTCGCATTCAATCGCAAGACATAGAAAATCTGTACACCATTTATGTAGTAAATGCAACAGGGGAGCTTACTGGAAGACTTAGCTTACAAAATCTGTTGCTTTCTGCAGCAAGTACAAGAACTCCTGTTGGAGATCTGAAAGATGATGAGAATTTTATTTCAATAAAAGCAAAGGAAAAAGAAGAATTGGTTGTGAGCTTAATGGAGCGTTATGACCTTGTTGCTCTTCCAGTAACAGATGACAACGGTGTTTTGCTTGGTCGCATCACAATTGATGATGCTGTTGATGTAATCATCGAAGAAGCTGAACGAGATTACCAGCTGGCGTCTGGAATTTCTGAGGATGTAGAGTCGTATGATTCTGTTTGGACTTTAACCAGAGCGCGCTTGCCATGGCTACTCATCGGTCTGGGGGGTGGTGTAGGAGGAGCTTATGTCATCGGCGCATTCGACATTGTATCACATCCAGAAATGGCCCTGTTTATACCGCTTATCGCAGCAATGGGAGGAAACGTAGGAGTTCAGTCATCGGCAATAGTCGTTCAGGGACTTGCTACTTCAAGCATCAATACGACGAACATTGCCTCCAGGTTAATCAAAGAGCTTGGGGTGGGTCTGTTAAATGGAATCATTTGTGCCTCCATTATTTTCATAGTGACATTGCTGCTGGGTTTTGACAAATCACTAAGCACTACAGTCGGAATTTCCTTGTTATTTGTGGTTGTCTTTGCTGCATTGTTCGGGGCCTTTGTTCCTCTCATGCTAGATAAACGCAAAATAGATCCTGCACTAGCAACAGGTCCATTTATTACCACTGCAAACGACATTATAGGCCTCATTATTTACTTTAGTGTGGGTTCATTTATTAGCTCACTGCTTTAATTCATTGACATGAATGTTGCTTTTTTAGATACGGTACATCCGATACTTAAAAACAAATTGGAAGAAAATGGTTTTCACTGCAAAGACTGTTTAACACTTACGCGGGATGATATTCTAGAAGGAACCCTTGAAAATATTAACGGGATAATCCTTAGATCTAGGCTACAAATTGATGCCACAATTCTCAACACTCTTCCAAATTTACAATGGATCGCCCGCAGTGGCTCTGGGCTCGAGAACATTGACTTGATCGAAGCAAAAAAGAGAAATATACAGGTTTACAACTCACCAGAAGGAAACAGAGATGCATTGGGAGAGCATGTTCTGGGAATGATCCTCATGATCTTGCATAAGTTAAGAAGCTGTGACAGATCCGTTCATGAAAGAGTCTGGGCAAGAGAGAAGCACCGCGGGACTGAACTCAGCAGCAAAACTGTGGGGATTCTGGGATATGGTGAAATGGGATCTTCCTTGGCACTCAAGCTCAGTGGTCTTGGCTGCAAGGTAATCGCATACGACAAATACAAGTCAGATTTCAGTTCAGATTTGGTTGAAGAAGTAAGTGAGGCAGAGTTTTTTCAAAGAAGCGAAATCGTGAGTTTACATATACCATGGACTAATGAAACGAAGAATCTGGTCAACTCGAACTGGCTGTCTAAATTTAAACATCAATTTGTTTTTATAAACAGCTCTCGAGGTGCCGTTGTCAATACATCGGATTTATTAAACGCACTGGATTCGGGCCAGGTTAGCTCTATCGGGCTGGACGTTCTCGAGTTTGAAGGCCGATCTCTTGAAGGTCTCGATCAAATAAAAGATGCTGAATCAAGGGCTACGCTAACCCGTCTTCTTACCTATCCAAATGTATACTTGAGTCCACATGTGGCGGGGTGGACAATCGAAAGCTATATAAAATTAAGCGCTTTCTTAGCACAAAAAATCTTGAAAGATTTCTCTGTTAAGCGAACCTGAAATTTATTCCTCGACTCCTGTTCGGGCTCTACTTGTAGCAGAGTATAGAATCTTCAAAGCTGAAGCTTGTCTTAACTCCTGCTTTACAGATGTCACAATCCCCATTTTTGTTTCTTGGTCTACCTTTAGTGAGACCCACATTTTACTTTGCTCTGACTCCGCTAATGTTTCACGCTCTTTGCCTATCCAATCTCGCACGTCTGAAGCTTTTGAAAAAGCATCGTTCAGTTGAATCACCGGCTCTGTTCCATATCGGTTGTCCATAGGCATACCTATGTTGATGTAACGAATGAGATGCTTTTTTTCAACTTTATAAAGCTCTGAAGCTTCTGGCTTTGTGACTTGTACTTTCTCATCTTCTGTACGCAAAACAGTTGCAACCATGAAGAAGAATAAAAGCATAAAAACGATGTCCGGCAGAGATGCTGTCGAAATCGATCCCGTCGGGCGGTTACTTCCTTTTTTAAACTTGCTCATACTTAGTAATATGTTGATCCAGCATCACGAGGCTCAGCCTCTGAAATACGTTGTGGGTATAGAGCCCTTACTGCCGTAATTTTATCAAGCGTCTTTTTATCTTGCTTGTTTTTACCATAGACCTCTTCGAGCTCTGAGTAACTTTGACCAAACTTTGCTAGTGCCAGCTCATCTCGAAGCTCATTGACCGCAGATTGCAACTCATTTTGGACCTGCAAATAGGTGTTGTAAGTTGTGTTGTTGTCATTTTGCATTGAGATCAACGCAGACGAAGGAAGCTGTTTATAATCACCCCCTAAAAGTGTAATGGTAGTGAGTTTCTCCTGCCATTTAGACAGAACCTTTCTAAATGCATCTTTGTTCTTAGGCTCAGAAATTTGAACGATTTGAATGTATTCAGCAATCTTTAATTTAACATCAGACTTTCTGACCCATTCTCGTTCAGGGAAAGAAGCATTTGTTTTACCATTTGCACCTGTTATGGAAACCACATCTCTGTTTTTTCCTATTTCCTGATTGTCGATTTGATGTGATATTACCCCATCTCCTGTAGCAATAAGAAAATCTTTCGCTTTGTTCTTCAACTGATTCATATCCAAAGGCTCTCCTTCTACCAACAACAAATCAAGAAAGTTGACTTTGACATTAAAAACGTTTTGCTCTTTTGCTTGAGGCACATCAATGTCATCCGGAACTGGAGGGGGCAACTGACGCTTGATTCCCATGTCGGATTCAATTGTAGTTGTTACGAGCCAAAAAATCAGAAGCAAGAAAGCGATATCGGCCATAGAGCCGGCATTAATTTCTTGTAATTCGCGACGTGCCATATCTATTTTACTTAAAAATGCTGCTTACCTCAGCCCAAACAATCGAAGCTGCAGCAACAGCGAATAAAAGGTAAACGTAAATCATACTTCCACCAGCAAAAACACTTTCAGATTCTGAAACGGTAATGCCACTTACTTCGTATGCATCTAAAACAGACCCATCAGCCAAAACGAAATAGCTAATTATACCTATGAGAGCAAAAACTGAGATTCCTGCCAGAGTACCCAATTGTGCTTTGAAGTCATTCACCAGCTTCATCACGAATGCAGAAACTCCAAATCCAACAGCAGCAACTGAACATGCAATACCTACAGCATAAATAATGTAGAACATCCAATCGAGGTAAACACCGTAGCTGGCTTCCCCTTCAACAAAAGACTCATCGCCAGTACTGTTACCAACTATTATTCCAACAAGAATAACACCGAGTGCAATGATTACTAAACGAAGTCCGGAAAGGGCGAAATTAATTTTATTTTCTTCCATAATTCTCCTTATTTACCTTGAAGCTTACGCTTGTATAGAAGATCAACAAGATCCATGCTAGCCTCCTCCATATCAAGAACAATACCATCAATTTTAGAAAGAATATAATTGTAGAATACCTGAAGTATAATGGCGACTATCAGTCCAGAAACTGTTGTAATCAATGCAATCTTAATACCACCAGCTACAATAGAAGCGTTGATTGTATTTGCCTCCGCGATGTCATCAAAAGCTGAAATCATACCGATTACAGTTCCCATGAAACCCAACATCGGTGCAAGCGCTATAAACAGGGAAATCCAACTTAAACCTCGCTCAAGCTTAGACATTTCAACTGAACCATAATCCTCAATCGCTTTAGCAACCTCTTCATAGCTTCCTTCTGATCTGTCCAGACCTTGATGAAAGATTGTTGCCACGGGGCCTGCTGTGTTACGGCAAACTTCTTTTGCTGAGTCAACTCCACCCTTCTGAAGGCATTCGTCAATTTCATTCACAAGCTTCTTCGTGTTGGTCGTAGCCATGTTGAGATAAATGATACGCTCTATACTGAGTGCCAATCCAAGAATTAAACAAATAAGTACTGAAGCCATAAACGCAGCACCTCCTTCAATGAAGTAACGCTTTACTGTTTGATGAAAGCTTAACACTTCACGTGTTTCTTCGACATCCGCAGATGTTTCAGCAATTTCTACAGTTGGCTCTTCAACAACGGTGCTCATTGCTGAATCTGAAACAACGGTGTCTGCAGAAACACTGTCCATTTCCATAGAAACAACCTCTTCATTTGCAACGTCTTCGAGTTGAGCAAACACTGCAGCGGGGTTTGCTGCAAACATGATTCCCGCAATTGCGAGAAGTGAAAACAAATTCTTCATAGTCAAATATTCTTGTTGAATGTATTTCATAAATAAGTCGAACAACCTTGCGGAGAGACAGGGATTCGAA
>DDJR01000042.1:0-3682 GCA_002339135.1 Flavobacteriales bacterium UBA2619 | reverse complement strand
CGTAAACACGCTTTCCAAGCGTGCGCCATAAACCACTCGGCCATCCCTCCAATCCTCGTTAGGATTGTTCTCATATAACAAAAGCTATAGTGAGGCGGCGCAAATTACTACACAATTGCGTGATAGCACAATCATTAACATAGTTTTATTCTAAGTTCGTTCTCTCCCCCCTTAAGTCCGCAGATATTCGCTCTCGAATCAAGGTTAAGTCATCCGACTCCCCAAGCAACATCATGAGCTTAATTACCGCCGCTTCAGTGGTCATGTCTCCACCAGATATTACGCCACAATCAGATAGCATTAAACCAGTTGCATATCGTTCTTGAGCCACACCTCCATGGCCACACTGCGTGATATTTACAATGGAAACACCCCTTTTCTGCGCTGAGATTAACAAGTCCTTGAACTGCTTGTTGTCAGGAATGTTTCCGCTTCCGTAAGTACCCAAAACCACCCCTCTTAATTCGTTCCAACCAAAAATTCGATCAAAAACATCGAAAGACATACCCGGGAAAATGGGTAACCAAGCAACTTTTGAGTCAAAAGCCTCATGCAACGTTAAAGGACCCTCTGGAGCTCTATATAAATTGTGCTTCCGAACCTTAAAGTCGACGCCTGCATCTACCAATGCAGGATAATTGGGGCTGACAATTGCATGTAAACTCTCCGTACTTTCTTTGTGAGTTCTGTTCCCCCGAAAAAGTTGACTGCCGAAATAAACCGCAACCTCTTGAACGGTCGAATCCCCACATTGTAGACTTGTTGAGGCAGGACGTTCATGAGTCGAATGTGCTGCCAACATAACTGCACTCAGTAAATTCTCCCGGCCATCAGTTCTAGGCATTCCGATAGGCAGTTGGCTTCCTGTGATAATTACCGGCTTTCTTAGTCCCTCCAGCATAAAGCTTAAAGCAGATGCCGTGTAGGCCATTGTGTCCGTACCATGCAGAACCACAAAACCATCGTACTCTTCATGCTTTTGCATCACCACCCCTGCAATTTTCTTCCAATGCATCGGCGAAACATTGGAACTGTCAATCGGAGGTTGAAAGCTGACGGAATCAATCGAAATGCCAGCACGGTTTAACTCAGGAACATGTCGTGTGATTTGACTGAAATCAATCGGAACGAGAGAACCTGTCATGGGATCATGAACACTGCCTATTGTTCCGCCAGTATAAATAAGTAGTATTTTTTTTTCGGACCTCATTTCTATGACTTCATTTTTTTAGACCAAACATACTTCTCGCACCTTCCGAAGTCACACGAGCAACTTCTTCAAAACTAACTCCTTTAATATCAGCAATTTTTTTTGCGATGTGAACAAGGTAAGACGATTCATTCCGCTTGCCTCTATGTGGCGCTGGGGAGAGGTACGGGCTATCTGTCTCTAACACCAATGACTCAAGCGGGATACTGGGAAGCACTTTGTCTAAACCACCATTTTTATAGGTGCTAACGCCTCCAATTCCAAGAAGAAAACCCCCGTATTCTATAGCTCGTTCAGCTTCTTTGAGCCCTCCAGTAAAACAATGAAAAACACCATTGAGACTGTCATCATTCACCTGATCCATTAACGTAAAGAGTTCTTCCCAAGCATCTCGAACATGAATGACAATCGGCAATCCACGCTTTTTTGCCATTTTTGCCTGAAGTAAAAAAGCTTCGCTTTGCTCCTTCTGAAACTGCTTGTCCCAATACAAATCTAAACCTATTTCCCCAACAGCAACGAACTCCATACCCTCAGGTGGAGTGTCTAATGTAGCCATGATTGATTCTAACTCTTTCTCCCAATTTTCCTTTACATAACATGGGTGAAGTCCCATCATCCCATAGCAAGACTGGGGCCACTTCTTCATCATGTCTAAGACTCTCGGGACACTCTCTAAATCTATATTAGGTAAAATTAAAGTATCAACTCCTGACTCAAAACATCTTGCCAAAGCTTCTTCTCTGTCATCATCAAACTGATCGAGATAAAGGTGGGTGTGGGTATCTATAAGTTTTATTTCAGTGCGAGTCATAGATACAAAGATACCTGCGACTACCTTTGAACTGTGCAAGCACCTAGATTTCTTATAGCAAGATTTAGCTCAATTGGAGACATTGTACTTACAATGCCTGTAATAAATTGTATTAGAGAGCATTACGGCAAAGGTGTACGGATAGACTTTGTCTGCTTGTCAAAGTTTAAAGGTGCAGCTGAGCTTCTCTGTGGTGTCGATGAAATTCATTTGGTTGAAAAATCAACCAGCGAAATTACAGTTGAGCTTCAACAACTAAACTTTCACTACTTCATTGATTTACAAGGAAGCGTGAGGTCCCGGTCCTTGTCTAAAGCCCTAGGCATCTTAACTTTCACAATCGACAAGCAGTCACTGCCTCGATTTGCTCTTACCCTTGGGCTCAGAAAAAATCCCGTACTTCATTTTGTTGATCGAGCGTTAAAATTGTTAGAGACATTTAACATTCGGAAACCCAAACAATCATTGTGGGGTAGCATTAACACCACAGAAGTAAAGGTGCCAGAATCTTATATCTCCATCACACCTGGGGCTACATATAAAGGGAAAGCGATCCCTGAACATATCCTTCAAGAAGTTTGCAAAAGACTTACCGATTTAGGGATGCACATCGCACTTGTGGGTGGAGAAGATGCGAAGGAAATCGGAACAAGATTAGAATGTACCTCAGAACTTGTCACATCCTTTTGTGGAATCACGACTTTAAAAGAAACTGCACACATTCTCAAACACTCTAAACTTGCCATTGGCGGAGATACCGGGGCGATGCACATCGCATGTGCTTTAGGAGTTCCTCTCATCTCCGTTTGGGGCTGTACGAGACCATCTCTAGGTCTAGCTCCTTGGCAACCTAATAAAAACTCCACATCCCTCCTTCCTTACGACAGAGGCGAAAGACCCTGTTCACGTCATGGTGCAACATGTAGATTCTCTAAAAAAGGAAATGACCTTTGCATCCATCACGTTTCAGCCGAACGAATTGTTGAAGCAACTCACAATTTTTTATAAGGTTACTCAAACAACGCTTTTAATTCAGTCGCTTCCATTGGTTTCATTTTACCAGCTAGAATCAGCCTCAACTGACGTCTCCTTAAAGCCCCTTTAAACCTCACCTTTTCGTCTTCTGTCTCGGGAACGGTTTCAGGGACTTCTATCGGAGCACCCAATCGATCAACTGCCACAAAAGTATACATTGCTTCATTGCACCTAGATCTATTCCCTGTGACAGAATTCTCGATAAACACTTCGAGGTAAACTTCCATCGAAGATTTAAAGGACCTTGTTACTTGCGACTCTATGATTACAATATCTCCCAATTTAATAGGTTTTTGAAAGGAAACATTATTGACTGCTGCTGTAACGACCACCTTTCTACAATGCCTGTTCGCTGCAATAGCGGCAGCAATATCCATCCAGTGTAATAAATTTCCACCCATCAAATTTCCCAAAGTGTTGGTATCGTTAGGAAGAACAATTTTTGTAGTGGATGAGAAAGTCTCGCGGGGGTGTCTTGATGTTACCATGGTACAAAAATAACATTCAAATTATTATACTTCGTCTACATAGAAGATTTTAAAACACCTACACTATATTTGCCGTCTGTTAATTGGTGCTATAGCTCAGTTGGTAGAGCAATGGACTGAAAATCCATGTGTCCC
>DDJR01000081.1 GCA_002339135.1 Flavobacteriales bacterium UBA2619 | reverse complement strand
ACAGGTACATACAACGTGCATGTCCAAGTCTCTAATCCATTTCAGTGAGCCGATCATAAGGCGGCTGTTGTCACCCCATTTCTCAAATGTATTTTTATTGTTCTTGTGTTTCTCTTCCAAGAAATCCATCAGTTGATCAGCCATCTCAGTAACGCTATCAATGAAGATGGCTTTGTATCCTAAAGCTCGAAAATCAGCCTTGCCGACCATCAGCATTGTCTGGCGAAAAGAAAATATTCCATCATCAGGTTCGTGTTCGTCATCCCAAGATGAGACAGGAATTACATCTATGGATACATGCTCCAAAGATTTAAGACCACCTTCTAAGGAGATGATCAGAGTCTTTCCATACTTTCGTTGGACATGGATAGCTTGAGTTGTTTTACCCCATCCGTGGTGAGCGCACAGGAGAGTCTTCTCAAAGTGTACTGACTCATCCGATGTTGATTTTATTTTAAACATTAGATTGCCTCTATTTTAAATTTCGGTTTTGCAGGAGTTCTAGTCAGTGCATCTGACAGAGCCTCACGCTCTTCCTTAGTTGCGCTTTCATAACGTGTCTTAGTCACTGCGAACTTTAAGTTCACGCAGTCAGGGACGCTTGTTGGGCTTGTATCGAACATGGTCTTCATGACTTTCTGATCCCAAGTCATACGTTCAAGCACAGTTGTAGTGATCGAGATTTTGTCACTGGAAATATTCCACTCACCAACTTCTCTCATGTGCGGTGGCAGTGCCATAGTCAGCTCATCTGATGCGTCATCCAATGCAGTCTTTGCATCAGTCAACCTTCTTTGCAGCACGAAAACATCGAGTGCTAAATCTTGTATCCGTTCAGTTGCTTCTGTATTAATTTCTTCTTTGCATGTTGTGTTAACAATGCTCAAGTCATCTGAGCTTTCTTGTAAGTCAAACATTCCCATCTTATTTACCTCGTTTTGTTATGTCATCTTATTAACAATGACAGATCAGGTTTGTAATGATGCCAAATATAAATTATGATTGTCTCGAAATCAACACATTTTTCACTTACAGAGGAAATTAATATGTCGATCCAGTATCGATTGAACTTGCACCGATTGTTCAGAGACCTTGGTGGCCCTTCGGCAATAGCAAGATACACGGGGCATCCAAGGACATCGTTCTACAGATGGATGAAGAACGATAGCGTAACCAGCAAGCTCCTTGAGGACATCAAGACAGCCTTTCCAGATTTAGAATTAGACTTTTATTTTGAACCTATAGAGGTAAGAGAAGTAATCGCTAGGACGGGTCACATAAAACGTGGCACAGCTCCAGCAACGATTGATCGAGAAGATACTCGAAAAGAAAAAAATAAATTAAAAACGTATCACCAAGAGTAAAAAGGAATACAGATGAGCACAACAAATATGGATGCGGCACTGGAGTATGCCGAGCTAGGGTGGTCAGTAATCCCCCTGTCTGCTACACAGAAACACCCCCTCGTGAAGTGGAAGAAGTACCAGACTGAACACGCAACAGACACGCAGATTGTGGAATGGTTTGAGAAATGGCCAGACGCAGATGTAGGGATAGTGACGGGTTCTATCTCTGGCTTATGTGTTGTCGATGCCGACAATGAAGAGTCAAGACTTAGGGCGATTGCAGAAGGGTATGAATCTCCCATAAAGGTACAAACAAAACGTGGATGGCATTACTACTTCAAGCACCCAATGGATGGTGTCATTCGTGGCCCTCGATCTGGCGTTCAAGCTGGCAAGCATTGGATTGATGAGAATGGCCTAGACTTTCGAGGCGATGGTAGCTATGTCAAAGCCCCTCCGTCTAGGAATTATTCTTGGGTCATGGATGGTTACATGGACTTCGATGACATGCCTAAGTTTGTGGACTATATAAAGCCTCAAGCCACTGTTGATTCATCAGAGTTCCAAGGACTTGATTCAATCGACCTGAGTTCTCTAGCGATGGAAGGTGATCTTCGGAGAGACATCTGGAAAGAAACGGAGGATTACGCGAAGCAATTTGATAGCGGAAAAATCCCGATGACAGGTGGGCATGGTTGTCATGATCGCGTGTTCTCCTACCTTAGTCATGCGGTACTAACTCATGGCGTAGGAGATGAGCTAGAGGTTGCAGGTCGAGACTTCATGGATCGTTTTTATGAGGAGCCATTACCAGAGCATAAATTCAAAGTGAACTTGGACAACGTGCGCGAGAAGGAGATGCGTAATCATCCAGAGCGTTTTGATATTGAGGGTAATTACATACCACGAGACCAGCCTGACGCTGGCCTAGACTTTCAAGCAGAGGAGAAGGAAGAAGAGGAAGAAGACGATGATGTCGTCAAGCCCATCACAGTTGCCAACGCTGACCAGTTAATAGAGGAGGCGGCTAACTTTACATACTTGATTGAGCCTTGGTTGCGGAAGGGATCTATCACTCAAATATTTGGGTATTCGGGTCATGGTAAATCCATGTTTACTCAACATGCACTCTACCATCTGGCAGTTGGAAGGAGTATGGGTGCTTACGAAGTTGAGAAGCCAGCAACAGTTTTATATTTTGACTGGGAGAATGGCAGAGCAACCATAGGCAACATGCTCAATCGTTTTAGAAATTCTTTTGGCTCTACTGAAAACTTTAAAATGTGGACTCCATTCATCAGCCAGAAAGAGATTAGTCTCAATGACCAGAAAGGTCTTATGGAATTTCAGAAATGGGTGATGGCTATCAACCCTGACGTTTTAGTTATCGACACTGTTCGATCAGC
>DDJR01000001.1 GCA_002339135.1 Flavobacteriales bacterium UBA2619 | reverse complement strand
AAGGAGTAAAGTCATGAAAAAAGAGATTGTAAATGCGCCCTTTCTCCCTGTAGTTTCAGGACAAACAAATGCGCAGGCACACCCGTCATACCCCTATGACTTACCAGAAGAATTGGCGATGCCTCATTTGAAGATGACTCTCAACGGGACGACATATTACTCAGACGAGAATGGTGGATTTGTGTCTGGAGAAACTGGAGGGATGTTAAGCGTTCCATTTGCTTTAGAGGGAAGATGGAGTCAGGTTTATACAGCGGACGTTATGCCTTCAGAGAATATAGATTTGCAAGATGGCTACAATGTGTTGACCGTTCCTGGAAATGTTAAGGAAACCAGTGCATACAGAAGTGTGAATCTCATTCATGATCACATGAAATTGTTGTTGCCTGAATTTACAGGGCTCGATTTTCCAATGACGACGAACATTGATGTTGAAGGAGAGTGCAACGCTTTCTTTGACGGCGGAAGCATCAATTTTTACGATACCGGAGGTGGTTGTAACCCCACTTCGTTAATTGCCGACGTTGTTTATCATGAATATGGCCATGCGATCAACAGTTATTACTACAATTCTCTTGGAGCTGGTTTTAACAATGGTGCAATGAATGAAGGATATGCCGATTTTTGGGCAATGTCATTGGGGGATATCGCGGAGATCGGGAAGGGTTTCTATGAAGAGAACAATGATGGTATTAGACGGTATGATGAAAACCCCAAGGTGTATCCAGAAAACTTAGTAGGAGAAGTGCATGCCGATGGTGAAATTATTGCTGGAGCCTGGTATGACACCCACTTGTTGATGGGAGGCGATTGGTCTCAAACAACTGCGTTATTTGTCGATGCATATCCTGGGCTACAGGCCACTGCCATAGATGGTAACGAAGGCCAAGCTTTCACAGATGTTCTATTAGATGTTCTTCAAGCTGATGACGATGACGACGATTTAATGAACGGAACACCCAATGCAATTCAGATTATAGAAGGTTTTGCGATGCATGGAATTACTCTTTTCAGTTACGCTACTGTAGATCACTTGCCTTTGTTTTTCTCAGAAGCTGAGCAGGTTATCGAAATTGAAGCAGAAGTTGACATTGTCTTTCCATACAATCTTTATTTCGAGGGAGTTTACATGAAATACAGAACCAACACAAACGATGCGTACTCAGAAGTATTGATGGTTGAAAATGGCGATGTGTTTTCTGCTGAGCTTAGTGCCCTTCCCCCTGGGACTGTCGTAGACTATTACATAGAAATTCACGATGTGTTTGGTGGGACAAGCGGAATAACTCCGTTTGCTGCAAACAAAGCGTCAAACAGCAATTTGCCATACCAAATTATTGTGGGTTGTTATCCTCACCTCATCAACGATTCTGACGAATATGCTCAGCTAGGTGACTGGGAACTGGGTTCCCCATCAGACAATGCAAGCACAGGTGAGTGGGAAGAAACAATACCAGTAGGATCCTATGGAGAGCCTGGAGAGTCTTCATCGATAGTTGCTCCTCAATTGGATCATACGGTTGGCTTTGGTGGATATTGCTTTCTGACGGGTGTAAGTCCTGGATCGGATGCTGGGATAGGTGCAAATGATGTTGATGCTGGTCACACAACGCTTATTTCCCCAGTGATTGATTTAACCCAATACGAAAACCCCGTGTTTTCTTATTGGAGGTGGTTTGCCAATGCACCCGGTACTGGGGCGAATCCCGCTTCCGATTGGTGGCAAGTAGAAATCTCAAGCAATGGCGGAAATTCATGGCAGTATCTAGAAAACACGCTGCAACAAGATATCAGTTGGAGAAGAAATGCATTTAGAGTTGCAGACTACTTGGATCTCACAGATGAATTTCAAATGAGATTTATTGCATCAGACAGCACCACTGTAGGAGAGTATTTAGATGGAGGAAGTTTAATTGAAGCTGCATTAGATGACATTGTTTTATACGATGTCCTGCCCGCAATCGATAATGTGCATGACGCCTCACTTTCAAATGCCATGGTGAGTATATCTCCGAACCCTTCTTCAGAGATGGTCTCTCTCAATGGAGGTGCACCCAATTCTACGGTGAGAATCTTCAATGGTAAAGGTCAACTCGTTTTTAAGGGAACAGTTTCTCAAGAAGGTGTCATGACAATTTCTGTCAACAACTTCTCACCTGGTATGTATAGTGCGCAAGTGATAGATGGGGATTCGAAAAACGTTTCCCTCAAGTTTCAAGTTGTTAAATAGGTTCTATCGCAGAGGATAAAAGCCATCCCACATTTCCGTTGTCCAATTTAACCTGGGTCCATTCGTTTTCTGTACTAATTGTGCAGGCTCTTGTGCCTTCGTGAAGTTGAAACAAACTCACCCCCAGTTCACCGGGCATGCTTCTGACTTCCACACGACTGACCATGACTATGGCAGATGAGCTCTCTGAGATCCTGTTGTTGGTAGAGTATAAAAACATGAGGAACACCAATGAGAGGAAAGCACTTGTTACAGCTCCGCCTCTTAAGAAGGGCTTAGATAATCGCTCACTCCATTTGAGGTTGATGGCGATAAAGATGAAAGTGGAAGTCCAAGTCACCAAGCTTAGTATTAGCCAAACCCAGTATAAGTTGCCCGCAAAAATCACTGACACCAATCTGTCGATACCTACGCCAGGCAAGGCTTCTATTCTGTCAATAGCTCTAAGCTCTGCAAGGAGAAGGTTTGCTCTCAAATCCCCATCTAACGGCTTGATAAGTCTTGCTCTTTCGTAGTGCAATATTGCTTCACCGATGTGGCTAAGTTTGTAATGCGCATTGCCCATATTGTATTCAAGCTCAAAGCAGAGTTGGTTCTTCGCAAGATCTTCGTAAAGTTCTGCTGCCAATTCATATTCTCCTTCTGTGTAAGCCAAATTCGCGGCTTTCAATTTTTCGTCTACGATGACGTCATTTGCGATAGCAAATGAAGGTGTAGCCACCATTGAAATAAAAATCACAACGATGCTTGCCAAATGAGTAGAGAGCATTTTCTTTTCACCTTTTTGAGTAAGTTCTCGAGAAATCGCAAGAGAATCCTGGATTTCTGGCAGCAATCCAGGTGCAAATCTGGCCATTTCACAGGTTTTCAATAGCTGATCCCATTTTGAAGCTTCTTCTTCCCCCACAATTTTTACCAGTTCCACTACACCGATGCTCCTGCTGAATGAACTTCTTCCGATCTGTAATTTTGAACACAAATACACTTCTAATGCTTCACCTAAAATGGTAAAAGCTTCCTCACGGCTCTCTATCGTTGAGCACTGTAAAAGTGCTTTGTGGAATACTTTCAGCGCTTTTTTACTTTTAGTTCCAGTAGGATTGTGTAGTTCGTGATTTCTTCTGCGCTTCATGAGATAAGACAGACCCGCTGCAACAGGCCCCAACAAAAACAAAAAGTACACCAACATCTTTTTTAGATGTCCATCATCTCTTGTTCCCCAATGGACATGAGACGTGTTAATGTGCCTGATATCGTGGTTTAAAATCATGACATCACTCTTGGTGCCAAACATGGTTTCACCTTCCTCTCCAGTTCCTTTTCCATAGACGACAATGTCACCTGAACCAGTAGATGTTTTAATAAACTTATCGGATTTAGAATCGAAATAGCTTACATTCAAATTGGGTAAAACATAGTCGCCAGGGGCTCTAGGTATGATGACATACTTGTAAGATCTTTTGCCAGATTCTCCATATTGACTTACGTTTACTCTGTCTTTAACTTCTGGATCAAAAACTTCAAACTCTGTAGGCCAATCAATCGAAGGTTCCCTCAAAAGTTTTAAATTTCCAGTACCGGAGTATTTCACTGTATAATTAAAGGCTTCGTTAACTCTTACAGAATCGACTTCCACAACAGCTTCCACCGTTAGGTTGCTGAATGTTCCTATAAACCCTGGTGGTTTTCCCTTTGGATAGGGCAAGACCTCTATTTTGATTGATTTTGAAGTGGCTGTTACGTTGGAGCCGTTAAAAAAATTAACCCTCACAAATCCTTTGATTTCGAAACCGTCGATGTTGAAAGTTCCGGTCTGTTGAGGGAATGCGACCACACGACCTACGGTAGCAACTTGGTACCTTTTGCCATTGACAATTTCGTTCTCCCATCTAGCCTCTTTGGTCTCGACCTCCTCTTTCCAAAACCCTTTCAGTTCCGGAAGGTTGTACTCTCGAACCTCTAGTGAATTGTGTTGGTTGTAAATTTTGTATTCAAATATGATGGGTTCCCCAAGATGGACACTCGTTTTAGAGGCTTGTATTACTGTTGCGAGGTTTCCCAATCCCTTTTTCTGCTTTGCAGTAGGCATCTTCTGTCCATTTTTCAGTACCTGAATTACAAATGGTTTAGAGGCTAACACTCCTGCAGAAGTCGCTAGTTTTATAGATGGGATTTTAATATTCTCAGGAGATGAAATGGTGTATGCGTAGGTGTAGACGTGTTTGCTTGTTTTCTTTCCATTGACCCAATTGGTGCTGTGCTGTTGAGACGGTCCACCTAGAAATGTGAGGCCTCTTAATTGGGGCATCGGTATGTTTCCAGAATTTGAAGTGCAGTTGTCCAGTGTTACCGTGATTTGAACGCGGCTGTTCAGCCGTGCGGGATTCGTATTTACGGAAGTTGTAACAGATGGATTTTGGGCGAATGAGGAAGTGAATCCTGTGATTGTCAGAATAAATATTAAAACGATTCTATTTAAATATACTACACTCATTACCACTGTTTTTCTATCGTCTTTTTACTTCCTTTTCCTTTTTTTCTGAGAAGTTTAGCTTGAATTTCGGCTTCTTTGTTCTCTAAATTCTCTAAAATCTTAGCCATATCCTCTTTTGAGATTTGCCCCTCTATTTGCGGCTCTTCCTTTTGTGGTTCTTTCTCATCTTCGCCCTCATTTCCTTCTCCGTCCTCTTTTTCTTCTCCGTCTTCTTTTTCCTCTCCG
>DDJR01000094.1 GCA_002339135.1 Flavobacteriales bacterium UBA2619 | reverse complement strand
CGACAGCTGTTTCAGGTTTTGATTGTGATGGAAACTGCAATACAGACCTCAACAGCAACAATGTATGTGATCTTAACGACGTTTATGGTTGCACTGACAACACAGCAGTTAATTTTAACGATGGTGCTACAGTAAACAATGGTTCATGTTCATACCACACATTTGGTTGTACAAATGATATGGCTTGTAACTTTACTCATGAAGCAACATCTGATAACGGTTCATGTGAATTCAGTACTTGTTATGGTTGTATGAATAACATCGCTTGTAATTTCGATGTTGATGCTACACACCCAAGCGAGTGTTCTTACGTTACATCTTACGAAATCGTAGGATCGAATGTATCATCAATTGGATTTGATGAAATCTACAACTACCCAGCAACTTCAGGTTCAACATACAACTGGTCAGTTGTTGGAGGTGAGATTGTTTCAGGTTTGACAACGAACGAAGTAATTGTCGTTTGGTCAGATGAGTCAGGTATGATAACAGTAAAAGAAACTAGCGAACTGGGTTGTGAGGGTGTTGAGGTTATCCTTAACATTGGATCTGTCAGCGGTATAGTTGATCAAGCTGTTCAGTTTAGTGTCTACCCTAACCCAGCAAACAACAACATTGTTGTTGTTACTGATCTAGAGTCATCGCTTCTGTCAATATTTGATGCAACTGGACGCACTGTCTTTATGGAGCAAATGGTAAACAGAACAAATACCATTGACGTAAGTAACCTTGCAAATGGTACATACCGTATTTCATCTGATACGAAAGGTGGTGTAATCATGCAGACAGTGGTGATTAATCACTAATTCAAAAGTTTTAATTCAAAGAAAAAGCCTCGCACATTGTGTGGGGCTTTTTTTATTGACCAATACTTTATCTTATAAATATTAGAAGTCAACAAAAAAGCCCCCCCGCATATGCGAGGGGGCTTTTTTATTAACTATGCATTATATCTTCAATATGTCACAGATTATAAGATTCTGTTTTGATGGGTGATTTATATGTGCAACCCATTTACTGCATAAATAATCCCCGATGACAACTTAGAATAAGTTGATTTGATTTCTTGAGAGTTTTCCGTTGAGCCATTCTGTTGAAATCGATGCATTGTATTTTTTATAAAATTCAATCGCAGGCGTATTCCAATCCAATACTTGCCAAATCATTCCATTTAAATTTCTTTGTTTACAGATAGTGATCGTAGCTTCAAATAGAAGACTGCCAATTCCCTGTTTGCGGTAATCATTTCTTACGACGAAGTCTTCCAGATATAGAAACTTCCCTTTCCATGTAGAATACCGGATGAAATAAAATGACAATCCTACAATGGTGCCATTAATCTCTGCGACAATGAAGGAATAGTAGGGAACCTCCCCGAACCCATCTTTTTCGAGATCTGACAATGTGATTGTGACTTGATCTAGTGATTTCTCGTAATCGGCCAGTTCTCTTATCAGTACCAGAACTTCTGGAAGATCTTCTTTAACCCCTTCTCTTATTGTTGTCTTCATATTGTAAAAATATGAAAATGTGCTTGTCAAATCTTTTAATTGATTTGAACATTAACGGAAGAAGTTCCAACAATTAGGATATAGCTTCCTTTTGCAATATTTGAAAAGTCGAAAGTTGATACTTTGCCATTGGATTTTAAAAGGTCACCATCGAGTACCAAAGATCCACGCATGTTAAAAAGGCTCCAATGAGTTGATTCCGTAAAAATGTGGTCAGGAAATGTGCAATTAAATATTCCAGAAGTTGGATTTGGAAATGAAGAAATCTGCTCATGTAGGATTAGATTCTCTATTCCCACGCTGACGTTAACTTGTATACACACTTCTTCACCTACGCAGCCGTATGCATTGGTTTCTTGTACACATACGAATCCTTCACCCTCAGAGGCCCAAAGCAGGCTTATAGCAAAGATGTCTGATACAACTAAAGGGTTAGCGCCCTGAAAGGTCCAATTGTAGCTGCTTCCGGTTGTGTATGTGTATTCATAAACCGTTGAATCTCCAGCCATCACCTCAAGTGCTCCTTCAAGCTCTCCTTCAACAGGAATGTCAGCATAGGGAACGGATATTTCCGTGTAGATGGTACACCCATTTTCATCCTCTACACCCACAGTGTAATCCCCTCCAGATACAGCTAATGGGTCAATGTTATTCCAGATATAATGCAAGTCACCTATTCCCCCTGCAGAGAAAGCTGTGATTGAACCGGATGTGGATGATGTGCAATTCGGGGGAGTACTCTCAAGGGACAGTTGCAATGCCGGGGGAGAGAAGATGTTGAATTCAAGTGTGGTAGAGCATAAGTTGTCATCGCTGATGGTGACAGAATATTCTCCAGGATACAATGCATCAGGGTTGTTGGATCCAAAAAAGATGTTGTACGGAGGGACAGCACCTGAAGTTTCAATATTTACAGATCCATCATTTGTATAAGAGCAAATCGCATCAGTCGTTGATTCTATAAAAGTGAAAAGATCGGTGTCTTCGTTGATTGTCTGAACGAATGGCACACTTTCGTTTCCGCAACCATCAGTTGCAATGAATGTGCGAGTGAGTTGAACAGCAAGAGGACATACTCCAGGTGTTAGGACAGAATTAACCTCTACAAGTGTGTTGCTGCATAAATCTTCAGCCGATGGCATCCCAAAATCATCTGTGTTGATTGCAGATGAAATGACCTGCTCAGGAAGTAGCTCTGACCAAATCGGCGGGGTGATGTCGACCACCTCTATAACCTGTTCTAAAGTAGAGATGTTTCCACAAGCGTCAGTAGCCGTAACAAGTCTATATAAACTGTATTCACCCTCGCATACACCTTGCAATATTGACTCATCTTGGTAGTTGTAGACTACAGGTGAGCTGCAATCATCCAGTGCAATTGGATTCATAAACACTGGCTGCATTGGACATGAAATAGTTGTTGATTCAGTTCCAGAGATGAAAGAGGGTGGCTCGTTATCTGTTACTAGAATGGTTTGGGTGTGTTCTACGGATCTTTCCATACAGTCAGTAGCAACCCAATGTCTCACAATTGAGTAATTCCCTTCGCAACTTCCTTCAACAGTCATTTCATCCATGACTACAATCACGCCCCAAGTTGCGGCATAGCAATTTCCATCAGGGTTGTGTTCAGACTCGTAAGCTGAAGCAAAAGAAGAAATCCCAGCATAAATCGTAGGGGAAGAGGGAACCCCTGAGCATGTGACACTGATGTCATCTGGGGCATTGTTAAATTGAGGTAGCAATGTGTTTCCATTGCAATCTTCATCTTGGGTTGCATACCCACAAGATCCATCATTGTCCGTCGCAAGGATCATGAAATTACAAGCGTATTCATCTGTACATCCCCCGACTTCAAACATATTACAAATCCCATCTAAATCTGTATCAGTGATGCATTCTCCTAAGCAGTTATAACCGAAATCAGGGTATTCACACAAAGAATTGTCTGCAGTTGAAGCTTCTGGATTGAAGTTACACGCTGCTGCGTTCATACAGTCAGCTGAATATGCACAAAAAGTAGTGGTTTCACTATCATTGAAATCACCTCCTGTTTCAATGGTTTCACCCTGTACAATCAGTCCGTAGGAACCAAAACCCCATCCACAGCATATCCCATCCCCAAAGCTGTCAAATATGGTGAAAGTATAGCAACCGTCATCGACGCACATTTCTTCTTCGAAATAAGAAGCGTTGTCTCCAAAATTATAACCACCTGATTCGACAATCACATTGTTTTCATTGGTTAATGTCCAATCTGTTTCACTAGCATAATTGTCGGTCTGAATAGTAAAAATGACATTTATTGTGTTGCACTGCGCTAACAGACTCGCTGAAAAAACCGTTAGAAAGAAAAGTACCCCGAAAATTTTAACAAAGAATTTCATGATGTTGTATTTTGCAATGCAATGCAATTTACTTAAAAAAAAAGCCAGAACACCTTTTTTTAGGTATTCTGGCTTAAAAATTCTGCAATCATTCTGCAATCATTCTGCTAGCAAGCAGATCCAAAGACTGATAGCAAGATGAGCAAATCCGCAACAGTCGTAACACCGTCATCGTTGAGGTCAGTTGTACAATTCGATTCACAGCCAAATTCAGAAAGGATGAGGAGCAGGTCTGAAACAGTTACACTGTTGTCACTGTTGATGTCACCCAAACATGTTCCTGATGTCTCACAACTTCCATCATCAAAATCAGCCACTGCTTCATAGTTTGAAGCGCTTATGTCCATGCAGCCTCCAAGTCCAACAGTAACAGTCGCAACCATTCCTGACGCTGCGTGATTGCCTATAGAGCAATCATAGGTATAGACCCCAGCAATTGAAAATGTATGTGAACCCATGCATACTCCATCAGGATTTCCTGAAATGCTTGGAATATAAAATGCTTCAGGATTGTTAAATGATTCTCCTGTCTGTGAGTCTACATCACCATTGACATCGTGAAATCCACCATAATTAACCCAATAGACAAGTTCACCCACCTCGACAGTAGTGTTAGTATTTGTATATGAGTAGCTTATAGCCGCAACTTCAGTTCCGTTAAGGCCACAGGCGTTGTCTAGCAAACAACTTCCATCATCAATGACCGCTTCTGGATTGAAGTTCAGGGCGGA
>DDJR01000036.1 GCA_002339135.1 Flavobacteriales bacterium UBA2619 | reverse complement strand
AGAGGCATTGGAAGTCGCTCAGAAAAATGCAGATTCTCACAGTCTTACTGTGGCCTTTGAGTGTTCAGATATACTTTCTCAGGTACCTTTTGTGGGGCAGTCGTTTGATTTGGTCGTGTCCAACCCGCCGTATATTCCTTCTATAGAAAAAGAGTCAATGACTTCAAGGGTACTGGAGCATGAGCCGTCTTTGGCACTGTTCGTTTCTGATTCGCAGCCACTGGTGTTTTACAAAGCAATCATTGATCACTGTCGCTGTGAGGTTTTGAAGCCCGGAGGTCTTATGGCTCTAGAGTGCCATGAAGATTTCACACAATCGGTGAGTGATTTGATTGGGACATCTCAGGGGTTCTCTGATGTTGAGGTTATTCAAGATATGCAAGGGAAAAACAGACATATAATCGCATTGAAAAATGTCTAAATCAACATCTAAAAATATTGAATTAAAGATCTTTGAGTTAAGGGCTGAATTGCACGACCACAATCACCGTTATTACAATTTGGCTTCACCCATTGTTTCTGACAAAGAGTTCGATGTGATGCTTAAAGAGCTTGAGAAGCTTGAGGTAGAACATCCAGAATTCGAAGATCAATTGTCACCCACAAATCGACCTGGTGGCAACCCTGTCGATGGATTTGAAAAAGTAGAACACTCAACCCCAATGCTGTCCTTGTCGAATACATATGACCAGGATGAGGTGGAGTTGTGGATGGCGAGAGTTGTAAAGGGGCTAGAGGGAGAAGATGTGGTGTATGTGATGGAGCTTAAATACGATGGTGTAGCGATTAGTTTGCAGTATGAAGGTGGTAGGCTGGTTAAGGCGTTAACACGTGGTGATGGAGGAACAGGAGAGGATATAACGGCAAACGTCATGACCATTCGGACGATACCCTTGCTTCTCCAAGATGGAGCTCCTGAGAAGTTGGAGATAAGGGGTGAGATCTTTTACCCCTATGAGGAGTTTAAAGAGTTGAACGAGCTCAGAGAAGAGTCAGGTGAGATGCAATTTGCAAACCCACGAAACACAGCTGCTGGATCATTAAAGTTGAAAGACAGTAGAGTTGTGGCAAAGCGTAAGCTTGACTGTATGATGTACTATGTTCTCGCGAAAGGTGTAGCACCAACTCACAGCGAAGCGGTGTCGAAGGCAGGTCATTGGGGTTTTAAAGTTCCATGTGCATCTGACCAAATGATTGCAACTAGCAAGGATTCAAAGGGTGTTATGGAGTTTATTGAGTTTTGGGACAAGACGAGGAGTGAATTGCCGTTTGCAATCGATGGTGTTGTGATTAAAGTAGACAGGTACGATCAACAAGAGCGTTTGGGTCTTACTTCGAAAAGTCCTCGATGGGCAATTTCATATAAATTTGAGACCGAGCGTGCGAGGACTAAATTGAAGGAGATTACTTTTCAGGTTGGGAGAACAGGAGCTGTGACCCCAGTGGCAAACTTGGAGGCTGTGCAATTGGGTGGGACTTTAGTAAAACGAGCTTCTCTTCACAATGCAGATCAAATATCTCGTTTGGGACTCGTGCCTGGTGATTTCGTGTACGTTGAGAAAGGGGGGGAGATTATTCCAAAAATTGTAGGGGTAGATGAGAGTGTTAGGGGTGTTGGAGTGGATTTATTCAGCGCTACGCCTGAAAGCTTTCCCGAAAACTGTCTAGAATGTGGTTCGCAGCTTGTGAGAAAAGAGGGAGAAGCAGCGCATTACTGCCCCAATGTTGAGTTTTGTTCTCCACAGGTTTCAGGAAGAATCGTTCATTTTATAGGTCGTAAATCTATGAATATTAACGGCTTGGGTGAAGAGACTGTTGTGCAATTGGTGGAAGCAGGTTTGTTAGTCGACCCGGGGTCGCTGTACGATTTGAAAGCTGAAGATCTTTTGCCTTTAGAGCGTATGGCCGAGGTTTCTGTGAAAAAACTTTTAAAAGGTATAGAGGCCAGCAATCAGATTCCGTTTGAGAGAGTTTTATTTGGGCTTGGAATTCGATATGTTGGTGAGACTGTCGCTAAAAAGTTAGCGCGCTCATTGTCTAGTATGGAGAAGATCATGACGGCAAGCAAAGACACGTTGGTGGCAATCGACGAAATAGGAGAGCGTATTGCAGAGAGTATCATTCACTATTTCGCACAGCCTAACAACATCAAGCTCGTGGACAGACTTAAAAGCGCAGGTCTGCAATTTCAGATTGAAGAAATAGAAGGGTCGACAGATAGATTGGCTGGTTCAGCTATCGTGGTAAGCGGGGTTTTTGAAAATTATGACAGATCTGAAATCAAGACCTTGATTGAAAAGCACGGTGGAAAGGTAAGTTCTTCGATTTCTAAGAAGACTGCTTTTGTTGTTGCTGGAGATAAAATGGGTCCAAGTAAGAGGGAGAAAGCAGAGAAACTAGGGGTAGATATGCTTACCGAGGACGAGTTTGTGGCCAAAATCTCCAACTGATTTAAAACGTCAGTTTAATGGATGATTTCTAAGGTTCCGTTGTGCGATCCTGTTTGAGTTCCGTTACAGAAATACATGTAGTCAAGTAAAATAACATACGAACCAGGGCTTACAAGTGATCCATTTGCTCTTCCATCCCATGCCAATGGCATGCCGTTGTTTTGAAACACCAATGTACCCCACCGATTGAATACTTTCAGGTTGTAGATGTCTAGAATGGAAAGCACACTTATCTCTGGCAGGTCTTCGAGAAAGGGTGTTAGGTAGTCGTTAAACCCATTGCTTGTTCCAGGCGTAAATACATTGGGTACAGTGAGGCTAGAGATGTCTAGGAAGGAGTTTTCGTCTTCTTCGACAGCAACTACGGCATCTGCTACAGTGGTGCAGCCTGTTTCAAGGAAAGTAACCGTGAGGAGGTATTCTCCTGGCTGAAGGGCAGTGGGCTGCTCTTCAGAGGGGTTTAGCAATGCACCTTCTTCATCTGTCCAGCTCCATTCGTAGATGACTGTATACCCATCTGGGGTGACTTCAGTACCAAGGATATCTGCGGTTAAGTTTTCGCAGCTGAGTATGCCGTTTGGCTGGCCAAGTGAGATTTCTGGTTCTGTGAAGTCGGCGGCTAAGGTCATGTCGTCCGAAGAGATGCATCCATTGGTGGGATTCGTGACAGTTAACTCGTAGACTCCTCCAGCAACAGCGGTTGGCTGAGCGATGTTCATGCTTCCAAAGATGTCTCCGTTTCCCGAAGTTGTCCAAACATATTCAGCATCCTCTCCGTCGCTTGCTCCTTGCAGCACCAAGTTGGGGACATAGCAGTTGATTTCTCCATCAGGTCCAGCATCGACGATGTAGGCGATGGTGTCGATTTCTATCGTATAAGTCTCCTCAGAGGTACAGGTTCCGTCATCAAAAGATGCGTTGACTTGGTAGGTTCCGGCTTCATTCACAATGGCTCCCCAATCGATGTAGTTGGTGATGTTTCCTTCGCCTAACACCTCCCATGAGAGTTCAACTCCACTGGGGAAATTGGTGCTGGCAACCAACGTTGAGGATGTGTTAATGCAGTCTAGGATGTCGTGGTTGGCAGAAATTTCAACTTCCAAGTCTGCTGCAAATACTTCGATGCTTGAAGTTTGTGTGTCGCCACAAAAATCCGTGTATGTCACCGTATAGACTTGGGTAGAAGTAGGTGATGCGGTCGGGTTGTAAATGTTAGGGTTGCTTAAAAAATCGGCAGGCTCCCAGATAAAGGATTCGCTCAGGTCTCCGGGTGCGATGAGTTGGGTTCTTTCACCAGAGCAGATAACCGCATCTCCAGATGGCGTTGCGTTGTCGTACAGGCAAACGCTATGGACATTGTAAGCTCCTCCTGTCGCTGCTGTGAACCCCCAAGTCACTTCAGTGTTGCCTTGGAAAATATCGTTGATTAAGTCTACGTTTGCAGATAGTCGAAATTCACAATCGAAATACACTTCTATGCTTTGTGCTACAGGATCCCAAACTATTTCTACAGCATAGTTCTCTCCAGTTTCAATATCAATGCTCTCAGAAGTCGCCGTAACCGGTCCCGCGAGGGAGGTTTCTAGGTTGTGGTCGACGCTTCCATTCGTCATAATCCCTATGTGGTCATCGAGGATGTCTCCCAAATTCTGATTCCAATAGGTGTCAAACTCTATACCTAAGCTTGGTGAAAACCCCGCAAAGCCGATTCCTTCACCTTGAAGACCTAACGCAGATGGGCCGTCAGTTTGCATCACGAACATGATGCCGTCTGCTCCGGGAGTTAAGCTGCTTCCAGCTCCGCTATTCGTCCCGAAGTTCATTTTAAACTGCAGTTGGAAAGGTTGTTCTAGATTGATTGTTTCATCGTACCAAACCGCACCGATTTGATTGGGTAAATCATCTGTGAGTTGATAGCAATTGCTTCCTGTGGATATGGCATCTCCCTGAAGTGAGTATTGTTCTTGCGCCTGACTTTTTGAAGCAAAAGAAAACGTGATGCAGATGCAGCAGATGTAAACTTGGACTCTCATCAGTTAAAATTCTAAATGCAGCTTTATATTAAGTCTTCTGCCGGTCAGGAAGTTAGGGATCGCATATAGACGGCCATTGACGTCTTCTATCCAAGTGTGATTGATGGTGTTGTTGATTCCCAAGATGTTAAATACTTCAATCGAAATGTATCCGTTTTTGTCAATGTTTTTATTTGAGGTGAGTAGTTCCTTTGAGAATCCCAGGTCCACTCTTCTGTATGCGGGAGTTCTAAGGACATCTTCATACCGATTCATTGTTGGGGGGCCATAAGGGAGGCCAGATCCGAAAAACAAGCTTAAAAGCACTTTGTAGTCCGGGTTTGTAGGCATCTCGTCTTGGAACAGAAGGCTTACAGAGACTCTTTGGTCGCTTGGTCTGGCGATATATCCTGGTTCAA
Source organism: Flavobacteriales bacterium UBA2619 (assembly GCA_002339135.1). Lineage (GTDB taxonomy): Bacteria > Bacteroidota > Bacteroidia > Flavobacteriales_D > Sanyastnellaceae > UBA974. The sequence continues at coordinate 4,268 of DDJR01000036.1, read as the reverse complement.
TTAAAACAGTATCCACTGCGATGTCGTTCCAGGTGTATCCCGGGATGATTCTAATGCCTTCGTCATTGTAGAGCTCAGTGTAGAAATCGTCTGCAATATCTTCTTCAGTTTTCAACGCGCTAATTCGCATCCAACTCTCAATACCATCTATAAATTCGCCGTTAAGCATGAGGTCTATTCCCTTAGCGTATCCGCTAGAGTTGTTTACAGCATAATATCTCTGTCTTACATTCTCTACTTCGTAAGGTATAAGCTGGTCCAAATCCTTGTAGTAGACTTCGCCTACGAATTTAAATTGACGCGTATACATTTCGAAAATGTGATCGACACCGGCTACGGCGTGGACCGCTTTTTGGGGTAGGATGTCTGGATTAAGTGTGCCATCTACTGCGCGCATCTCTCTGTAGAATGGTGGTTGCCAATAGTAACCCCCAGCCAAAGACCAGATGGTGAGAGGTTCTTTTTTCGAGGTGTAGCTAACGTGCGCTCTTGGGCCACCTACCAAGTGCGTGCGACTTTGATCCGAGGGCTGGTCATCGGTGCTTAGATGCCAGAAGTGGAAGCGGGCTCCTAAATTGGAATTGACAGTCCCTTTTTCGAGCTCTGCAGACCAAGTATCTTGTAAGTATCCTGTAAATCTCTTCGAATTAACATTGTTGGTTGTGCTGATGACGTTGTCGAAAGTAAGAGGTTGAAATGGCCTTTCATCCTCGTTTAAGTACCCTACATTGTCTTGAGGGTGTGGAGAGATGTAGCCAGAGCTGTCTACAAAGGACCATTCTGAGAGATCGTCATGAATGATTTCTGTAGATATTTTAGTGCCCCATTCAATATAATGTTTACCTTTATTTAAATTAACTGAACCCTTTATCGCAGAGGATATTACAGTAGCTTCAAGTTGATTTCTGGCATGGTTTAAAAATCCGCCCACACCGAGGTTGTTTGCAGATTCACCAAACTCATCAGATCCAGGGTCAAGTTCCAATTGATCTAGACGGTATGCGCCTAAGATATCAAAAGACTCTCTCTCTACTGTTCTGAACACGGAGTTGATCCATCTCAGTCTAGACGTCTCAGTGACGCGCTCAAAAGCAAGTGCTCCGAAGCCTGTTTGGTATGAAGTTTCTTCTTTTCCATCAAAGTAAATCTTCAAGCGTATAGCGTCATTGATCGTGCCGATATCAGTCTCACGTGTTTGTGGAATAAATTGAAAGTCATTTTGTCCATAAATTCCTAGGATTTGAATTTCCCAGGGTCCGTATCCATCGGGGTTCCAAGTGATGTAAGTCTGAGCGTCTAGGTAAGTGGGATTGTATTCTCCTCTTTCGTCAAGGCTGCCAAGAATATATGAGTTGTTTCTATATCGAATTCCGGTATTTATTCGCACTTTCCCATTGGAAGTTAATCCGTCGTGTTGAAGTTGTCCCCCCATAAAACTGGCCGTAAACTGTGTTTTTCGCTTCGTCGGTTTGCGGTAGTGGATATCTAGGACTGAGCTAAGCTTGTCCCCATATTTGCTCTCAAACCCACCTGCACTAAATCTGATTCTCTGAACCATATCTGGGTTGGGGAAGCTAAGTCCTTCTTGTTGACCATTTCTCACGAGAAAGGGCCTGTAGACCTCAATATCATTTACGTAAACCAAGTTCTCGTCAAAGCTTCCGCCTCTTACATTGTATGCGCTTGAAAGTTCAGAGGTGAAGTTGACAGGAGCTTGCATGAGCGCATCTTCTACAGTGCCTCTCGGGGAGGGGATGCGGTTTGCAATTCGGGGATCTATTCTTTTAATGGATACATTTTCTCGCCCTTGTTCTTCAACTTCCGCTACCCCCACTTGAACTGTGCTCTCTAATCTAATCTGTAAGTTGAGGGTTGTTTTGTTTCCGAAATCAAGTGTAATTTCCTGCAAGGTATATCCGGTCATGGAGCATCGTAACGTCCAGGGTCCGGAAGAGGGAAGGATCAGTCTGTAATACCCAAGTTCATCAGTTGACACTCCGATTCTTGAGTTTTGAAGGGCGACAAGAGATGCTCCAGGCAGGGTTTCTCCATCACTTCCTTGAATCTGCCCCGTGACGATGTATTCTGTAGCGCTGTCTTGAGGTAGCAATGTGTTTGAAAAGAAAGCCCCGATGAAAGTGGCGAATAGAGCAATGAAAATGTTGTTGAGCCGCTTCATTACAACCTATTTTTTTCTTAAGTCTCCATTCTTCAAAGCTTGAAGGAATTGAGCCCAAGCTACAGGGTTCAGCAAGTTCGTGGTCGGAAGAGATCCTGCTGTCCCATAATCTAGGGACATCTGTCTCAAATCGGCTGATGATGATGCTTGTCCGTCAAGTCCCACGTCTATCAGTCTGTCATAGATGTCGAATGGGTCTAGGGCTTGTTGTGCGATATCGTAAGCGCTTTCGTCAAGACCGAGCGCCATAAACTCTCTTTTAAATGTCTCTCTTGAGGGCCACGGGTATACGAATGCTTCATTCACCATGATGGTGTCTCTTCCCATTGGTTGCACAAGGCTAATTCTACTTTTCTCACCACCATTGGGTATAATTGCTTCTCTAGGGATATATCCTGTGCTAGAAAAACGAATCGTGTCACCTTCAAGCGCTGGCAGTGAGAAGAAGCCTCTTGCGTCTGTCATGGTCCCCCTTGAATCTCTTGTGCGAAATACGGTTGCAAATGGAAGCGGCATGAGTGAATCACTCGTCACAACGAGGCCGCTAACTTGAACAACTTCTTCGGGTATAGTGGTGGAATCAGTTTGAGCTGCAAGATTAAATCCCATGAGGAAAAAACCGATGGCTATGAAATATGTCGTCTTTTTCTTGAAAGTCTTCATGTGATGAATTTAAGCCTTTTCCGTTTTAAACTCGCTGGTCACGTGGAAGGTTATTTCCGGAAAGTTGTTCATTTCCATCTGCAATAGGAATGGGGATGGGGCGAGGTAGACTTCGTTGTCATCTTTGTCACGGACGATGTCGTTCGACTTAATACGTCTAAACTCTCCGAGTTTTTCTAAGTCGTCGGAAACGATCCAGCATGCCTTGTGGTAAGGCTTTGATTGAAATTCACACTTGGCACCGTACTCATGCTCAAGCCTGTATTGAATCACTTCGAATTGAAGTTCCCCAACTGTTCCAACTATTTTTCTATTTCCAGCTTCACGAATAAACAGCTGGGCTACACCCTCATCTGTAAGCTGTTTAATGCCCTTTTCGAGCTGTTTGCTCTTCATGGGGTCGTTGTTAACCAGTTCTTTAAATATCTCAGGGCTGAAGCTCGGTATTCCTCGGAATTGTAAATTTTCACCTTCAGTTAGTGTGTCGCCAATCTTAAAGTTTCCTGTGTCGTAAAGTCCTACAACATCTCCAGGCCAAGCTTCTTCAACAAGACTTTTGTCTTTTGCAAGAAAGGTGACAGGGTTGGAAAACTTGAGTTTTTTACCCAGTCTGGTGTGCTTGTAAAAAGTGTTGCGTTGGAACTTCCCAGAGCAGATTCTCAAGAATGCTATCCTGTCTCTGTGTTTGGGGTCTATATTCGCGTGTATTTTGAACACGAACCCCGTAAGCTTCTCTTCTTCAGGGTGTACAGTTCTTGTGCTAGTTTCAACAGGACTGGGATCAGGTGCGATTTGTATGAAGGTTTCTAGCATTTCCTGAATCCCAAAATTATTCACGGCACTTCCAAAAAAGACGGGTGCTACGTCAGCGTCTAAATAAGGTTGTGGGTCCCACGCGTCATACACGCCGTCAATGAGTTCGACATCCTCTCGAAGTTGTTCAGCATGCTCGCCAATAAGCGAGTCCAGAGATTCGTCTGCAAGGTCTTCAATGTCGAATATGTCGGTGGCCATCTTCGTCTTGTCAGCTTGGAATAGCCTGACATTGTGGTCGAATAGATTGTAAACTCCTTGAAAGGTCGCTCCCCCGCTGATTGGCCAACTTAGAGGCCTCACTTGTATGTCAAGCTTCTCTTCCAGTTCATCAAGCAAGTCAAAAGGGTCTTGTCCCTCAAGATCCATTTTATTTACGAAGACGATCACTGGGGTTTTTCGCATTCGACATACTTCCATAAGTCGTTCTGTTTGTGCTTCGACTCCTTTCACACAGTCAATGACAAGTATGACGCTATCAACTGCTGTTAGCGTCCTGTATGTGTCTTCTGCAAAATCCCTGTGACCAGGAGTGTCGAGGAGATTGATGAGCATGCCTTTGTAGTGAAAGGCCATGACTGAAGTTGCTACAGAAATACCTCTTTGTCTCTCA
>DDJR01000029.1:108842-110492 GCA_002339135.1 Flavobacteriales bacterium UBA2619 | reverse complement strand
TGTATCGGACAATGACTCATTGGTTTTCGTCAACTCACTTGTGCGTTCCTCCACATTCAATTCAAGTTTTGCATTTTGTTCTCTTTGAATCTTCTCATTCAAGAGTGAAGTCCGTAACTCCTTTTCATTTGCAAGTTGCCTGTCCTTCTTAAGTTGATTGATTCTAGAACCTAAGGCCAACGAAAGAACCACAAGTTCAATGGCACTACCCATAGGCAGCGCGTAAATAGTGGCTTCATTGTATGGAATCAATCCGAAATCCTTTAGGGCAAAAATGACAACAGCTATGATAAATACTAGCCACCCAACAAGAAAATAGCCAGCAGAAACATCCCCACTCCTCCAGACCTTAATTGACACAGGTATTAGTAAAATGATAGAAAGAGCCGAAAAATTAATCAGATCATAGGAAGAATTATAAAACCCTAAAACCAACAAAAAAGAGGCAACTAAGTATGGGATATACAGCCAACCAAAGAGTTTGTGATAAAATGGCGCTTTGGTTTTTAAGTGCAAAAAATTGCGGGAAAATAAAATCGTTAAAACCCCACTTAAAATTCCAAAAATATGAGTCATCCTTAGAGAAACCCATGGTATAGAGACCAGATTAAACACACGATCATAACCGTTAAGCACAAGTTGAGTCCCACCTATTGCGACAATGAATAACACATAATGCAAATAATTGATGTCCTTAACGCTAAAGAATAAGAAGAGATTGTACAAAAGAAGGGACATCACGATTCCTAAATAAATCGCAAATAAAACATCACGAATGTGCCCATCAAAAAGAATCTTTTCTGCACTTTCAATTCGGACCGGCAACAGAAGTTGTTTGCCACTCCATGCTCTCATGTAACAGGTGAGATCAGAACATTCCACCTCAGGAATGGCGAAAGATGGGTAATTACCAATGTTGAGTCTGTTGCGGTTGTTGGTGTTGTTAACTCCGACAAGTTGGTCAGAAATAATGACTCCGTCACACACCATAAACACTTGCAATGAATCAATCGTTGAATAGGCAATCTCAACGAACAAACCGGGATCCGTTTCAGAGTTAAGTTTTAACCGGGCCCAACTCCAAGTATTTGTATTCCCTAAATTAGGAACACTAACATTGGGTTTAACCCAAACTTCATCAGATAAATCATCTGGCGATAAAGCCGCAACATTTTTATCAGTCAATTCCAAAAGCTCAATTTCTAAGCCCAGGTATTTTTGGGCAAGTGAGGCATTTGTATGACACATTGTTGCAAAAGCAACTGTGAAAAAAAGAAGCTGTCTGATTTTAAGAATCATACAGAAATATTAAAACGCACTTTCAAGTTTCCTTTAGGACCTTTTACATTCATCACATAACCCGAAGGATCTGCCCAAATTTCTTCCATAAACACTTTCACATCCTTGTGAGTCTTAGGGAGATCGTCAGGAAAAATAAAATGTTCAATGCTTGCTCGTAATTTGTCATTCGGATATTTAAAATATCCACCATCACCGAACTGATCTTGAATACTCCATCCCATTTTATCTCTCATCCTTCTCGTAACTGGTGATGTCAGAGCAAGTATGTTTCGTAAATCCAACATAGACATGGAAGCCATCGCAGATTGAACCATCCACTCGACTCCAAGACCCATGCCTGCCAATTCA
>DDJR01000029.1:89704-108538 GCA_002339135.1 Flavobacteriales bacterium UBA2619 | reverse complement strand
CCCATGCCTGCCAATTCAATCGAGTTCCACATGCCATTGAGCTCCATCGTGCCATCTTTAATCAAAGAAGAAAGCCAAGGCTTCAAGCTATCATCCATAGCGCCTACAGCTTGATACAACGGGAAATCTTCTGGCTTATCAGCTGACTGGAGTCGTGTTCCAGCTAGTACTTTTTCTCCATCGGCTGACATCGCTACGATTAATATAACATCATCTCTACCAATCCAGTCGGTGTTAAACGATGAAATATTTTTTATTCCATAAGCATGTAAAACACGCTTGTGGCCATCTACCATAGCTTGACAAAGACCCACATCCTCAGATGCCCTTAAAATTTTAAGGACGACTTCATCAACGGGTTTTGCTTCGCTGAGCTTAGACGTTAGCGTCTTGGATAGATAACTGCTCATCGAGTTCAAGGTATAATCGTGTATCTGGTAAATCTTCTCCCAGCATTAGGCGGCGACATGATTCAGCTGCAAAAGCACCTCCTGACGCGACGTCAGAGTGCAATTGTGGCCAACCTACAAGTTCAGACCCCATTAACGCCAAGCTTTCTCTTCCTTTCACAGAAGCAGAAGCAAAATCAACAAACAAATTAAGGGTTTCAGGAGTCCAGTTTTCACGTGACCTTAGAGAAACCATCGTTTCAAAATTTATTCTACCATGAAGAAATCCGTCACCTTGGGTAAGGACATCATATCTCTCGATATCCAACATACCTCGGTCACTAGTATCCATAATAACAGGTATTTTTCGATCCATAGCTTCTAAACGTATCATCGCCTTTGCCGAAAGGCCATCACACGCATCAATGACGACATCACAAAGGTGCATAAAAGAGGCTATGTTATTCTCCGTAACACCTTGAGGGAAAACTTCAATATTGATGAAAGGATCTACTTCAGAAATTGAACGCGCGGCGACAAGCCACTTAGGCATTCCCAATTCATGAATTCCTGCTCTGATTCTATTCAAATTTGACAACTCGAGATCATCGAAATCAGCCAGAACAATAGTTCCTGCTGACCTTTCCATCGCAATGGTAAAAGCTGCTGCTTGACCTACAGAAAGGCCCACAATTCCAACCTTTTTCAAGGATAACTCGTCCTGTTCCTGTTTAGTGATTCTGTTTTTATTGCGATTTGTTCTCACTTCAATAAATTCACTCTCGCCAAGAAGCCTTACCGCTGCGCCATTCCAATGAAAGACAACCCAACATCCGTATGTATCCCAATCTTTTCCATGCAATATGGATCCGATCGCCTCTGCAAGTCCTGTCGGATTTTGCTTCAAAGTTGGATTGCGAATAACTGCCAATTCCGCGACCTGATTTTCGAGTGTGTCACTGACAGTTCGTATCGTACCGTTTAATTTTAATTCAGCAAACCTCTCGACACCCAAAACTGAAGAAGGGTCAATTATTTCCGCTTTCCAGCTTAGAGTATCAGCATATAAATCACTAGAGGACATAGTGCAAAGTCGGAAATAGTTCTCCTTTTTTTACATAACTCTCGTTGAGTTCTCAACAACTAAATAATGACAGTTTATGTGCTGTAATAAACTCTCAAATGGCCTTTTGCAAGTTCATTCGCCCAATTCCTTAAGGCTACAAAACCGGATTCTGACTCTGGTGAAATCGGTTGTTTTCTCATCCGCAACAACATCCATCCATAGAGACCGATTAAAAGCTGCTCAACAGGATGATTCACATCTTCTTTTTGCTTAGCAGCTAAATCCTGAAGCATCGTCTTGGATGCTTCAAAAGCATCTTTGTATCTCAAATCTTCTAAAGGTCCGAGTAACATTTCATGCAAATGAGCCAATTCAATCACAGGTTCATTTACAGTCGAAACATGACCTGACTCTTCCTTTCCCTGGGACCTCATCTCTTTAGCGATACTGACGATCCAATCTTGTTCTTCTTCAGGGTTCGTACCCTCTCTCTCTGCAGTTTCTTCCGCCCAACGTTCTAAAATTTCTGGAGTAAAACTGGAAGCTCTTATTAAATCTTCAATTTGCCATAAAAACAAAATGTATTCAACAATATGTTCTTTTTTCTTTTTTTCAGAAAGTGTCATATTCAAATCTAATCAATGGTTTTATTTAAAGCACTCAAGACCTCTTGGGTGACATCGATAGCTTCAGTACCGTAAAGCACCCCTTCTCCACTTAGGCCCCAATTCAAGACAACATCGATGCCTTGCTCTTCTGAAAATACTCTTAATGTCTCTGTAAGGTGAGCCGCAATCGCAGCTTGCATAGTTGATTCATTAAATGCAAATGTTTGCTCCGCTTCATATTGCATTTTTTGAAGTATTTGCTCGATCTCATTCACTCGAACACTTGCAATGTCAATCTCACTGGCAGTAGCACTACCGGAGTTGGCAAACACGATTAATTCTTGAGCCTCCAATTGCAATGGCTCAGAATCTTGTTTTAACAAAGAATCCAACTCATACATACTCTCTCTCAATGTGGATTCTAAAGATACAATTAAGTCCATTTCTTGACGAAGCGTATCTCCATGGATATAAGCCACAACAACTCCTGATTGATCTGAAAGTCTAGGTTGTATTGGAGACAATTGGCAATAGGTTAAAGCGACAAGCCAAACTCCAATCACTCCTAAAACAAATTTATTACTCATGATTTCTTTAATCTACGTTGTGCGAAGATATACCTAGTGGTGAAGTTAATTCATCTTCCCAAGCTCTTTTAAGTTTGGGTATTTTTGGTGAAGAAGAGCTTGCCACCGCCCTCATCAGTGTGTGAATGATAGGTCTGCGATTTACCTTCATATGACAGACCAGTCGTTTGGGACAAGCCCCGAGTGAAGACTTGATGTCAAGAGCTGTTCTACCCAAGGATATTTTCTTGACTCCTCTAGCAACACCTTGCCGAATAAACTCCAACAACATGCGCTGGTAAATTGAATGAGTTTTATTCTCAATTAAGTTGAAGCCTACAAAAAAAGCTTCTACAGATTCATCAGTGACAATACCGCACTGAAAGCCAACAAGTTTATTTTCAAAATAATACCCCAAGACAGGGAAATCATCTTTCCAATATTTTTTAAGTGAGACAAGGTCGTTCTTGTGGAGCATTCCGAGCTTAAAACCCGCTCTGCCATATACCTTTGAATACAGGTTGAAAAGTTGATCTGCATTTTCAACAACATCTTCAAAACTTAATTCACGCAATGCTAAAGAAGAAGAATCTTTATCAATGCGTCTTAGTTTTGCTCTAGATTTCTTTCTAAGTGCAGCGCTATAATCGTCTAAATTCTTCCATTCTGGATTCAGCTCTATCTCCATAACAGGGTCAAACTCGACATCAATCCACTTGGCATCCCAATTGGATTTTCCTGAAACACGTGTGATCCATGGAACACTTGAATAGTGGTCTTTAACCATAAACGTACGGGGCAAGGCTTTGGTCTCTTCATGATCTATTGTTAAAGCAAGTGCTTCATCAATCATAGATCGCCTCTCTGCTTCGGAAACAAGATCATCAAATCTATATGCATGATCTCCACTGGACAATACGGAACCCATTACACGAATATTTAAACTAAATACGCCTTGATTTCGATAGAGAAAAGATTGGGCCAATTTAAAAAAAGGACTGTCTGCTTTCAGGAACTGACCTCGAGCTTGACTCGTTGCTACGGTATCTTCGATCATGGCAATTCCTTTCACCTCTTCTTGATCATCGAACCAGCACACAGACATGAAAGATCTGCTTTCAACACTGAGAGCTGATTTAACAGATCTCGAATCTAAAAAAGAACTGTGTGATCTTAACGTAAGAAAAGCATCCCACTTGTGCCAAATATCATCTCCCCAATCCTCCAATTTCGATGCTACAATCATTTTTTGAATGCATAAAATACCGTGCTCAGTAAAAACATTACAAGCAGAAGACTTCCTATCCCATTGACAAGCCCGGCTAACTTTCTTCCCGGCAATTCAAATTTTAACTCCACAGTATGCTCACCACTAGGAAGCTCTAAAGCTCGCAAAATATAATTCGCTCTGAATAAGGGGGTTTCCTCACCGTCAACATAAGCTGTCCAACCCTCGCCATACCAAACCTCACTGATCACCAAGATGCCATCCTTCTCAGACTGGGTTTTATAGACCGATCCTTCTGGGTGATAGTTCAACAATGTAACATTTGACTTCGCTTCAGTCTCAGAGGATTCATAAGATATGATAGATTCAAACTCTCTACTAACAATTGCTGTTGATCCAAGATCTACATTTCGAATACGTTCGATTTCAGATTCTGGAGAATCTACCCAAGCAATCTTATGTGTGACCCAAGCAGGTCCAAGTGCGCCAGGAAGAAGCAATGGAGTTTCTGCACCCGGTAGAACAATGTACTTGGTGTTGAGCATCGTCAAAGACTTGAGAGTAGACATCGCCAAACCAACACCTGAAGAACCAGCAACGGAGGCAAATTCGCTTCTTTCTGGAACAAGAACCTTATCTATAAAATCCTGATATCTTCGGAGTTTAGCACCATGATAACCTCCAATAGATTTGTGAAAATAGGATGTGCGTGCATCGTTAAAAGGGTTTCCCCAATCGAGCACGCGATAATGAGTCAATGCGTTTAATGCTGCAAAAGAAGCTGCAAAACTTGCTTTGGCATGACGTCGTGAAAGTTTATGTCCAAGCTTTTCTTCCGCAACAGCTAGATGCTTGGCCTCTAGTTCTGCAAATCCACTTACATTCTCTGATTCACTTTTAAGAATGGCAAGGTCGGAAGCATTGGGCTCAAACGGATAGAGAGCCTCGAATGAATCAACCCATTTGACAGGATATCTTTTATCCACCAAAGCCAATTCAGAAATCATCACAACAGCAAGTATTGAAACAACGATTCTCTTGTCTAAAAGGCCTTTAAGAATGCAAAAAGATGCAGCTGCTGCAACAATAATTAACCCAAGAGATCGCAAAACATCGACTTGAAATAGATCGATTCGCAATTGTGTAACACTTTGTTTACCGAGCTGAATTAAAGCTTGATCAGGCCTGATACTGGAAGTGAAATCAAAGAATGTTGTGGGAAATAGATAGAAAACACATAAACAAGCCGAAATCCCCAAAAGAGAAAACACCCATGGTTTCCATCTTCCAGTTGAAGCATCTTCCCACATTTCTTTTAATGCCAAGGCTCCTCCAGCAGCAACCGCAACCTGAACAAGGACAAGCATCATTTTCGTGTCTCGAAATTTATTAAATAGTGGTACGTGGTTGATGAAAAAATCTGACAAGAAAGATGCTTCCCTCCAGGAAAGAATGACTGCAATCAAAGAAATAAGAATCAGGGGGTATCTAAGCGGATCTCGCCCGACAAAGAAGAACGCCAGCATCAAAGCAAAAGCAATTGCTCCAAAGTAAAAAGCTCCCCCGCTAAACCTTTGCTCACCCCAATACAATTGGTCACCTCCTCCCTTTATATTAGGAATCACCATAGACAACCACTCACCACGAGACATGCTGTATTCAAAAATATAGTCTTCTGACAAACCCGCATCAACCGCATCTTGACTTCCCGAATCATCCGACAAAACAGACTCACCTCGTGTTGTATGGTGTGCGTAATTTTGTGTTAATGCAAGTTCAGCTGATTGAGGTAGAATGGCAAAAAATCCGCCAGCCAGCAAAATCAAAGACGTGTGAAATGCTTGCTTTCTAGAACTTTTCCGAGACATCAATATGACTTCGGAAACACCTACAAAAGCTATTAGAAACAGCAAGTAATACGTCATCTGAAGGTGGTTTGCAAACAAATGAATCGAGAGAAATAACGTGAAAACTCCTACGCCCATAGCCCGTCTTCCCCTAAATGCAGCTACGACACCCCCTAAAACTCCAGGCATAACAGAAATGGCTCTCACCTTGGTCGCATGACCTGCTGAAAGATAGAGGATGTTTACAGAGGCCAAACCATAAGTTGCGCCCACTATAAAGGCAATCCAAGGAGGGGCTTTCAGACAAAGAGCTAGGACATAACCTGCGAGCATCGCCATAAATAAAGTCATAATCTCTGGCGACATAAACAATTTCAGGAACAACCAAATAAGTTTTGGAAGAGAAGTAAATCCACTGCCGGTTATTTGGGTTGTGGGCATCCCCGAGAACATGCTGTCTGTCCAAGACGGCAGCTCTTTCGAATCCAACATCTCACTGTAGCTCTTCGCCTCATGAGACATTCCTTTAAAATTAACAGTGTCTCCTTGAAGCATTCTTTCTCCTTTGATAAAAGCAGGGGAATAAAAGGCTGCAGAAATGCAAAAAAGAAGCAAAACAGCTATCGCGTGTGGAAGAATTTTATGCATGGGAGCAAGATAACAAGTAGGAGATTAGTATTATTCTTCGACCTCCTCAAACTCAACATAATCACCGATTCGATCGTCATTGGGTTTTTTAGGACTCGATTTACTTGGTGGTGATTGATGACGATCGTTCAGATTTACAGGGCGTTGTTTTCTACCAAACATCCTGTCTAGCCATCGCCAAACAATCCAAACCACAACAATATAAAATATACTCTTCAACATCGGGACTCTTTGTTATTACTTGCTCAAATATAAGTTGCGTTCAGAATAAATCTTGCGAAAAAACGGATCGCGTAGGTCTTTGATAAAACGAATGCCTTCTCCAGTAGATTTCATCTCGGGACCCAACTCTTTATTGACATCAGGAAATTTCTCATAACTAAAGACAGGTATTTTTACAGCATATCCTTCCAGTTGAGGTGAATGCGGTAGATCTTTGAGCTTTGCTTCACCCAGCATCACCTTCGTTGCATGATTTACATAGGGAACTCCATATGCTTTTGAGATAAAAGGCACTGTACGTGATGCGCGTGGATTTGCCTCAATAATATAAACCTCATCATCTTTAACAGCAAACTGAACATTAATCAGACCTCTGGTCTCCAAGGCCATGGCAATTCTTTCTGTATAATCTTTGATTTTTTGAATCACAAGATCCCCTAAATTAAATGGAGGAAGAAGTGCATAGCTGTCACCTGAATGAATTCCTGCTGGCTCGATGTGTTCCATAATACCTATGATTCTCACCTGATCCCCATCACAAATAGCATCTGCCTCACACTCCACAGCACCTTCGAGGAAATGATCTAAAAGGATTTGGTTTTCAGGCATGTGCTTTAGAATATCAATCACGTGATTTTCTAAATCTTCTTCATTGATGACAATTTTCATTTTTTGCCCTCCCAACACATATGAAGGGCGAACAAGTAAGGGGAATCCAAGTTCGCGGCAAAGATCAACCGCTTGGTCAGCGTTTTCTACCACGCCGAACTTGGGATAGGGAATTCCCTCCGTTTTAAGCAGTGTTGAAAAGCTTCCTCTGTCCTCAGCTAGGTCAAGTGCTTTGTAAGATGTGCCCAGAACAGGGATGTTGTAGCGGTCTAACTTCTCGGCAAGCTTTAAGGCTGTTTGGCCACCCAACTGAACAATAACTCCAATCGGATTTTCGTGAAGAATAATGTCATAAATATGTTCCCAGAAAACCGGCTCAAAATAAAGCTTGTCTGCAGTGTCGAAATCAGTAGAAACAGTTTCAGGATTGCAATTGATCATAATCGTTTCATAACCGCATTCTTTTGCTGCCAGAACTCCGTGAACACAGCAGTAATCGAACTCAATCCCCTGTCCTATTCTATTGGGTCCACTGCCGAGAACGATGACTTTTTTCTTATCAGAACTGACACTTTCGTTTTCTGATTCTTCAAATGTTGAGTAATAATATGGAGTTAGTGCAGGGAATTCCGCTGCACATGTATCTACCAATTTGTAGACCCTGTTTATGTTTTCTTTTCTGCGCTTCTCGTTCACTTCACTTTCTAGACATTTTAACAGGTGTGCAATTTGTCTGTCAGCATATCCCTTTCGCTTGGCTTCCATCAAAAGAGATTTAGGCAAGGTCTCAATCGAATGTTTTTCAACATCATTTTCGAGCATGAGTAAAGCCTCTATCTGTCTGAGGAACCAAGGGTCGATCTGTGTGGATTCGTGAATTTTGTAAAAGGGAACACCCAACTTAAATGCGTCGTAGATGTGAAAGAGTCTGTTGTAAGACGGATTGTTAAGACTTTCCATAATAGCGTCATGGTCTCGCAATTCTCTCCCATCAGCGCCCAAGCCATTTCTCTTAATTTCTAGAGATTGACATGCTTTTTGAAGTGCTTCTTGAAAAGAACTGCCGATGGCCATCACTTCACCAACTGACTTCATTTGAAGACCCAACCTTCTGTCTGTACCAGGAAACTTATCGAAATTCCAACGTGGTATTTTTACCACCACATAATCTAAAGTGGGTTCAAACATCGCCGATGTAGAACCAGTGATGGTATTCTTTAATTCATCTAAATGATACCCAATTGAAAGTTTTGCTGCAAGCTTTGCAATGGGATAACCTGTTGCTTTAGAAGCAAGCGCTGATGACCTCGAGACCCTTGGATTAATTTCAATAGCAATAATATCCTCATTTTCATCAGGGGAAACTGCAAATTGGACATTGCACCCACCCGCAAATTCACCAATGCTTCGCATCATGTGAATCGCCATATCGCGCATCCTTTGGTAAGTCTTATCCGACAGAGTCATGGCAGGAGCTACCGTGATCGAATCTCCAGTATGAATTCCCATGGGATCCATATTTTCGATAGAACAAACAATGGTAACGTTGTCGTTAGAATCACGCAAGAGCTCCAATTCGAATTCCTTCCACCCGAGCAGAGCTTTGTCAATCATCACTTCATGAATGGGTGATTTGTGAAGTCCTGAAGTAAGCTTGTCTTCAAAGTTTTCTTTTGTATGCACAACTGCAGCACCAGCACCACCTAACGTAAAACTTGCGCGGATACAAAGTGGATAGCCAAATTTCTGTGCAATCCCCTTCCCTTCAAGAAAACTTTTTGCAGTGGCTTGAGGGGCCATGGGGATATCGATTTCCTCCATGAGAAGTCGAAACTTCTCACGATTTTCCGTGATTTCAATAGCTGCAATATCAACGCCAATGATTTTAACCCCAAACTCTTCCCAAATGCCCATTTCATCACATTTGATTGCAAGATTGAGCGCAGTTTGACCACCCATCGTTGGGAGGACCGCATCAATTTGGTGCTTCTCCAGAATCTTAACAATTGATTCTGGCTCCAGGGATTCGAGGTAAACAAAATCCGCCATAACTGGATCAGTCATGATGGTGGCGGGGTTGTTGTTAATCAGAGTCACTTCAATCCCTTCTTCTCTTAGAGAACGAGAAGCCTGGGAGCCACTGTAGTCAAATTCACACGCTTGGCCAATCACAATTGGTCCGCTGCCGATAATAAGTACCGACTTTATGCTTGAATCTTTGGGCATTTTTTTTTTATCTGGTCGGTTTTAAATAAATTTCTCTATTCAAAAAGCGTCCAGTTAAGTATGACATTGATGACTATAACCGGTGTAAATTTACGTTATCACAGAGTGACTTCAATCAAACTATTTAAAAAAATGACATCACTTTTTCCACAGTTTATTACTTTGCACAATGGCATCACTTGTAACAATTGAACAACCTATTGAATGGGAATACCGAGGATGGCGTTTTGGCGGCTGGATCAGAGGTGGTGATAACTTGCATTTATCAAAAACAATTGTTGTGGCATTTCATGGTTTTGATCGGAATTCGAAAGAAATGTTCAACTTTAGTCCTTTGTTTGAAGAGACTACTGCGATGCTCTCTGTTAGCCTACTTCACCATGAAAGAAGCACACCTATAGCACCGAAAAATCTGGATGAAGCGCTAAAGCCCTCCGTCTTAATTCAAGCTATTGAATCCTACATTTCGTTGAATTTTGCAACACCAGAAAATATAAAACTTGTTCTTTTAGGCTACTCAATGGGAAGTAGAATTGCACTTACTTTGTTTGAGAAATTTCCTTGGAAATTCTCACAAATCATCGTATTAGCTCCCGATGGGTTAAAAATGGGCAACCTCTATCGATTTGTAGTGAACACAAGATTGGGGAAATACTGCTGGAGGTTAATCGATAAAAATCCAGAGTTAAACAGGTGGCTAATTGACAACCTGAGGTCTATGAGACTCATTTCCCAGCACAAACATCGTTTTGGCATCTACCATACTAACACACCTGAAATAAGACGAAGGGTTGCATTTTCATGGGCCGCACATCAATTATTTTGGCCAAATAAAAACAAATTATCAAAGACGATTCATGAAAATATCACTCCAGAAAAAAAGATATATTTTATTTTTGGAAGGAGAGATAAAATCATACCTTTCAGTTGGTCTAAACCTTTGCGGAATTCACTTAAAAAAACGACAGAAGGAGCTCACTTCCTTGTAGTCTCGAGTGGACATGTAATGAGACATAGATCTATAGTAAATGAGATAAAATGGGCCATACAAGAAGCAAAATGAATAAGAATTGGTTAGCAAATCTTCAAGCCAGCATGCGCAATGGTGAAAAAAGGTTTGCCGTGTTGCTCGACCCTGACAAAACACCCAACGGTATAGAATTACACAATTGGCTGAAAGAAATTGAGCAGTCTGGAGCATCCGACATTCTCATTGGAGGAAGTCACTTGTCATCAGGAAATACCGAAGATCTCGTGAAAGCTGCTCAGAAACAGACTCGTTTACCCGTTGTTCTTTTCCCAGGCTCACCAGAGCAGGTTACTGAACATGCAGATGTTCTTCTATTCCTGAGCCTAGTAAGTGGGCGAAATGCAGATCTTTTAATCGGCCGCCACGTAGAAGCGGCTCCACTCATTATGAAAATGGACATTGAAACTGTAGCCACTGCGTATTTGTTGGTTGGAGATGGCCCTCTTACTACAGCAGCGTATATAACTCAAACCTTACCCATTCCATCTGCAAAACCAGAATTAGCTGTAGCGACTGCTTCAGCAGCGGTTTTACTTGGAATGCAAGCCGTTTATCTTGATGCTGGAAGTGGCGCTGGAAATAGTATTCCTCCTGAAGTAGTCTCCGCAGTTCGAAAAGCAGTTGATGTGCCCATCATTGTCGGTGGTGGGATTCTTAATTATGAAGGAATCGAAAAAGCCTGGGAAGCAGGAGCAGATCTTGTCATTCTTGGAACTGTACTGGAAAAAGTACGGGATTTCAGTCAGCTATCAATCTCTTAACCTCTCCGTTTTCGTAGCGAAAAAGATAAGCGACACCCTGCACTGGATGTTCAACTTCACGACCCAACAAGTCATATACACAAAGCAACTTTCCGAGGTGATTTGGATCACCGGCTAAGCCCAACTGCTGAACCGATGTGTTAATTTCTCCGATGGGCTGTTGCTGTGTGACGCAGTGAACCATTCCACCAACAAACAACATATTGCGACAATCAATGCCTACCACATTTTTGTTTGGATACAGTGCGCTCACAATGCCATTTGCGACTTCGTCATTGGGGTCATCAAAGTTGGGTACTAAAACCACACCGTTTGCAATATAATAGTTCGTGTAGCTTGCTCGATATCCAACAGATTCACCCCATGTTGTAACCACATCATTCACCGTTAACGGCAAATGAACAATCTCAAATGGGACACCCTCAGTATTGATAGCATTGTTAATAATTGTTCTGTCCGAAAATGAGACTCCCCAATACGCTTGATCAGTGTGGTTTAGGGTAACGATAGTGTTGTTTCCATGGAATCGTGCAAAACCATCAATGTGCTGATCGGTGATATCATCCAAACCGCCGGCTTGTCCGTCCAACCATACGAAATTGGACACACCCAAGTACTGACCCAGATATTCTTCTATTTGAGATTCTGACAAATTGGGGTTCCTATCTGGACCAGTGATAGATGTTCTGGTAGCCATAAATGTTCCGTACCCATCAATCTCAAAAGCTCCGCCCTCTAGTACCATTGCACTGAGATCAAGAATAGGTATATTGAGAGAGTCCGCAACAGCGATGGGAACATCATCACAAAGCTCAAAAGGGGCATTCCCCCCCCAACCATTAAAACCCCAATCTAAAATTGTTAAATTGGCATCAGAGTCATAAACAAAAATGGGCCCATTGTCTCTGACCCAAAAGTCATCATTTTCAGCAATCACAAAATCTACAGAAGACATATCTACTTCAGAGGCCTCTAACAGATTTACAATGTGATTTCTATGCACATTATCATACGCTACAATGTGCACTCTCTCGGCATCAACCAAGGCGACTGTCATCTGGATCCATGCTGGTTCGAAGTCAGAAGCGCCTGCCCCATAAGTATGGTCATGAGGCCATTGAAGCCATGTGCCTTCATGAGGTAGCTCCTCAAACGGCATGGTATATTGAGCAGAAACCCCATACTTACAAGCCAACAATGTGACGAGAAATAAAATAAAATAGGCCCTTGCTTTCATACCCGCAAATTAAGACATGTTACTTAAAAACTGTACACCAAATTAACAAACCCATTCCGACCAGCTTGGGGGAAAACATAATTTTCTGTCTGCATGCTATCGAAACCACCAAACAAGTAGCTGTAAGTCCATCCATTTGCACTGTACATTTTGTCAAAAATATTCTTAGCAACAATTGACAAACAGATCTTATCATTGTTTGTTCTTGTTGTAGACCATTGAACTGACAAATCATTGACGAAGTATGAAGGCAATGAACGATCAATGTTTGACGTGTTGTCCAAAAATTGCTCACCCACAAATTTCGTCACGAAGTCACAACCAATAGTACTGTTGTTGTTGGACCAAACCTCCGCAGAAATAACTCCTGAACCTGTAACAGATGGTGAGAAAGCGATGTCACTATTTTCATGATTAACAACATTGGTATAGTCATAGTTTTCATCATAATCGTACAATGTTTCTTCAAACAAATCAATCTTATTTTCGGAGAGTGTGACGTTGACATTGCAACGAATCTTTGGCATTAACTCAACTCCTGCCTGAAGCTCAATACCCTGTCTGAAGCTTTTAGGAACATTCACTCGAACAGGACTCCCAACATCGTTTAGTGCTCCGGTTGCAATCAATTGATCTTTGTAGCTCATGTGGTAGAGCCCCATTTCAAAACTCCACTTGGACGCAACGTATTTGTATCCCAACTCGAAATCCTTGAGATGTTCTGGGTTGACTGAACCTGAGTTCGGAGAATCCAAATAGTCACTTCTAGCTGGCTCTCTATTTGCAATTGCAACAGAAGCAAAAGCTCTTGAAGATTCACTTAACAATACATCGAACCCAAACTTGGGGTTAAAAAAAAGAAGCGTGTCTGCAATTGAAATTTCTCTTAGATCAGCGTCAACACCACTCGTGGAGTATGTCACATATCGGGTTTGCAACTCCGCCTGTAGCCTCACCTTTTCATCCATGAGATCATACGAACCTCTGACGTACGCACTTCCATCCTGCTTGTCACCAACATTGTCATAGTATCTCGTCCCAGGAAGAACATCTGCAGCGTGCTCCATCCAAATTAATTCACCAAAATGATCTCCTGAATAATTCGAATATGCACCTCCAAACTGAACATCGACTTCTCCCAATGGCAAATCAAAATTAACAAGTCCACCAGCTAGAGTATTGTCTAACCACCTTCTTCTGATCACATTTGTAGCTTCTGGTGAGATCGAATCTGAGTACATTGGTGCTTCTAATCCATAAACAGAAAAAGCGTCATTTGATCTGAATTGTTCGTAATAGCCTGCTCCTAAAGTAGAGAAAAGGGAAACCGCCATGCTCGCCATGCCTAAATCTTGTTCAAAATGCAACTGCAAATGATTTTGAGCATAGTTGTCCACTTCATCCTTGTAGTTGTAGTAATTGTGCTGTCTTCCTCTCTCTTTTAAATCATCTAAACGCTCGATATCAAAACCATATCCATACTCTGAACTATTCATAACCCAGTCATCAATATCTGCATCTGTTACATTTTCATTTGTGACAAATTGTGGGATACCAAACCATGATTGGTATGTTCTTTCACTGCCCCGCAATGATGTAATGGAGAATCGTCCACTACCCCATCTTTTCGCAATAGAAGTATATATTGAATTCAGATCACTCGATGCTCTGTCAACATATCCATCAGATCCGATCTGTGACATGCGACCTTCCACATTCCAACCCTTGCCAACAATACCTGTATTCCAACTGACACTTCTGCGAAAAGAATTAAAACTTCCTCCTCCCAACACAACCTGACCTCCGGGCTGGACGGTTTTTCCTAGCGTATTTATAGCGATAGACCCCCCAAAAGCACCGGGACCATTCGTGCTTGTTCCTACACCTCTTTGAATTTGTAACCCCGAAACTGAAGCACCTAAGTCAGGTAAATTAACCCAAAAAACACCCTGAGATTCGGCATCATTCAAAGGAACTCCATTGATGGTTACGTTGATGCGACTCGCATCCGAACCCCTTAGACGTATTCCTGTATACCCAATTCCATTTCCTGCATCTGAGGTCACAACAATTGAAGGAGTTAGTCTCAATAAGAAAGGCAGGTCTTGACCTGTATCCATGGAGTTTAAATCGTCTTGGCTGAGATTTGTATTTGCAAAAGGTGATCTCTCATCAGAACTCACAGCACTCACAGCAACAGGTTGTAAAATGTTGATTGAATCAACCTGTGAACAGAGATTTGTGGTCGTTAGAAAAAGAGAGAAAAAGAGAAACGCAACTAAATTACTTTGACAAAAATGACACATGGCGACATTGTTTAATTTGTAAATTCATTAAAAATGACACATGGGAGAGATATTGCACAGCGCAAACTCTTGACATCTTCCACCCCGGTATGACCCGGTCAGGTTCAAAGGGTATAAATCTCAGCCAAAAGGCACCCCTGCATCGAGGCAAAATTACTCTATGAAGACTATATTGTGCGCATGATTTCAGATGAATTTTTAAAAGAAACTCTAAACCTTTCTATTACAGCTGCTGGAGCTGCTGGAAGAGAATTACTTTTAGCTCTGTCTGCTTCAGATGACGCACTACATGTAACATCAAAAAAAGACGGATCCCTCGTGTCTGACGCTGATTATGCTTCTGATAAAATCATCACGAACATACTTTCTCCACTTGGAATACCAATCATTAGCGAAGAAGCAGACATTCCTGAATTTAAAGAAAGGGAAAATTGGCCGTACTATTTCTTGATTGACCCTTTAGACGGCACCGAATCTTTTCTTAAAAACAGGTCGGGGTTTGCTGTGAACATTGCTTTATGCGACACAACAGGCCCAATCATAGGGGTAGTTGCAGACCCATTGGCTAACTTGATCTACGCCGGAGCCATGAAGCTGGGGTTTTCAATTTACCAATTGGACGGGACATCGTTAAAAACGATTCATTCTACACCGATACAAAAACCATATAGGCTTGTGACCTCGTGGGCAGAGAAGGCAGAATTGGAAGAGTTGTTGCCCCCAGGAATTCTTAAAAACGAGGTAACTTCTCGGCCCATGAGCGGCGCACTTAAATTTTGTCACTTAGCGCTTGGGGAAGCAGAAATTCACTCCAGAACTGGCACTTACATGGAGTGGGATTGTGCCGCCGGGGACGCAATTCTAAGATCAATGGGAATCGATGTTTTTGACAGACATACGCACCAACGCCTTAAATACAATTCGGAAGATCTGAAGGTCCATGGATTGTATACTTCAAAAGTATAATCCAAAAAAAACAAGTTTTATCTGTATGGACCATCTTCAAAAGTCCGATACATCTCCGAGTAATTGGCGTAACGCTCGTGTGACAGAAGACCCGCTTCAACCTGTTTTTTTACTGCGCATCCTGGCTCATCCATGTGCACACAATTGTTAAATTTACAATTGTGTAACAGTTTAAAAAACTCTGGAAAATGATGGTTCAACGTATTCTTTTCCAAGGTCACTAAACCAAACCCTTTTATCCCTGGAGTGTCAATAATAAACCCTCCTCCTGGCACAGAAAACATTTCAGCAAACGTGGTTGTGTGTCGCCCTTTGGAGTGAGATTCAGACACATCTGCCGTCTTAAGGTCTAAGCCAGGAATCAGCATATTTATAATCGTGCTTTTGCCAACTCCACTATGTCCAGACAGCAAATTGATTCCCTCATTTAATTCTTCTCGAAATACTTTAATCCCCAAACCTGACTCTGCCGAAACTCTCATCGTTTCATAGCCAGCATTTGTATATATTTCCTCCAACTCTTCTTGCCTTACCATGGCTTCTGGGTCTGAGTGCAACAAGTCAAATTTGTTAAACACAATCTTTGTCGAAATTCCGTAGGCTTCTGCGGTGACTAAGAATCGATCTATAAAACCCGAACTTGTCCTTGGCTTAGCTATAGTCACAATCAAATATGCCCTGTCAAGGTTTGAAGCAACAATGTGAGTTTCCTTAGAAAGATTGACAGACTTGCGCGCAATATAATTTTTCCTCTCTTCGATGCTATCTATGCTTCCTGTACCATCTTGTGCTCTGATAAATTGAACCGCATCTCCCACCGCAATCGGGTTTGTCGAGCGCAAACCCATCAGTCGCATCTTGCCCTTAATTCTACAAAGAATAGTTTCACCTGAAGCGTCTTGCACATCATACCAAGATCCAGTAGATCTAAATACAACACCTCGTTCCGTATTTGTTTCAGTGCTCAAGAAGTCAGGTCTTTAAAAGCAGCTTCCAAACCCCCGTCTCGGCTCGTGAAAACACTTATTTCGTCATCTGCAACGACCTCTCCCTTCTTAATTAGCACAACACGATCACACATGGCCTCAACCTCCTGCATCACATGGGTAGATAAAAGCACGGTTCTTTCTCGACCTATGTCTTTGATGAGCATCCTGACTTCAACAAGTTGATTGGGGTCCAAACCAGAAGTTGGTTCATCCAGAATCAACACCTCAGGTTCATGGATAATAGCTGCTGCAAGACCCACCCGCTGACGGTAACCCTTAGACAATTGTCCGATTTTCTTGCCTGATTCAGGACCCAGTGCAACAAGAGACATAACATCCTCTACCTTATTCGAAAGGTGATTGACATTGTACATCCCTCCTACAAATTGTAAATATTCACGAATGAACATGTCTTCAGGCAGGGGGTTGTGCTCGGGCAAATAGCCTATTCTCTTCTTTGTTTCTAGAGGATCTGAATCAACATCGAAACCACAAACACTAACACAACCTGAAGTTGCTGGCAAATATCCCGATATCAATCTCATTAACGTTGATTTACCAGCTCCGTTGGGGCCTAAAAGACCTAGAACCTGGCCTGATGGCACTTTCAAGCTCACATCATTAAGAGCAGCTTGTCCATCAAAAACTTTCGTGGCGTGTGTTACGTTAATCGACATCAATCTAACAGTCTGTTTATTCTACATCATTCCTCCCATACCACCGGGCATAGAAGGTGGAGCAGCCATCGATCCTTCTTCTTCAAAGTCAGAAATAACACACTCCGTTGTAAGCATCATTCCAGAAATAGAAATCGCATTCTCGAGGGCGACACGTGCAACTTTAGTTGGGTCAATGACTCCAGCTTTGTATAGATCTTCATAAACCTCAGTTCTTGCATTGTAGCCGAAATCAGCTTTTCCATCACGCACTGCATTAACAACTACAGCACCTTCTCCACCAGCATTGGATACAATTTGACGCAATGGCTCTTCAATGGACCGAATCACAATCTTAATTCCAGTAGTCTCATCGTTGTTCGCTCCCTCAAGTTTTGAGATCATCGCAGCAGCTCTAATGTATGCCGTTCCTCCCCCTGGAATAATTCCCTCCTCGATAGCAGCACGAGTTGCGTGCAAAGCATCATCAACTCTGTCTTTTTTCTCTTTCATCTCTACCTCAGTAGCGGCACCAACATACAAAACAGCAACACCTCCCGCGAGTTTCGCAAGGCGCTCTTGAAGCTTCTCTTTGTCGTAGTCTGATGTTGTCGTCTCGATTTGGGCTTTGATCTGGCCAATGCGAGAAGCAATACTTGATTTTTCACCAGCACCATTTACAAGTGTGGTATTGTCCTTGTCAATCGTGATTTTTTCTGCTGTACCAAGATCGTCAATTGATGTATTCTCAAGCTTTAAGCCTGTCTCTTCCGAAATAACCTGACCACCAGTTAGAGTCGCAATATCTTGAAGAATCGCTTTTCTTCTATCTCCAAAACCTGGCGCTTTAACTGCTGCAATCTTGAGTGATCCTCGGATTTTATTGACCACCAATGCTGCCAAAGCCTCACCATCGACATCTTCAGCGATAATCAAAAGAGGACGGCCTGACTTTGCGGTTTCTTCTAATACCGGAAGAAGATCTTTCATGTTAGAGATTTTCTTATCGTGAATAAGAATAAATGGGTTCTCCAACTCAACCTCCATCTTCTCAGGGTTGGTTACGAAATAAGGGCTTAAATACCCACGATCAAATTGCATTCCCTCAACTGTAGTTACAGTTGTCTCCATTCCCTTTGCTTCCTCTACAGTAATCACACCCTCGTTTCCCACTGTTTTCATCGCTTGAGCAATTAAAGAGCCAATGGTATTGTCGTTGTTTGCAGAAATGGTAGCGACCTGTTCTATTTTAGAGTTGTCATTGCCAACTTCTTGACTCATCTTTTGGAGATGTTTGACAATTGCTGCAGATGCTTTGTCCATTCCGCGCTTCAGATCCATCGGATTAGCTCCGGAAGACACATTCCTCATGCCTTCAGAAATAAGAGCTTGAGCGAGGACTGTGGCAGTTGTCGTTCCGTCACCAGCTACATCAGCTGTCTTAGAAGCTACCTCCTTCACCATTTGAGCACCCATGTTT
>DDJR01000029.1:82300-89405 GCA_002339135.1 Flavobacteriales bacterium UBA2619 | reverse complement strand
CCATTTGAGCACCCATGTTTTCAATGGGATCTTTAAGCTCTATTTCTTTTGCGACGGTAACACCATCTTTGGTGACACTTGGTGCTCCAAATTTCCTGTCAATCACCACATTCCTTCCTTTGGGTCCCAAGGTTACTTTCACTGCGTTAGCAAGTGCATCAACACCTGCTTTTAAACTCCTGCGAGCCTCAATATCGAACTTAATGTCTTTTGCCATTTGATAATATTTAAAACGGTCTGTTTAGTTAAACTATTGCGAGAATATCGGACTCACGCATAATCATGTAATCTCTTCCCTCTACCTGAAGATCCGAACCAGAGTACTTACCATATAAAACAGAATCTCCAACTTTTACTGTAGTAGGTTCATCTGGCTTGCCAGGACCCACAGCAACTACAAGGCCTCTTTGAGGCTTTTCCTGAGCTGTGTCTGGGATAATAATTCCACTTGCTGTTGTTTCTTCAGCTGGAGCTGGCTCGATAAGAACCCGATCTGACAATGGGCGAATGTTTACTGACATAGGAGATAAGAAATGATATAGATGAAATAGTGCAGGACGATGTTGCGTCCCTGCAAAAATGCGAGCGCTAAATTACATTCGAATGATTCGAAAATCTAATACTTTAGACGAAAAATACTTCTAGTATTTACTTACTCAGAAGGAGTGTCTGATGGAGAATCTGCTGCAACGGGTGCAGCTACTTCAACTGGAGCTTCTGTAGAGGCAGCACTTGGCATAAAGCTCTCATCAATTCCTACGTTAGCTTCAGTGTTTCCATTGTAGATACCCGCTGCCATGCAGGTCACGAACAATGCAGCGACAAGGTACCAAGTGCTCTTCTCAAGGAAGTCTGTAGTACGTTGTACACCACCCATAGCGGCACCACCTGTAAATCCAGATGCGAGTCCACCACCTTTCGGGTTTTGGACTAAAATAACTGCTCCTAAAAGGAAGCAGATGATTAAAATAACAACAGTAAGGAAAGTTCCCATGATAGTCTTCTTAGTTTTTACTTAGCTTTTTAAGCTGGGATGCAAAATAAACACTTTTTTCAGGATATTTCAAAGCCAACATCTTAAAAGCTTTCCTAGCTCGTCCAATTTGACCCTGAGACGCATACAATTTAGCCATTGTTTCAGTCACTAAACTTGGGTCAAATTGAAGACCCTTACCAGCCCACTCTCCAACCGAATATTCGACATCTCTAACAGCACCAATTGACGGATTTCTCTTGCTTAAAAAAGCATCGATTATTGCAGCTGACCCACGCTCTACTTGGGAGTCAGGATTACCGAAATCTCCAAATGAAGTTTCTACTGCTCTTTTATTCAGCCACTTTCCGAACAAGGAATTAGCCTCACCTGCACCCTTTACTTCCGCTAATTTCTGTCTTGAGACAACCTCTTTTTCGGGGTCAATTTGTTGATTTAATTCTGGTGAAAAAAAACTTGAAAGTTTTTCTTGACCCCCCCCATTCTGAGGCTCTTTTTCCTCCCAACTCTCCATTTCAAAGCTCAAGGAAGTCGCGATTGCTTCGACTACATCTTCTCTTTCACTTAAAAATTCACCTGAATCATCATCTGAGTTTGCTTCATCCAAGTGCCAAACCAATTCCATCAACTCGTGTTCCGACACATCCTCTTCTTTTTCAATAACTTTATGAATCTCCCTAGCTTCTCGTCTGAAGTCTTCACCAAACATAAATTCAAAAAGAGCCTTGCGCGAATTGCAATGAGCAGCGGCAGCAAGAAGATCTTGCTTTTGGTCTAAATGACCCGCATCCTTGGACGCCTTTGCAAGCAACATGCGAAATGGTCCACTGTATGGATTGGCAACGACCAATGCAGCTAAATCGTCACGTAAATCAGCTAAATCTGCTGCTTTGTCAGTGAGAATTGAATTGAGCCGTTGAATGTTCATTGGATTACCAATTGCCTAAACTAGCGTTAAAAATATCTAAAGATAACAACTCGCCAACCTCCTTTGCAATCTCATCTTCAATAGAAAAGAGGTCTGAACTGCTTGGCACATCGATAAATCTGTTAAACTTCCGCTGAAAACTCAAGGATTCATCTAAATGATTTGTGTAGATGACATCCACTGTTATAGTGACTCTGTTTGCGCTGGCGGTTTCATCCCCTTGAACGTTAATCGGCTGCACCATCCAACCCACAACTCTTCCAGAAAATGTCAGCTCTGCTTCCCCACTAGCCAATTGCAAAGTTGACTGCCTTTGAACTCTGTCCACCAGTGACTCAGATATGCTAAGAGCAGAGGAGGCAGAAACCAATGGATGTGTTGCTTCGAAAGTAGATACACTAAATGTCTTGGCTCCTGAAGTTGCAGCTCCATAGGGAGAGTAAACACCACAACCTAACATGGAGAAAACCACAACACCAAGGAACAATATGCATTTGACGCAATTCATTTAAGAGAATATTCTTTGATTTTCCGATACAACGTTCTCTCCGAAATACCCAACTCTTCCGCCGCATCCTTGCGCCTGTTGTTGTACTTTTTTAAGGCCATTTTGATTAGCTCCTTTTCAGAATCTATCAAAGACAAGCTTGGCTCAAGCTCCTGTAAATCTTTTACATGACTGGTGCTTTCTGGATGATCTCCTCGTGAAAACACGACCGGAAAATTGCCTTCACTCGTCTGAGAGCTACTCTGCTCATGAAACATTTTTTTAACAAGCAATTCATCATCTCCACTTAGCGAACCGCCATTTTTAATTAAGCCAAACACGAGTTCTTTCAGATTGTTCAAGTCACCTTTCATTTCAAAAAGAACTTTGTACAGCATTTCTCTCTCGTTGTTCCCAGAATCACTTTCCTCAAAACCGTCACTTCCTGTGGTAACACGAACTGGCAACCGCGATCTGTGGGTCTCAGGCAAATATCCTAGCAGAGTATCAGAGTTGACACGTCTTTCAATTTCTAACACAGACATTTGCTCAGTGATGTGCTTGAGTTGTCGAATATTTCCCGGCCAAGGGTAATGCTCAATGATTTCTATTGCATCCGAAGACAGAGATAGCGGGGGCATTCTGTGCATCTCACTGAAATCTGTTGTGAATTTTCTGAAAAGAAGATGAATATCCGTGGACCGGTCTCGAAGCGGAGGCATGTTGATGGGCACTTGATTCAAACGATAGTATAAATCTTCTCTGAATTTTCCTTTTTGAAATGCCTCTTCAAAATCCACATTTGTAGCCGCAACGACTCTCACATCTGTTTTTTCTGTTGTTGAAGACCCCACACGCATAAACTCTCCCGTTTCGAGGATACGCAACAATCTGACCTGGGTCGTTAGTGGCAACTCAGCAACTTCATCTAAAAAAACTGTCCCCCCGTCGGCCTCCTCAAAATACCCTCGACGAGATTCTGTTGCACCTGTAAAAGCTCCCTTGACATGTCCAAAAAGTTCTGAATCAATTGTTCCTTCTGGAATAGCTCCGCAATTTACAGCAACATATTTCCCATGCTTTCTTTTGCTAAATTGATGAACTATTCTGGGCATGATCTCCTTACCAGTTCCGCTCTCTCCAAGAATAAGAACCGACAAATCTGTTGGGGCAACTTGAGCAGCAATGTGCAATGCTCTCTCAAGGGCCTCATTCATGCCTATGACACCAAACCTTTGTTTTATCGAACCTACATTCATTTCACTTCATCTAAATCAAGCGACTGCTTGGTCAGTTGTCACCTCTCCGATTAGAGTTGCACTTGTGCAATCTATAGCTCTAACATTGACGTAATCACATAATTTCAAGTCTCCTTTGTCAAAGATCATCACAGTATTGTGAGTTGTTCTTCCATAGTATTTGTCAGCGCTTTTCTTACTCACTCCTTCAACCAACACTTTGTAAACCTTACCGACCATTGCTTGAGTAAGCACAGCAGCATAAGATCGTTGATATTTTATTATTTCTGTTAATCGAGCGCTTTTCACTTCCTCAGGAACATCATCTTCATACTTTCTTTCAGCAAGTGTTCTAGGCCTCTCACTGTATTTGAAATTGTAAGCCATAATATAACCCACCTCTTTTAAAATGGACATTGTTTCCGCATGCTCTTGTTCAGTCTCTCCGCAAAAACCAGTAATAATATCTGTAGACAAAGCGCAATCAGGAAGGATTCTTTTAATGGCCGCAATTCTATCTAAATACCACTCTCTTGTATAACCTCTGTTCATACGTTTGAGCATCGAACTCGAACCCGATTGAATTGGAAGGTGAATGTATTTACAGAGGTTTTCATGTCTTGAGATGACATGGAGAACATCATCGACCATGTCCTTGGGGTGACTGGTGGAAAACCTGACCCTTAAATCCGGATTCACTTTTGCCACCATTTCTAACAATTCGGCAAATCGCACAACCGGTTGCTCAGAATCTTTAACAATTCCTTTAATGTCTAGGTTCCACTTGTAAGAATCAACATTTTGGCCTAAAAGAGTCACTTCACGATAACCTTGAGTGTACAAATCATGCGCTTCAGCAACAATACTCTTCGGCTCTCTGCTACGTTCACGTCCACGTGTAAACGGCACGACACAAAAAGAACACATGTTATCGCAACCTCTCATAATACTGATGAAGGCTGTAACACCTGATTTATCTAACCTAACAGGACTGATCTCCGCATAGGTTTCTTCTCTGGAAAGCAAGACATTCACTGCTTTTTGACCTCCATTCACTTGTTTCACAAGTGAAGGAAGATCACGGTAAGCATCTGGCCCGACAACCAAATCAACAAGCTTTTCTTGTTCTAATACATTTTCCTTTAACCGCTCGGCCATGCAACCCAACATTCCCACTACCAGCCGCCTGTTCTTTCGCTTGTATCGCTTGAACTCTTTCAGCCTGTTTCGGACTCTTTCCTCAGCTTTTTCACGAATTGAGCAAGTATTTACTAAAATCAAATCCGCCTCTGTCTCATCCCTTGTTGTGGAATAACCTGCATCACTCATGATAGATGCAATAATCTCCGAATCACTGAAATTCATTGCACAACCATAACTTTCTAAGAACATCTTTAGACCTCCTGAGGCTTTAGAAGAGTTTTCAACGTGAATTGCTTCACCCTGTCTAGACTCAATCATATTTGTATCTCCTTCTCTCATCTACTTGTTTTGTGCAAATGTAGCTTGTTATTATGGGCGTGACAAATTGTCACCCCTAAAGGGGTATCTTATTTAGATGAAAAAGTTCTTGCCAAATAGAGTTGAACTCAACTGAAGTTTTATTTTATTTGCATCCCAAAACTATATCTAATGCCAAAAAATCTTGTCATCGTTGAGTCACCTGCAAAGGCAAAAACAATCGAGGGCTACCTCGGAAAAGATTTCGTTGTAAAATCCAGTTTTGGTCACATTCGTGATCTTGCTAAGGGAGATGCCGCGATCGATAAAGAAAACAACTTCACCCCCAAGTATGAGGTCAGTGAAGATAAAAAGAAGGTCATCACGGAGCTTAAGAAAGCGATGAAGGGCACGGATATGGTTTGGCTAGCGACTGATGAAGACCGCGAAGGTGAAGCTATTTCATGGCACTTGGTAGAGGCGTTAAAACTGAAACCTGAGAACACCAAGCGCATCGTTTTTCATGAAATAACGAAACAAGCTATTCTAAAAGCCATTGACAATCCCCGCACGGTGGACACGGATTTGGTCAACGCTCAACAAGCTCGGAGAATTCTTGACAGAATTGTGGGTTTTGACCTTAGTCCTCTCTTGTGGAAGAAAATTAAACCCGGCCTCAGTGCTGGAAGAGTGCAGAGTGTAGGTGTGAAAATAATCGTGGACAGAGAGCGTGAAATCGATGATCATGTACCCTCTTATAAATTTAGAGTCGTTGGCGAATTCACAACCAAGGCTGGGAAAAATCTTAAAGCGGAAGGGAAGACACGATACAAAACAGAAGAAGAGGCCGAAACTTTTTTAAAAGATTGTTCTCAAAGCACTCACTCGATAAAATCACTGGAGACAAAGCCGGCAAAGAAAAAGCCAACAGCACCGTTTACAACATCAACACTTCAGCAAGAAGCTTTCAGAAAACTGGGTTTTTCTGTTTCAAGAACGATGGGAGTTGCACAAAAATTATATGAGGCTGGACGCATTACCTACATGCGAACTGACTCCGTTAATTTAAGCGAACAATCATTAGATTTTGCTGCTGCAGCCATTAAATCAGCGTATGGTGCTGAGTTTTGTGAAAGACGAACTTTTACATCTAAAATCAAAGGCGCTCAAGAAGCACACGAGGCCATCAGACCCACAGACTTTGGTCTTAACAGCCACAGTGGGAAAGCTGAAGAAGAAAAACTATATGCTCTCATTTGGAAAAGAGCTATCGCATCACAAATGTCTGATGCCAGGCTTGAAAAAACAACTGTAACCGTTGATGTTAGCGAGAGCTCTGATGTTTTCGTAGCACGAGGTGAAGTCATCACTTTTGAGGGATTCCTTAAGGTGTATTTAGAAGGCACAGATGATGAAAACAATGATGATGCAAAAGGACTTCTTCCTCTCATGTCTAACGGAGAGTCAATGTCAAGAATCAATATCACTGCCACTCAGAAGTTTGCAAATCATCCAC
Organism: Flavobacteriales bacterium UBA2619; assembly: GCA_002339135.1. Classification (GTDB taxonomy): domain Bacteria; phylum Bacteroidota; class Bacteroidia; order Flavobacteriales_D; family Sanyastnellaceae; genus UBA974. Next base: position 82,802 of record DDJR01000029.1, on the reverse strand, counting down.
CGAGATACACTGAGGCTAGCTTGGTGAAGAGACTTGAAGAACTCGGTGTTGGAAGACCGTCAACATACGCTTCAACAATTAGCGTAATCCAAAAACGTGGATACGTAGAAATGCCTGACAGAGAAGGAACTCCTAGAAACTATCGTGTCATTCTTCTCGAAGGCAACTCACTTTCTTCAAATACAGAAACCGAGAACACGGGTGCTGAAAGAAACAAGCTCGCTCCTACAGACATCGGCATTGTTGTCAATGACTTCCTTGTGAAGCATTTCAGTTCTATTGTAGACTACAATTTCACAGCAGATGTGGAAGCTCAATTTGATGTCATCGCTGAAGGCAGAAAGGATTGGCAGCAAATGATCGGTGATTTCTACAAACCTTTTAAGACCCTGGTAGATGACGCATTAGAAAGTGAACGTGAAGCAGGCGAACGAATTCTGGGGACTGACCCCAACACGGGAAAACAAGTCATGGTTAGAATCGGTCGATTTGGTCCGATGGC